>NZ_HG322949.1:3831295-3934298 GCF_000723165.1 Janthinobacterium agaricidamnosum NBRC 102515 = DSM 9628
GGGTCTATCTAGCAGTATATGGCACCTCTTACACAATAGCAGTATTACCAATTCTTGCTGGACAATGGGGGCTTCTTTCGAAATCTCTCTCGTTTGGACTTTTGATTGTTACGCTCCCATTTCTTACGGCCACTGCGGCAGCTATCATGGCATCCCGTAGAATGCACTGCGCTGAACGACTAGTGAAAAATCAGTGAGCACTTAAGGCCGACTGAATCAAATCGCATCAAATTCTCATATCAGCCACCAGGCGCCTCATCGTCTGGCCGGCCGCATGCGCTGCCATCGCGTTGAGCGCTTCCACCATATCCTCGACCAGGTGCAGCATCTTGTGCTGGGTCTGCACGGCTCGCGTGCCGGTGCCGGCGCAAGCCTTGCACGCCACATCGGATAGCACGGCCGTCTGGCCGCGCACCGGCTCATAGCCGCGTCCGGTACAGGCCGGGCACACATCATTCAACCAATGGTCCAGCGACAGGCGCGCCACCTTGGCCGGGCTTACGTCGGCCGGCCAGGTCCGATGCCCCGCCTTGCTCTTGACGATCTCGCGCCAGGCGTCGAGCAGCGCCGGGTAGCTGGTTGCGTCGCCGGCGTACTTCACGCGGAAAAGCTTGGTGCCCAGGTCGCGGCACAGCGCCGCGGTGGCCAGCACCTCGGTGCTGTGGTGGTGGGCATCATCGCGTAAATTCGATGAGCCAAGCGCGCTGGTGTATTTCTGGATTACATTCATTTCTATTCCTGTTTGTTGATGCTGGGTGTTGGCTCAAAGCGATGCAAGGGATCGGTGCGGCAAGGTGGTCTTTACCGTCCCTCTTACCCGTCATCCATCAAATGACCTGCGTCCGCTGCTCGACCTTTGGTCCGGCTCGCTCGGCGCCGGTCCATTCCAAGGAAGGAAGCGGCAAGTGGGCCCGTCGAACTGCATGTTGATGGTGCCCAGCGAACCGCTGCGGTTCTTGCGCACCATCACCTCGGCCCAGCCCTTCAAGTGTGGGCTATCCGGATGATGCATTTCCGGGCGGTGCACCAGGATCACGATGTCCGCATCCTGCTCGATCTCGCCGGAATCGCGCAGGTCCGACAACTGCGGCCGCTTGTCGGTGCGCGCTTCGGACTGGCGATTCAACTGCGCCAGCGCGATGATGGCCACGCCCAGTTCCTTGGCGAGTGCTTTCAGGCTGCGCGAGTAATAGCCGATTTGCTCATGGCGCTTGTCGCCGTCGCCGCCGGTCATCAAGCCGATGTAGTCGACGATGATCACGCCCAGGCCGTGCTTGCGCTTCCATGCCTTCGCCTTCATGCGCAGGTCCAGCATGGTGATCGCGGCCGTGTCATCGATGGCGAAGCGCATGTCGTCCAGGCGCGCGCAGCCAGCGCTGACGCCGCCCCAAGTCGCATCGTCGTCACCTGCGATTTTTCCCATGATTTTTGCCAGCGGCACCTTGCCGCGGTTGGCCAGCGCCCGCCCGGCAATCTCCTGCCCAGCCATTTCCATCGAATACATCAACACGCTCACGTCGACGGCCATGTTCAAGCCGATATCGGCCGAGAGCGCGGTCTTACCCATCGACGGGCGCCCGGCAACGATAACCAGGTTGCCTGGGCGCAGGCCGCCGTTGAACAGCGCATCGATCTCCGGAATGCCGGTAGACATCGCAGACTCCAATCCATCGGCGCGCTTGGCCATGCCGTCGATGAATTCGATCGCCACGTCCCTGATCATGCGCGGCTCGTTGCGCACCCGGCGCTCGGATAGCTTGAGCACTTTCGTCTGCATCGCATCAAGCATTTCGTCCACTGTGCGGCCGGCCGGGCTGTGCACCACCTCGGTAATCTGGTCGCTGATCCAGAGCATGCTGCGCATCGTCGAGCGGTCCACCACAGTCTTGGCATACTGGGCCACGTTGGCGGCGCTGGGCATGGTCTGGTGGATCTGGTTCAGGTATCCGTGCAGGCCATCCAGGAGCGGGCCGCCGCGCGCCTCCAAGGCAGCCCACACCGTCATCACGTCGGCCGGCATGCCGCTGGAAATGAGCCGAATGATTTCGGTAAAAACGGCGCGGTGGTCAGCGCGGTAAAAATGGTCAGCTATCAGACCGCCAATTCGGTCAATGGCGTCGTTGTTGCGCAGCAGAGCGCCGATGACGCTCTGCTCTGCTTCGATGGAATGCGGCACCACCAGGTGCTGCTGGTCGTTCATGTTCAATTTTCTCTCCTCGCGTGCTGCCCGCTGGTGATGTTTCCATACCCCTTGCGGCTGATGATGAAGTCAAAGCCCACGTTTGGCGGCAATGTCGTGCTATTGCGAACCCAAGGGAAGAACCGGACAACGAAGCCTGGCTTTTCCGAAAAGGTGGCGAAGTCACGAATTGCCGCGGCGCGGGATTCAACGAATGGCGTTTCCGCGACATGGCCAAGCTGCTCCCCAAGGGCGTCGTTAAACGCCTGGATCACGGCCCGCTCGGCGGTCGAGTACTCGGTCTGGATCTCGTCCAGCCAGCCGGCGGCATTCAGCCAGCTTGCCGGGTAAGGGATGAATTGCGGATCGTTCCAGTTGCCCGATGTCATGGCCCGCTCGATGCCAGCCAGCATGGCCGTCAAGAGCTGCTCGTCGGGATTCAGTTCCGCAAACGCCTTCTCGGCCGTCTTCCGCGATTTCTTTTTCGGGTAGGCCGCGTAGAAGCGATCAAACCGGTCTTGCAGCTTCGATGGCTTGCTCGTCATGGCCCGATCTTCGCGATCTGCTGGAGCTGCATCATCGGACTCGCGTTTCGCTTGCGAAGCGCAAGATTTTTTCTTTTGGTGGTTTTCTTTTGTAGGGTTATCTATTGTGGTTACCGAATCAGTAACCCCAGCTTTACCGATTCGGTAACCCCCCTGATACTGATTCGGTAACCCCTCCGTTACTGATTCAGTAACGGTTACCGATTCAGTAACCGTTACCGGATCGGTAACCCCATCATCTACAATTATTTCGCCTTCCGAAGGCGGTAAAGCGGGTGCTGATTTGGTGGCGGGCAGCCACTGAAGATGGTTCTTATTGATGCCCAGGATATGTCCAAACGTGCCAACCTTGCGCGTGATGATGCGGCGCGCTGCCAGCTCGCGCACGGCGACGCTGACGTGCGGCTTTGCGATGCCGGTCAATTCCGATATCTGGCTCAGCCCGATATCGTCGACCTTTTTCTGGTAGCCGTAGGTCTTGCGCGCAATGACCATCACGATCGGCCACTGGCGCGCCGTCAAGCCCGCACACACGAGCGCCAGCAGCAGCTCCGTGGCGATGCGAACGTGACCGTCTTCCAGTTGAGGCGAGGCACTCATGCGACAGCTGCATCCTTCTCGGCGTCCAGCCGCTGCGCGTGAGCCAGCACGTCGGCCAAGTCGAAGCGCAAGCAGCCCTTCACGTCCACCAGCCTGGCCAGCGCCGCAGCTTTCAACAGCACATCAGCCACGGCGATACCATCGCCGGCGCCATCGTCGGAGCGGATGTAGTCGCCGAAGTATTCGGGCACCTCGAAGATGTCGCCCAGGCTCATCAGGCGGCTCATGGTTGCGTTCAGCTGCGCATCTGGTGCTCCAGCCTCTCGCCATGCGCCGACGACCGCCATCATGCCGCGATTCATCGGGATATCGGTCAGGTGATAGCCAGGCCCTTTGCGCGGCGCCAGCGGCACGAGCGCGCCGGCCTGGAAGATGTGCGTCATTGCCAAGAAGCGATCAGCATCAACCGCCGCCATCATTTCCAGCAGGTAGTTCTTCGATTTCATGTTCAACCTTTCATTCAGCCAGGTAAAGGGTCGGGGCGTGACCGGCGGGCTGAAATCGCTTGGTCGCGGCTGCGCAGCCGCTGCCCCGTTTGAAACTTGTTCCAGCACCACGGCCGGATAATTGGGCGGGTAGTTCCAATCGTGTTAAATTATCAATTCCACTCAACAATTTACGAAAAGGAACTACCCATGGCAAATGCAGAATCAAGCGCCGCCGTTGCTGCAATTAAGTTGGTTGAAGCCGCTCTTCAAAGTGGTGCAATAAAGCTTCACGGTGTAACGGTGAACCATACGAATAACGCTTCCGCCTACGGAAAAGCGGATGCTGCATACTTGGATTCACTTATTGCCACTCTGACGGCGGGAATCAAGGCTGTGGATTAGCATTATCAAAGGCCATAATCCCGGCCTGAACTGCATTGGCGGCACATATGGCGGCAGCCTTTGCATCTCGAGTCGATCTGATGCTTTCCGAATGATCGACTCGGACAGAATCGAAATAAAAATGGTATTCAGTTACGCCACGTTTGGGCCCGGTCGGCGCATGCTCAGCACCCAGGCCACGCAGCTCCGCCAGCACCAGCAGCTGCGCCACCAGGTCGGCCGGCTGTTGCAGCTGGTCGGACAGGCTGAACACCTCGCGCGACAGCACGGCCACTGGATCGAGCGCGGCGCGCGCGGCAGCGCCAGCAGCAGCCTTCTCGGCCTGGATCACCAGTTGCGCCGCCTTGGAAGCCATGGCGGCCGCAGCCTTCTCGGCAGCCGCCGACATCGTGGTGGCAATGCTGTCGTTCAACTTGGCCAGCGCCGGTGCCCAGCCCTGCAGCATTTCATTGAACTGATTGGCCAGCGCCGTGGCGCGCTCAAGGCCAGTCGTATCGACCTTGATAGCCAGGTTGCAGATAGCCTGCGATGCAGCTGGCTCGCAAGCATGCGCTGGAATTTCGCCGCGCTGGCCGGCCTTCAATACCTGCTCCAGATATTCCAGCGCATCTTGCGCATCGCCGCAGCCCTCAAACACCAGGCGCGTCTGCGCAATGGCGCCACGCAGTTCGGCGGCGTGGTCGGAGGTGGGTTTTTCGAGTGGATTCATGGCTGGCTTTCAAGATCAAATAAAACACAATGTGTAAGGGTGAGGGTTGCCAAATGCGCTACTATTTAAGCTCCCCAACTTCAACAACAGCGCAAAGGAACTCTCATGGAAATCAAAACTGGCGAATTTCAGGTAAAAGTTACTGGCGACTCAAATGTGATAACTCGAAATTTCGTTATGAAGAACGGTGATACACTCAGCTACACGGTCACGGTGAGAAAAGATCTAGATGACACGATGCGCGATCTGCACCGAAAATCAGCACAGGAGGTAATTGATCTCCTGCAAACTTTTGTATCGCCAAAATCACCTCAGGGTCCGGCGGCGGTATCGTCAGAGCAAGCGACCGCGCATATAAAAAATCCTTGATCCACGCCTCAACGGCAATGATGTCGCCCTGCTCCGGCTTAAGCGCCACGCCGACAATTTCGCCAGCGCGCAGCTCACGCAGGATCAGCACTAATGTTTTTGTGCTCAGTGCCGTCTTCGTTCCAGGGCCCTCCCAGGACGTCGCTGGCAGTGTTGTTGGTGGGTGGTCATAGAGATTCCTTGCCGGCCTCGCACACGCTAATCCCGGATGATTTTTTGGGGCGCAGGGGTGTCACTTCAGCTCTCGCCTTTTCCTCAACATAAGTCCAATCCATTGCTATTCGCTTACGACCATCTTCTGGGCCATTCCGCTCCAGCCAACGATCGTTGACACAACCGTACGGCACAACGCCCAGTGATTCACGATCAATTGCAACGGATAGCTCTGGGCTTGCGGGCTCATTGCCATATGCAATTTGTCGCAATCTGGCGTAGGTGGTCCCGCATCTGCTTGCGAACGGTTGACGAGCAGTGCGCGGAAGCGCTTTGATATACGTATAGAAATCCATGGCTTAAGTTTAGAATTATCTATCGCTTTACGTCAAGATAAATCTTGCGTACCATCTAGAAAATTCTGGAGAATTACTATGGATATTTTCGCAATTCGACGACATCGCCTTCGCTCATTGATCAATAAAATAGCAGACGGTAATATTTCATTCTTCGCAGCACAGTTTAATTATTCGCGCTCTCAAATATCCCAATACCTATCAAAAACTTACAACGATGGCAGAAGCATCGGGGAACGCGTAGCTCGCACTATCGAGGAACGCACAAGCATCGCCAATGGATGGCTTGATCAGCACCCACAACAAAATCTTCAAGAGGGTGTAAGCGATGATACGGGAGAGATGGAAGAAGACTTCCCCTTTGTACTAAAACCCGAAGATGGTCAGCTAATAAAGCGGAATTTGCTGGTTAAGGGAATCATTCTCCCTAAAGGAGAGGACGTAATTCAATTCAAAAATCCTGGCGACGATTTTGGATCTAAGTATCTTGAATTTCACTCCCGTGATCCACTTGCATACGCATTGCTAGTAAGGGGAAATAAGCTTCGACCTCGCGTGAAAAGTGGCGAGTTTTTAGTCATTGAGCCTTCCGGTGAGCCGCTCCCTGGGGATGATGTTGTGCTAAGACTCCAAGATGGCGAGTTTTATGTGATGCAACTTCTATATCAGCGAGGCGATGAAGTTGCTTTTGGAAATCTCAACGAAATCGGCCCGCCTGCCCTGGTTTTAGAGGGCGAAATCGTCACAATGGAGTTGATCACAGCCATCGCTCGAACGGCGACATTAAAAACTGGGTCGCAAGATATTTAGTTAGATTTTTCTTGACGATTGCGTTAGATAGTTTAGAATTGCCTCACTGATTTATTTCCGTGAGGCGACCATGACCACCAGCAGCACCGCGCCAGCCGGCGCAGACTTCACCCAACTTACCCCTATCGCCCTGGCGCTGGCCGCGCAGCACGGCATGGAGATCGTCGGCTGCGCCAAAGGCTTCAACGCCCTCAGGGACGGCGATATCATTTCCGGCGACTGCACGGCCACCGAAATCGAGCAATGGCTCGAAGGCTACGATGCCGGCCGCGATGACGGTGGCGCCCTGCTCATCGTAGACCAGCTGCTCGACGCCGCCTTCAACGTGCCACGCGATCCGCGCAGCACGCCGTACAAAGCTGGCGCGCGTGCGGCCCTGGTTTTCCGCATCGAAGGCGTTGCTATCCCGACGGCCTACACCGCAGGCACCGCCGAGGCTGATGCATTCAGCGCAGGTATCGAAGAGGGGCACGCCATCTGGCGCCGTACCCTGGCCGCTGCAGGCGCCGATAGTTCGCAACCACGCCTGGCCTAATTGCCTAGGATAAGCACCAGCAGCAAACGAAAAACACAGCAAAGGAGCAATCTTATGAGCGCAAGACAACCACACGAGCTGCTGTTGGCGGCTCGGCCCGTCGAAATCCTCGGCGTAGCGCTGTCACCTGTCGAATACAGCGGTGTTCGCGTCATGACGCTGACCATGATCGATCAGGTACACAAGCGGCCAGATGGCACGGCGCGCCGGAACTTCAACGAGCATCGGGCTCGGCTTGTTATGGGGGAAGACTTCTTCGAGTTGAACCAGCCGAACGAAATTCGTGCGCTTGGTTTTTCGCGCCCCCAAGGCGGGACGCCGGCCGCGGTATTGCTGCTGACTGAAGCCGGCTACAGCATGCTGGTGAAATCCTTCACCGACGATCTGGCCTGGGATGTGCAGCGCTTGCTGGTGAAGTCGTACTTCGCGAAGCCGGCGCCGGCCACTGATCCGCTGGCCAGCTTGCCGCCGGAGCAGCGCGCGTTGATCGCCCTGATGGTGGATAACGCCTCGATCAAGGCCGAACAGGCGGCGCAGAGCCAGGCGCTGGCCGCCCAGGCTGAAGTGCAGGCAGAGCAAGGTGCTGCGATTACTGCGGTCGGTCAGCGCGTCGGCGACTTGGCCGACACTATGCTCATGCTGGCGCGCCCGGCCGGCGCCGAGTCCATCGTGCACATCCGGGAGCGCATCAATAAGTTGCACGGCCTGCCGTCACGCATCATTGATGAGGTCTTGCGCCAGTCGCCGATCGCGCCGAAGCCGGCCGGCATGGTGAAGCACTCGCGCGAAGAGGCGCGCGGTGGCAGCTACGCCGTCTACTGGATCAAGGACGTCAGCGCAGTGTTCGCGCGCTTCTCCGGTGAATGCACGCGCATTACTGCCACCCAAGTGACGCACCCGTACATTGACGGCCGGTTCAAGTTGCTCCCAGCTCGCGACCGACCGTAACGACCGCGCCGGCTCGCCGGCACCCCACAAAAGAAAAAGCTCACTCGGTGTTCCCGCACCGAATGGACCTGTACGCCCTAATTTTTGGAGAACCACTATGGCGAAGAGTAACGATACCACGACACCCACCGCAGAGACAAGCGGGCCCGGCTTGACGCAGGCCAATAGCAAACCGGAATCCGGCATCGTGCTGGCTGCACCCTATTCCGAGCTTCACGTAACCGCCGTTGAAGTGCGCGATCACGCCAGGATGCGTGCACGTCAACTGTCCGCGCTTCTCGTGGCAATGCAGCCAGAAGATGGACCATGCGACCTGTTGTGGTTGGCCCAGCAGATGGCTGACGAAATTGTGGTCATGGTGGCCAACATGGCTGGAGGTGCAGCATGAACGCCCGCGTTGTTGAGGCAGCAATTAATGAATACATCGAAAGACTGCGCCAGCGCGACCATGTGCGTGCAGATTTCGAATCTGAGATGGCGCGGTGGGTGCGTGCGTACATCAGGATGGATCAGCGGGCCAAGGCAGAAAACTTGTCGCTAATGGAAAGGGAGGCCGAACTCTATCCGGAAATGATCTGGACTAGAACTGGCAAATCTGCGATGTCACGAGATCGGGATCTGGCCGAAGTCGTCGACGCCCTGCCGGCGGCAATCGAAATCATGAAACCGACCGTCCAGCCGGAAGCATTGAAAACTTGCGCGACGATGGCCAGCGATATCGCTGACAACCTGGAAAAACTTACAAGGAGCGCAGCATGAGCACCATAACCGCTATCGATGGACTGGACGGCAAGATCTTTGGTCGGCTGTGGTTTTTACGGCCGATGGCAGAGCGCTATGAATCGCTCGACGCCGTGCGGGCCGGCCTGAATGTTCAGATCGAACTCTCGGACCAGAAGCCGCGCATCACCTGGCGCGGCACTGCAAAACAATTTATGGCGACGAAGGCATTTCACCGCGGCGTTTCAGTAAAGACAAAGCAGGGAAATTGGGTTGCCACCGGCGGACTGCGCGGAAGTATCTACCCAGACGGTAATGACCGGTATGTTTTCGTGATCAGCTGGGTAAATTCTCCTTCGCATATCTACATTTCGCGCCAATCCAAAGTTGCCCAGGCTGACGAGAAATTTCTGAATTTCCGTGATTTGGTTATGTCCGGTTTTCCAATGATCGAAGTGGATGGCGAGTGATGGCAGACAAGAATCAAGCCCGCGCCGTCGCCATCAAGCGCTTGGCCGGCCTTACCGGCGTGGTGGCCGCCCTGCTGTCGGCTTTCGAGATTTTGGAGGACGGCCGCCAGCTGGAAACACTCGATACCTGCGCCGACATGGCCGGCGAGATCGCCGACGAATTAGACAAACTTGCGAGGAACGCATCATGATGAAACCAAAAAAAGTGGAAACGCCATTAAGCGCCGATGAAGCCGAGTTTCTGCGCTGCTACAGGATGATGGACCTGCGCCGGCGCGGCGCGAATCTGCGCATGGCAAAGATAGATGCTGAGCGGCATCCGATGATCAAGCCGCCAGCCGCGCCGGCGCCGGCCGGCATTCGCCTGATCGCAGTGGCGGGAAAGCGGGTGTCCCAATGAAGAAGGCAAAGAAATGGGCAGTCGAAACAGCGCTGACGGCGCGCGCCCAGTCCGGACAGTCCATGGCATCGATGATGAATATGGGCGGCACAGGGTTGCAAAATGCCATGCTTTCCATGGTGATGCTGACGGCAGCAGCCTCGCCGCTTGGTGAGCTGGAGGGACGCGAGTATGCCGGCACTTTGCGGGATCATCTGCTGGACGCCGCAACCGCAGGCGGCTTCCCGGGCCGCGCGGAGTTCGTGCGCCTGATCGAATCCAACCAGATGACGCCGCGCCTGCAGCAACTGGCGGCCGACGCCGTGCGCTCCATCGGTGGCGACACTAAGTTTTTCGCGCTGCTGGAACTGATCAGCACGCCGGCGGACATGCTGGGCGGTGCGCAATGAGCACCACTCAACTTGTGCAGCTGGTGGCGATCGGCGAACTGGCCATGGAGCAGTGGCGCGCCCAAGAGGCGACAGCAAACGCAAAGCACGCCTATCACCTCGCCATTCGCAACTATGAGCGCCTTCACGGCGGCCTCAACAAACCCGTATCCAAGGATGCGCCCGAGCACGGCGACGTGCGCGCATTTACGGAGGCGGAATACAAACGCCTGCAGCAAGCGAAGCGCAGCACCTACAACTTGAAAACCCGCATGGCAAAAGCCTGTGCAAAGCTGGCCAGGATATCGGCCACCCGGCCAACCGAACAAGGAATTGCAAAATGAAATTCATCAACATCTACACAGGTGCCGCCCTGGCGCTGACTGGCGCCATCATTCTCAGCTTGGCTATCGCCACCGGAGAAACCGAGCCGCCCGCCATCGTTCGCGCCCTGATCTTCATGGTGGTGGTGTTGGGCCGGGCCGGCGGCGCCGAGAGTGCGCGAACCGAAGTGGATAGACTCACCAGGATCGAGGGCGCGAGGAGTATCCAGGCCCAATGCCATGCGACTGAACGCGACAACCTGGAAGCGGAGATCGACCGATTGCGTGCCCAAATCAAGGATGGGCAGGCCGCAATCGAAATATTTTGTCGCGCGCGCGATAGCACAGCGGCGTTGATAATGGCATTGGAAGCGCAAAACGCCGGACTGCGCAAATGGTTTTTTTCCGCGCCCAAAACTACCGGAATTCCTGTAGTTAATGGTTCGGCAAGCGATACAGGAATTCCTGTATCGGCCAGTGCCGGAATCTCGGCATTGCTCGGCGAGGTATCCGGAAACGCATGGGCCAATCTGAAATGACGCCGAAGACCCCGCCAGGCGGCTGGTGGCGCGGCAGCGGGCCTCCCGGCGATCCTGGAGCCCAGCGCTTCACCGCGGCGCTGGCCACCGACGAGTGCGAGGGCGGCCTGTTTCGGAACACCAATGCGGCGACGTGCCGCCAGGCCGGCACCTTGGCAGTGGCTCAGGGACTGCCGGATTGCGAAGAGCATGCGCCTGGCGGCCAGACCTACATCTACGTGCTGGACAAGGGCGACCCGCGCCAGGTCGACCTGATCAACATCTTGAAATCAACTGAAAGCGAAATATGAGCGATATGAGCGAAGTCAAAAAATTCCTGCGGCTGCCAGTCGTCATCGAGGTTACAGGCAGGTCGCGCAGCACGATCTTGCGCGGTGCGAAGGATGGCAGCTTTCCTTCTCCGGTCCATATCGGCCCGCGCGCCATCGCTTGGGATTCGACCGAGGTGGCCGCGTGGCAGCAAAAATGCATCGCCACGAGCAAGGGCGAGAACTAAGGTTTCAAGACGTTCCGCGAGGGGTAATATGAGGCCGTACGTTTGTAGGGGTAAATGTAGGGGTAAAAATCTCAGAAAAGAAAAAGGCCAATCCGAAGATTGGCCTAAGTCCTTGATTCTAATGGTCGGGGCGAGAAGATTCGAACTTCCGACCCCATGCACCCCATGCATGTACGCTACCAGGCTGCGCTACGCCCCGACGACCGGACAATTATAGCAGAGCCTTTTACGTTTTTGCCATCCTTGCAGTACGGCCGATATCGATTTGCGCAAGTTTTCATGGCACTGCCCCCCAATCCCCGCCACTGCCCTACTGCCCCAGTATCAACGCCGCCATCGCGACCCTGAAAGCGGCGCTCAGCGAGGCCGCGTGCTGGTCCGGATTGTGCAGCACCCGGATGTGCAAGCCCTGGTACATGGCGATCACGGTTTCGACGCGCCCGGCCAGCATTTCCTCATCGGTCGGCAAGCCGCGCCTGATGCGCGCATCGCGGATGATCTTGTGCAGCATCCCGCGCGAGCGCCGGTCTGCATCCTGCACCCGCTCCGCGACGCGGGGATTGCGCGACGCTTCGGAAAAAATTTCCAATGGCAGCGACCAGATAGTCGGATCCAGGTTTTCGGCGACATGCACTTCGATGTTGTCGATCATCGCCTGCAGCGGATCGTCCTGCTGCGCCAGGTCCTGCATGATCATCGAGATCCGTTCCACATTCTGCTCGACGAAGGCCGCGATGATGGCGTCCTTGCTGTCGAAGTAATTGTAGATGTGGCCGGCGCTCATGCCCGCGGCCTTCGAGATCTCGGCCATGCTGGCGCCGTGGAAGCCGCTCCGGCTGAAGCAGCTGGCGGCAGCATCCAGCACCTGTTTGCGCCGGTCTTGCGCGCGTTTCAGGCATGGATGTTTTTTATCTGTGACGTTCATGTTTTTCCCAAGCCGCAGCGGCCGCCCGTACTGGCGCGGCCGCTGCGGCACAGTCTCCTTATTGGACGCCGCTGGCGCCCTGAACGTTCGACGCCACGGCGGCGCCCTCGGGCTGCCAGCCACCGCCCAGCACCTTGTACAAGGTGACCAGGTTGGTCGATTTCAACAAGCGCACATTGATCAAGCCCTGCTGCGCCGAATACAGCGTGCGCTGTGCGATCAGCGCATTCAGGTAAGTGTCGGCGCCCTGCTTGTAGCGCGCCTCGTGGATCGCGTAGCTTTTCGAGGACGCCTCGACCAGCGCCTGCTGCGCCGCCAGGCGTTCATCGAGCGTGCCGCGCTGCGCCAGCGCATCGGACACTTCGCGGAACGCGGTCTGGATCGCCTTTTCATACTGCGCCACGTAAATGTCGCGCTGCACATTGGCGATATCGAGGTTGGCGCGGTTGACACCGCCATCGAAGATCGGCAGGTTCAGTTGCGGGATGAAGCTCCATGCGCCGCTGCCGCCCTTGAACAGGCCGGACAGGTTGTCGCTGACCGAACCCGCCGTCGCCGTCAGCGAGATGCGCGGGAAGAACGCCGCGCGGGCCGCGCCGATGTTGGCATTGGCCGCGCGCAGGCTGCGTTCGGCGCCCAGCACGTCGGGACGGCGCTGCAGCACATCCGACGGCAGGCCGGACGGGATCTCGGTCAGTGTGGTGACGTTGTCGAGCGTGCCTTGCGGCAGCAACTCGTCCGGCACCGCGCTGCCGAGCAGCAGCGTCAGCGCGTTCTGGTCCAGCGCCACTTGCGCGGTGAACGAGGCCACGTCGGAACGGGCCGATTCGACGCTGGTGCGGGCGTCGTACATGTCCAGGCCGGAAGCGGCGCCGGCCTGGAAGCGGCGCTGGTTCAAGTCATACGACAGCTGCTGGTTCTTCAGGGTTTCCCGGGCCAGCCGCAAACGCTCCTGGTCGGCCACCAGCGTCAGGTAGCCGTTGGCCACTTCGGCCAGCAGGCTGATCTGCGCGGCGCGGCGCGCTTCCTCGGTGGCCAGGTATTGTTGCAGCGCGCCTTCGGACAGGCTGCGCACCCGGCCGAAGAAGTCCAGTTCATAGGCCGACACGCCGAGGTTGGCGCTGTACTGCCGGGTGATCTCGGCTTCGCCGGTCGGGCTCAGGTTGCGCGCAATCCGCGTCGCGTTCTGGCCGCCGCTGGCCGACAGCGTCGGCAGCAGCGCGGCGCGCTGGATACCGTAGGTGGCGCGCGCTTTTTCGATGTTCAGGATCGATACGCGCAGGTCGCGGTTATTGGCCAGCGCCAGTTCCAGCACTTTGCTCAGGCGCTGGTCGGTAAAGAAATCGCGCCAGGCCAGGTCCGACACCGGCCTGGCGTCGGCCGCCGCGCTGTCCGGCTTGTACGCCGGGCCGGTCGGCCAGGCGGCCGGCGCCGGCGTCACCGGACGCTGGTAAGTGGGCGCCAGGCTGCAACCGGCCAGCACGGCCAGCGCAGCGAGAGAGATGATGGTTTTTTTCATGTTAATGCGCATCCTTGGAAAGCGTGACCGCTGGAGCGGATGGTGCCGGCGGCGCCGCTGGCGCGTCCTTCTTCGAGAAGAGGCCGCGCACCAGCACGAAGAACACCGGTACGAAGAAGATGCCGAGGAAGGTGGCCGACAACATGCCGCCCAACACGCCGACGCCGATCGCGTTCTGGCTGCCCGAACCTGCGCCGCGCGAAATGGCCAGCGGCAGCACGCCGAGGCCGAAGGCGATCGACGTCATCAGGATCGGACGCAGGCGCAAGCGCACCGCGTGCAAGGTCGCTTCTTTCAGCGCCATGCCGGAATCCTGCAGCTCCTTGGCGAATTCGACGATCAGGATCGCGTTTTTCGCCGACAGGCCGACCACGGTCAGCAAGCCGACCTGGAAGTAGACGTCGTTCGACAAGTGGAACACATAAGTGCCCAGCACCGTGCCGAGCACGCCGAGCGGCACCACCAGCAGCACCGAGAACGGGATCGACCAGCTTTCATACAGCGCGGCCAGGCACAGGAACACGATCAGCAGCGACAGCGCGTACAGCGCCGGCGTCTGCGAACCGGAGGCGCGCTCTTCCAGCGACACGCCGGTCCATTCGTAGCCGATGCCCGGCGGCAGCTGGGTCATCATTTTTTCGATCTCGTCCATCGCCGCGCCGGTGCTCTTGCCTGGCGCCGGAGTGCCCAGCACTTCGACCGAGGACAAGCCGTTGTAGCGTTCCAGGCGCGGCGAAGCGTAGATCCACTTGCCCGACGCGAACGACGAGAACGGCACCATCTCGCCGCTGCCATTGCGCACGAACCATTTGCTCAAGTCTTCCGGCACCATGCGCGAATCGGCCTGGCCTTGCATGAACACTTTCTTGACCCGGCCGCGGTCGACGAAGTCGTTGACGTAGGCGCTGCCCCAGCCGATGCTGAGCACCCGGTTGACGTCGGCGATCGACAGGCCCAGCGCGGTGGCTTTCTGCTGGTCGATGGTGATCTTGTATTGCGGGGTATCGTCCTGACCGTTCGGGCGCACGCCGACCATCACCGGATTTTTCGAGGCCATGCCGAGCAGCTGGTTACGCGCGCTGATCAGCGCTTCATGTCCGAGGCCAGCCTGGTCTTGCAGCTGCAAGTCGAAACCGGTGGCGTTGCCCAGCTCCAGCACCGCCGGCGGCGCGAACGTGAATACAAACGCGTCCTTCAGTTGCATCAGCGCGCCCATCGCGCGGCCGACGATGGCCGGCGCGCGCAGGTCGGCGCTCTTGCGCTCGTCCCAATCCTTCAGGCGCACGAAAGCGATACCGGTATTCTGGCCATTGCCGCCGAAGCTGAAGCCGGCCACCGCGAACACCGAGGCGACGGCATTTTTCTCATTGACCAGGAAGTGATGCTCGACTTGCTCGATCACCTTCAGCGTACGCTGCTGGGTGGCGCCGGTCGGCAACTGGATTTGCGAGAACAGCACGCCCTGGTCTTCTTCCGGCAGGAACGAAGTCGGCAAGCGCAGGAATACCAGCGCCAGCGCCACCACCACCAGCACATACATCAGCATCGAACGGCCGCTGCGGTTGATCATCGCGCCGACCCAGCCCTGGTACTTGCTGCTGCTGCGGTCGAAGCCGCGGTTGAACCAGCCAAAGAAACCCTTGTTGGTGGCGTGATGGCCTTTTTCGACCGGTTTCAAAATGGTGGCGCACAGCGCCGGCGTAAACACCATGGCGACCAGCACCGACAGCACCATCGACGACACGATGGTGATCGAGAACTGGCGGTAAATCACGCCGGTCGAACCGGAGAAGAACGCCATCGGCACGAACACCGCCGACAGCACCATCGCGATGCCGACCAGCGCGCCGGTGATCTGGCTCATCGATTTGCGGGTCGCTTCCAGCGGCGACAAGCCTTCCTCGCTCATCACCCGCTCGACGTTTTCCACCACCACGATGGCGTCATCGACCAGCAAGCCGATCGCCAGCACCATCGCGAACATGGTCAGCGTATTGATCGAAAAACCGAACGCCGCCAGGATGCCGAAGGTACCCAGCAGCACCACCGGCACGGCCATGGTCGGGATCAGCGTGGCGCGGAAATTTTGCAGGAACAGATACATCACCAGGAACACCAGCACGATCGCTTCGAGCAGCGTCTTGACCACTTCTTCGATCGACAGCTTGACGAATGGCGTGGTGTCGAACGCGACGGCGGACTTCATGCCGGTCGGGAATTGCTTGCTCAGCTCGGCCACTTTGGCCTTGATCTTGACGG
This sequence comes from Janthinobacterium agaricidamnosum NBRC 102515 = DSM 9628, assembly GCF_000723165.1. NCBI lineage: Bacteria > Pseudomonadati > Pseudomonadota > Betaproteobacteria > Burkholderiales > Oxalobacteraceae > Janthinobacterium > Janthinobacterium agaricidamnosum. The sequence goes on from NZ_HG322949.1 coordinate 3,847,349, forward strand.
CGGTGTCGAGCGCATTGGCGCCGGTCGCCAGTTTCAGCGCGATACCGGTGGCGGCCTTGCCGTTGTAGCGTGCCACGGTGTTGTAGTTTTCGCGGCCCAGTTCCATCCGCGCCACGTCGCGCAGGTAGACCATGGCGCCGTCGGTGGTGGTCTTGAGCAGGATGGCGCCGAATTGTTCGACCGTTTGCAAACGGCTCTGGGCCGATACGGTGGCGTTCAATTGCTGGCCGGCGACGGCCGGCGCGCCGCCCAGTTCACCCGCCGACACTTCGGCGTTTTGCGCGACCAGCGCGTTGCTGACGTCGGTCGGCGTCAGCTGGTAGCTTTGCAGCTTGGCCGGGTCGAGCCAGATGCGCATCGCATATTGCGAACCGAACAGCAGCACGTCGCCGACGCCGTTGACCCGGCTCAGCGGATCGACCACGTTGGCGGCGACATAATCGCCCAGGTCGGTCTGGTTCATGCTGCCGTCTTCCGACGTGAAGCTGAGCACCATCAGGAAGTTGCGGGTCGCTTTCGACACCACCAGGCCCTGCTGGGTCACGGCGGTCGGCAGCAGCGGCGTCGCCAGTTGCAGCTTGTTTTGCACCTGCACCTGGGCGATGTCCGGATTGGTGGCGTTGGTGAACGTCAGCGTGATGCTGATGCCGCCGGTGGAATCGCTCGACGACGACATATAGCGCAAGCCGTCGATGCCCTTCATCTTTTGTTCGATGACCTGGGTCACCGCGTCTTCCACGGTCTTGGCCGAGGCGCCTGGATAGCTGCCGCTGATCGCGATCGACGGCGGCGCGATGCTGGGGTATTGCGAGACCGGTAAGGTGAGGATCGAGATCACGCCCGCAAGCATGATGACGATCGCGACCACCCATGCAAAAATCGGGCGGTCAATAAAAAAACGTGCCATTGATTATTCTCCTGGATTAGTGGGCGCTGGCACTGCCGGCTGCGGCTGCCGCGGCTGCCGGAGCGGCGGCTTTGGCGACGTTCGCGGGCGCACCCGGCTTGACCTTCTGCAAGCCTTCGATGATCACGCGGTCGCCGGCCGCCAGGCCGGAAGCAACCAGCCATTTGTCGCCCACGGTGCCGTCGGTGACCAGCACGCGTTGCTCGACCTTGCCTTCCTGGTTCAGGATCAAGGCAGTGGCCTGGCCTTTCTGGTTACGCGTCACGCCTTGCTGCGGCACCACGATGGCGCTTTCATTGACGCCGCTTTCCAGTACCGCGCGCACATACATGCCTGGCAACAAATCGCCTTTCGGGTTCGGGAACAAGGCGCGCAAGGTCACGTTGCCGGTGGTCGGATCGACGCTGACGCCGGCGAACTGCAATTTGCCGCTTTCGCTGTATTTGGTGCCGTCGGCCAGCAGCAAGCTCACCTTGGCCTGGCCGTTATTGGCTTTCAGCGTGCCGCTGTCGATTTCGCGTTTCAGGCGCAGCAAGTCGTTGCTGGACTGGGTCACGTCGACATAGATCGGGTCGAGCTGCTGCACGGTGGTCAGCGCGGCGGCCTGGCCGGACGTCACCAGCGCGCCGGCGGTCACGGTCGAGCTGCTGATGCGGCCGCTGATCGGCGCATACACATTGGTGTAGCGCACATTGATGGCGGCCGTTTCCAGCGCGGCGCCAGCCGATTCGACATCGGCCTTGGCCTGTTCGAACGACGCCACGGCATCGTCGTAATCCTGGCGGCTGACGCCTTCGATGGCCACCAGTTCCTTGTAGCGCGCCACTTTCGGACCGGCGGTCAGCAAGTTCGCCCTGGCCTTGGCCAGCGCGGCCTTGGCCGAGTTATAGGCTGCCTGGTAGGTGGCGGGGTCGATCTGGTACAAGGCAGTGCCGGCCTTGACATCGCTGCCTTCGACGAACAGGCGTTTCTGGATCAAGCCGCTCACTTGCGGGCGCACGTCGGCGATCTGGTAGGCATTGGTGCGGCCTGGCAATTCCGTGGTGATCGGCAAAGCTTGCGGTGCAATCGTGTACACCACGACTTCCGGCACTGGCGGCGGGCCGCCGGCGCCGGCCGGCGCCTTGCTGCAGCCAGCGACGATCACGGAAGCGCAGAGCATGGCAAGCGTGCCTGCCTTACGGGACGAGGACAATGAAAAAGTGTGTTCCATCATGGACTTTCTAAAAGGAAGCAGGGCAACAATGTCGAAAAAAGATCAAAAGTAGATCGAAAAAAGCTGATTTTATTATCACAGCTCAAAGAATGAACGATCATTCTAATTTCGTCAAGCGTCTTTACATTTGCAACAAAGGGAATTTTGACAAGAAAAATTGCGTTACCACAACAAAACACAGGGACGTTCACCACACCACGCCGGTGTTGCCGGACTGAACCTTATGACGCAAGCACGGTGCGCGCATGGTACTTGATATTTATCAAGATAATGTAGCAAACTATTGCCGTAACCGCTCAAACGCCGCGCAGCAACAGGGTCGCAGCACTTTGCATGGTGAAATAAAGGCGGCGGCGAATAGGCTTTTGCTAGCCTGCCATGGCGCGCCGCTTGGCAAGCTCGACAATGCATTTCATGCAACACTGTTGAAAAGTCACATTTTTCATGAATCGGGTACTATTCCGGGATGCGTCGGCGCGGCGCCGTCTGAGTGGGATCTGGCACATGAACCCTGCGAATAGCGATGAAACAACCTGGCTGTCGACGGGGGTGTCCGGACTGGACAATATACTCGGCGGCGGTTTTACGCCGCAGCGGCTGCATCTGGTGGAAGGCGAGCCGGGTACCGGCAAGACCACGCTGGCGCTGCAATTCCTGATGGCCGGCGCGCGCCTGGGCGAAGCGTGCCTGTATATCACGCTGGGGGAAACGGCGGTCGAACTGCGCGCCGCCGCCAGGTCGCACGGCTGGGACCTGGCCGGCATCCATATCGAAGAAATCATTACTAACGAAAATATTCTCGATCCTAACCAGCAATACACCATTTTTCATCCGTCCGAAATCGAACTCGGCCTGACCAACCAGCGCATCCTGGCGGCGATCGAACGATACCAGCCGGCGCGGCTGGTGCTTGATTCGCTATCCGAAATAGAACTGCTGGCGGAAAACCCCTTGCGCTACCGGCGCCAGGTAATGGCGCTGAAACAATACTTGGCCAGCCGCCGCTGCACCACGCTATTCGTTGACGACCATTCGGCGCTGAACGATGCCTGGCAAGTACGCAGCGTGGCGCATTGCGTGGTCATACTGGAATTGCAACGCCAGACGTATGGCGTGGACCGGCGCCATGTCCGCATCGTCAAATACCGCGGCGTGGCGTTTCGCAGCGGCGCCCACGATTACAAGATCGCTAACGGCGGCCTGCAAGTATTTCCGCGCCTGGTGGCGGCGGAAACCCGCCAGCAAGGCAGCCGGCGCAGCCTGTCGAGCGGCATCGCGGCGCTCGACGAATTGACCGGCGGCGGTCTCGACGAAGGCATGAGCACCCTGATTTCCGGCCCGCCGGGCAGCGGGAAATCGTCGCTGGCGGCGCAATTTGTCGACGCCGCGACGCGCCGCGGCGAAGCCTGTGCCATGTTTCTGTTCGAAGAATCGCGCAGCAACCTGCTATACCGCTCGGAGCAGCTCGGCATGCAATTGAACGCCGCGCTCGCGGCGCAGTTGCTGACGGTGCAGCAAATCGATCCGGCCGAACTGACGCCGGGGGAATTCATCCAGGCCGTCATCGACGCCGCCGAAACGGGCGCGCGCATCATCGTCGTCGACAGCCTGAACGGCTACATGAAAGCGGTGCCCGACGAACGCTTTCTTGGCACCTATCTGCATGAACTGCTTAATTACCTGGGCCAGTGCGGCATCGCCACGGTACTGATCGGGGTACAGCAAAGCCTGTTGGGCACGGTGATGACCACCTCGGTCGACGCCAGCTACGTGGCCGACAACGTCATCATGCTGCGCTACTTCGAGGCCGAAGGCGAAGTGCGCCAGGCAATTTCGGTGTTCAAGAAGCGCGGCAGTCCGCACCAGCGCGGCATCCACCGTTTTGAAATCGACCACGGCATCCGCATCGGCCGGGCGCTGACCGGCTTCCGCGGCATCCTCGGCGGCATCCCGACCGCCGGTGCGGTATTGACGCCACTGGCGGACGCTTCCAACTGACGCGCTATGGAAACCCGCATCCTGATTCATGCGCCTACCGGTCGCGACGCCGCCCTCGCCGCCCGGCTGCTGGACGCGGCGGCAATCCGGCATTGCATCTGCGATGGGCCGGCCGAGCTGGCGCGGCAACTGGCGCTGGGCGCCGCCGGCGTGCTGACGGTCGAAGAGGCGTTGCCCGACGGCGGCTTGCAGGTGCTCAGCGAGTATGTGCGCAAGCAGCCGGACTGGTCGGACTTGCCAGTGATCTTGCTGAGCCGCGGCGGCCCGGATTCGAGTATCGTGCGCCACGCCGTGTCCAGCCTCGGCAACCTGACCTTGCTGGAACGGCCAGTGCATACCTTGACGCTGCTGACCTCGGTGCAGGCAATGCTGCGCGCCCGGACCAAGCAATACCATATGCGCGAAGGCGAGCGGCGCAAGGATGAATTCCTGGCCAGCCTGGGCCATGAGCTGCGCAATCCGCTGGCGCCGATCAAGACGTCGGTGGCGTTGCTCAGCCACTGGTATCCGGATACCCCGCAAGTGACGCGGGTGCGCGACGTGATCGAACGCCAGGTCACCCACCTGACCCGGCTGGTGGACGACTTGCTCGACGTGGCGCGCATCACCAGCGGCAAGATCGAGCTGCAATGCCAGGATATCCGCTTCAGCGCGGTGATCGGCCATGTCGCCGAACTGTCGCAACAGGCGGCGCTGGCCAAGCACATCACCATCGATTACAACTTGCCGCGCCATCCGATCCAGTTGTTTGCCGACCATGCGCGGCTGGTGCAAGTGCTATCGAACATCTTGTCGAACGCGGTCAAGTTCACGCCGCACGGCGGACATATCGCGGTGCGCGCCTGGCATGACGCCGGCATGCTGCATGTCAGTATCAAGGATAATGGCATCGGCCTCGAAGCGGGGGCGATCCCGCGTATCTTTTCGATGTTTGAACAGAGCAAGACCGTCGCCGGCCAGATCACCAGCGGACTGGGCATCGGCCTGAGCCTGTCGCGCCAATTCGCCGAAATGCATGGCGGCGGCGTCGCGGCGTTCAGCGAGGGCAGCGGCAAAGGCAGCGAATTTGTCATCGACTTACCGGCTGTGCAATTGGCGCCACCGGAACCAGCGGCGGCCGCCGCCGCTGCGCCAGTCGAGATCAATGGCGCGCCGCACGGCAAACCGTCGCACGTGCTGGTGGTGGATGACAACCGCGACGCCGCCGATTCGCTGCAAGCGTTATTCCAGATGGAGGGCTTCGACGTGTCGGCCGCCTACGACGGCTACGCGGCGGTGGCCGCGCTCGACAGCAGCAGGCCCGACTTGATCGTGATGGACCTGGGCATGCCGGGCATGGATGGCTACCAGGCCGGGCGCCTGATACGCCAGCGCCCGGACGCACAGCACATCATGATGATCGCGCTGACCGGCTGGGGCCAGAGCGACGCGCGGCGGCGCACGCTGGACGCCGGCTTCGACTACCACCTGATCAAGCCGGTCGATTTCGTCGACATCATGCGGCTGGTCAGGCAGCGCTTCAAGCGGCTGCCGGATCAGCATCGGCCGCCCGCTTAAAGCACAGGCTTATTTGGCGTCGAGGAAAGTCACGATAGCCTGGTTGAAACTGGCTGGATCTTGCAAGAACGCAAAGTGACTGGCGTTCGGCAAGATCTTCAAGCTGGCGCCAGGGATGGTGGCGGCGATGTAATCGGTGTGCTTGCGCAGGATCGCTTCATCGTGGTCGCCATCAATGACCAGGATAGGCGTGCTGATCGATTTCAGTTGCGCATCGGACCAGTTCGGCTGGCTGAACCACATCTTGCTGATTTGCTCGACAAAACTGTCGTGATCCTTTTGCGTGCCGCCCGACAGTTTGATGTGCTCCGGACCGGAACGCTCGATGAACGCGCCAAAGGTCGGATTCTTTTCGACCTCCGGGTTGACGCCCTTGACGTTGGTATTGGCGGCGAACGCGACCACCTTGCCGATGCGCTCGCGGTGGCGCAGCGCCAGGTCGATGCCGATGATGGCGCCGTCGCTCCAGCCGACGATGTCCGCCTTCTGGATTTTCAGATGATCCATCAGCGCCACCACATCGTCGGTCATCAAGTCGTAGCCGAACGGCTGGGCGTCGCGGCTGCTGCGGCCATGGCCGCGGCTGTCGACCAGGATCACCTGGCGGTTCTTTTTCAGCGCATCGATCTGCTTGCCCCAGTAATCCGAATTCGACAGGCCGCCGTGCAGCAGGATCACCGGCGCGCCCTTGCCGACGATGGCGTAATACAGGCGAATGCCGTTCACCTTGGCGTAACCGCTGTGGTCGGCATGCACCGGCGCCGGGGTCGGCGGCAAGGTTTTCCAGCGTTCGGCCGGGGCCGCCGCATGCACCGCGCCGGCCAGCGCCATGGCGGAAAGAAGCATGCCGGCGCGGCTGGAAAAGCGCTGCACCACGGATGTCGCTACCTTAGTTTGAAACATGTAACACCTCGAAATGGTTAATTTATAATGTAATGCGGTGAAAATTACTTCCAGTTGCCGCGCAATTGCTGCACCTGCTGTTGCAGCAATTCCGGCGTGGCGTCGGCCGCCGCTACCGGCAAACCGACCGCCAGCGACAGCCGCGAACGCATGCCGGCCTTGAACGCGCGCTCGAACAGATGGCCGCTGCGGTGGCTCAGCAAATGTCCCCACAGGCCGCGCAGCGCCAGCGGAATCACCGGCACCTGCGAGCGCGCCAGGATCTTCGCGATACCGCCGCGGAATTCGCTGATCTGGCCGGTGCGCGTCAATTTTCCTTCCGGGAAAATGCACACCAGGTCGCCCTCGTGCAGCGCTTGCGCGATATCGACGAACGCCTTTTCCATCAGGAATGGATCTTCCTTGGCCGGCGCGATTGGAATGGCCTTGGCGGTAAGGAACAGCCAGCCCAGCAGCGGCATCTTGAAAATCCGGTGATCCATGACGAAACGGATCGGCCTCGGGCTGGCCGCCATGATGACGATGGCGTCGACATAGCTGACGTGGTTGCACACCAGCACCGCCGCGCCTTCCTTCGGAATCCGTTCACCATCGACCACCTTGACGCGGTGCACGGTATGGATCAGCAGCCAGGCCAGGAAGCGCACCAGGAATTCCGGCACCAGCGAGAAAATATAGACCGCCACCAGCGCATTGAGGATCGCCGTGATCAGGAACAGCTGAGGGATCGTGAAACCCTGGCCCAGCAACACGATCGCCACGCCGGCCGCCGCCACCATGAACAGCGCGTTCAGGATATTCATGCCGGCGATGGTGCGCGAAATATGCCGCGGGTCGCAGCGCACCTGGATCAGCGCAAACAGCGGCACGATGAAAAAGCCGCCGAACAGGCCGATCATGACGATATCGAACAGGATGCGCAGCACGCCGGCCTGCGCCAGGAACGCGGCCACTTCGACCAGCCCGGTATTATGGTAGCCATTGCTGGCAAAAAACAGGTCGATGCCAAACAGCGACAGGCCGATCGAACCGAACGGCACCAGGCCGATTTCGACCTTGTGGCCCGACAGCCGTTCGCACAGCAGCGAACCGGCGCCGATGCCGAGCGAAAACACGGTCAGCAGCAAGACGAACACGCCATGGCCGCCATGCAGGTAATTCTTGGCGTAGACCGGGAATTGCGCCAGGATCAGCGCGCCGTAAAACCAGAACCAGGAATTGCCGAGCATGGCCAGGAACACCGGCCGGTTCTTGCGCGAAAAACCGATATTGCGGATCGATTCCATTAGCGGATTCCAACTGATCTGCAAGTCCGGTTCCGGCGCCGGCGTGCGCGGCACGCGGTAGCTGGCAACCAGGCCGAGCAGCGCCACGGCGACCGTCGCGCCGGCCACCAGTTGAATGCCCCACGGCTGGTAAACCACCAGCACCGCGCCCAGTATTTCACCGAGCAAGATGCCGACAAAGGTGCCCATTTCAATCAGGCCGTTACCGCCGATCAATTCATCCGGCTTCAATTGCTGCGGCAGATACGCGTATTTGACCGGCCCGAACAGCGTCGAATGGATGCCCATGCCGACCACCGCCGCCACCAGCAGCCACAAGGTATGCGTCATCCAGCCGGCGGCGGCGATCGCCATGATGGCCAGCTCCATCCATTTGACGAAACGCGCCAGCCCGGCTTTTTCGAATTTGTCGGCCAGTTGCCCGGCCGTCGCCGAAAACACCACGTACGGCAAAATGAACAGGCCGGGGATCAGGTTGGTGATGGTCGACGGGTCCAGCGTGGTCCAGCTCAGCGCGTCGTAGGTCAGGATCACCATCAACGCGGTCTTGAACAAATTGTCGTTGAAGGCGCCAAAAAACTGAGTCCAGAAAAAGGGCGCGAAGCGGCGCTGCGACAACAGGGAAAACTGGCTGTTCTGGCTCATGAGGGAATTGGCGGGTGAAGGAGATTGCTAAAATACAGCACTATGCCGCGCACGACAATCCTATTCTATGGAAACAATTTCCTAAAATCAACATTGAAATATCGCCAGTCACAGAAAGTTACATTTGATCTTGCCTGGACGGGCGCGGCGGGCACAGAACCGGGCTTCCGGGCGTGAGATAAGATCGCCATCCATGCACATCACCACAATCTTTTTTTCTTGCTGAATGCAACGCCTGCATCCAGCTTTCATGCAATAAAAGTTGTTAAAAAACAACATTTATTAATTATATTCCTTTTAAATTAATAAGTGAGTACGAAAAAATAAGTCCAGCCTATAGAATTGCCCCCGCCATTAAGTCGGAGGAATTCTCCCTCGACATTAATCTATAAAAGAAAGTAAATAATGAATCAAAAAATTATCGCCGTTACCATCGCCGCCGCTTTGTCGCTTCCTATGCTGGCCCACGCTGAAGGCGCTTACCTTGGCGCCAATATCGGCCGTTCTGATTTGAAAGCGGATGGCGATACCCGTGACCAAACCGCTTACAAAGCGTATGCCGGTTACGATTTCACCAAAAATTTTGGTGTGGAAGCAGCTTATGTCGATTTCGGAAAAATCAAGGAACGCGACGGTAATTCCTCGCTGAGCGTCAAGTCCAGCGCATTTTACGTCGCGGCGACCGCCAATTGGCCGCTGAGCGAGCAATTCTCGCTGTTCGCCAAAGCAGGCGCATCGGCCAATCGGGTTAAAGTTGACTACAGTGAGCCTGGTTTCTCGGAAAACACCAAGGAGAATAAAACCAGCGTCATGTTCGGCATCGGCGGCGTCTACGCCATCAACAAAAACCTGTCGGTCGTTGCCGAATACGAGAACTTCGGCAAAATATACAATCGCGATGGCGGCGATCTGAAAGCCAACCTGTTCTCGGCTGGCCTGCGTTACAAGTTCTAATGATCAGTTTGATATAAAAAAAGCCGGCATATACAAAAATATGCCGGCTTTTTTATTGGCGCCGTTTATGCCAGCGTTTCAGGCCGTTAAATACCGGTGCGATGCTTAATACCAGCACCACCATGCGCGAGACGTGGAAGGCCGTCACCACCGGCACGCCCAGGTGCAGGGTCTTGGCGGTCAGCGACATTTCAGCGATGCCGCCCGGCGACGTCGCCAGGATCGCGGTGCCCGGATGGAGGCCGGCCAGGTGCGCCAAGGTCAGCCCGAAACCCGCCGCCAGTCCCATCGCCAGCAAGCTGCACAACGCCACGCTGGCCAGGTAGCGCGGCGCGGCATGCAAAAAGCCCGGCGTAAACCGGCTGCCCAGCGCAATGCCGATAAAGAGCTGGCCCAGCCTGATCATCCATTCCGGCAAACGGCTCAGGTGGATGCCGCAACCGGTCAAGACCAGCGCCATCAGCAACGGACCGATGACCCACGCATTCGGCACATTCCAGCGTTTTAATACCAGCGCGGCGGCGCTGGTCAGCAGCACCAGCAGCAGCAAGCCGCCATGATCGACTTGCGCCGCGCCCGGCACATACAAGTCATGCCCCAGTCCCAGGCCGTGCTGGCCCCAGTAGCGGATCGCAAACGGGATGATGCCGACCACCAGCATGATGCGCAGGCTGTGCGCGGCGGCCACCCGTTCGACGATGGCGCCATGGCGCTCGCTTTGCACCGCCATTTCCGACGCGCCGCCGACGGCCATCGCAAAAAACGCGGTGGTCCGGTCGGTGCCGGACAGTTTATGCAGCAGCCAGCCGCACAGGCAGCCCAGGCTCAGCGCGAAGGCCACCGCCACCACGATCCAGCCGGCATGGCTGACCAGCGCCAGCAGCACCGGCGCCGTGAAGTACAAGCCCAGCGCGCTGCCGATGGCCCACTGGCCCGCTTCGCGCACCCGCACCGGGCAGCGCAGGTCGCGCCCGGCCAGGCGCAGGATCGCGGTCGTGAACAGCGGACCGATCATCCACGGCAGCGGCGTATTCAGCCACAGGCACAGCGCGGCGCCGGCAAAGCCCAGCAACAGCGCCGCCAGGAAAGGCCGCAACATCGGATGCTGTAAGCCCGCATGCCGCGGCCACGTCATTAAAATACCCAGAGCTTATCCGCCGGCATGTGCAGCCAGTAATTGCCGGCGTCGAGCTTGTGCTTGGAATACGCGCGCAAGCTGATTTCATTGGCGCCGGCGCGGTGGAACAGGCATTCCCAGCGGTCGCCCAGGTACATGCAGGTCAGCAACGGCAATTCGATCGCGTTGTCGACCTGGGTCGCGCTGATCCGCACTTCCTCGACCCGGATCACGGTGCTGACGTCGCCGCCGGTATTGGCGCCGCGCGCGCTGCCGCTCATGGCTTGCCCATCGACTTGCAGGCGAACCGTCTTGCCGTCGCGCTGCAGCAGCTGGCCCGGCAAGCGGTTATTGCTGCCCATGAATTCGGCGGTGAACAGCGTATCCGGCGTTTCATACATGCTTTGCGGCGAACCTTGCTGTTCGATCTTGCCGTTGTTGAGCAACAGGATGCGGTCCGAAATCGCCATCGCCTCGGCCTGGTCATGGGTCACCATCAGCGCCGACAGGCCGAGCCGCACGATCAGCTCGCGCAGGAAGGCGCGCGCTTCTTCGCGCAGCTTGGCGTCCAGGTTCGACAGCGGTTCGTCGAGCAGGATCACCGGCGGGTTGTACACCAGCGCGCGGGCGATCGCCACCCGTTGCTGCTGGCCGCCCGACAATTGGTGCGGATAACGCTCGGCCAGATGGCCGAGACCCAGCTGGGTCAGTACTTCCTTGATGCGCGCGGCGATCTCGGTGCTGCCCATCTTGCGCAGCTTCAAGCCGTAGGCGACGTTATCGAACACGGTCTTGTGCGGCCACAGCGCATACGACTGGAACACCAGGCCCAGGTTGCGCTGTTCGGCCGCCATCTCGAAATTTTTGGCGCCGTCGAATACGCGCCGTTCGCCGATATCGATGGTGCCGCCCTTCGGGCTTTCCAGCCCGGCCACGGCGCGCAGCAAGGTGGTCTTGCCGCTGCCCGAAGGCCCCAGCAAGGCGACCACTTCGCCTTTTTGCAGGTGCATCGAGACACCCTTCAGGATCTGGTTGGCGGAGGCGCCGGTGCCGTAGTCCAGGTACAGCTCGTTGACGGTCAATTCATTCATGGTCAGGTCTCGTTTATATTGGATTAGTTATGCAGCTTGACGCCAAAGCGCAAGGCGATCCCCAGGCCGATGGCCACCAGGGTGATGTTGATGAACGACAGCGCCGCCACCAGGTCGGTCGAACCGCCGGCCCACAGCGACACCAGCATCGCACCGATCACTTCGGTGCCCGGCGACAGCAGGTAGACGCCGGTCGAATATTCGCGCTCGAAAATCAGGAACACCATCAGCCACGCGCCCAGCAGGCCGTACTTGATCAGCGGCAGGGTGACGTCGCGGGTCACCTGGCCGCGGCTGGCGCCGACCGCGCGCGCCGCTTCCTCCAGTTCCGGGCCGACTTGCAGCAGCGCGGTCGAAATCAGGCGCATGCCGTACGCCATCCACACCACCGAATAGGCCAGCCACAGGGCGAAGATGGTCGAGCGCACTTCGCGCAGCAGCGGGATCAGGTGGCCGCTGAGCCAGACGGCGACGCCGTTGTCCATGGTTTTCAGGAAGCCGTCGATCCAGGCCGGCACGAACAGGAACATCCACAGGAACGACAGGCCGGCCAGCAAGCCGGGCACGGCGCGCGGCACCAGCACGCTGTAGTCGAGCAAGCGGGTGATGCCGTCCGGCTTGCGGTGCATCGCCAGCGCAATGCCGCAATAGCACATCACCGCCAGCGCGCCGCCGATGACGCCGATCAGGATGGTGTTGACGATGCCGCGCACCAGCGACGGCTGCTCGAAAATATCGCGGAAATGCTGCAAGGTCAGCACGTCGGCCAGGTGCACGCCTTCGCCCCAGTACTGCACGAACGAACGCAGCACGATGCCCGAAATCGGCAGCACGATGGTGAACACCAGCCAGCCGGCCAGCAAGGCGAACGCCAGCCATTTCCAGCGGCCCAGCGGCATCGCCTTGCTGCGCGCGCCCTTGCCCTTGATCGACACATATTTGTTGGCCGACTTCAGCAGCCAGCGCTGTATCATCACCAGCGGCATGGTCACCATCACCAGGCACACCGCGACGGCCGCCATCAAATGGTAAGAAGGCGTGCCGAGCTTGTTGGTCAGCTTGTACAGGTAGGTCGCCAGCACCAGGTGGCCTTCCGGGTCGCCCAGCACCAGCACCAGGCCGAACACTTCAAACCCGAGGAAGAACACCAGCACGCCGGCATACGCCAGCGCCGGCATGATCATCGGCAGCGACACGTTGAGCATCACCTGCACCGGCGACGCGCCGGCCACGCGGGCCGCTTCCTCGACATCCGAGCCGAGGCTTTTCAGCGCCGACGAGGCGTACAGGTAGACATGCGGCACGTGGGTCAGGCCGGCGATGACGACGATGCTGGTGAACGAATAAATATTCCAGGGCACGAAGCCGATCAGCTCCTTGACCCACACCGAATAAAAGCCGACCGGCCCCATCGAGACGACGTAGCCGAAGCCCATCACCATCGGCGACACGAAAATCGGCACCAGCAGCAGCGGCGCAACCCAGCCGCGGCCCGGCAAATCGGTGCGCACCATCAGGAAGGCCAGCATGCCGCCGAGCGGCACGGCGATCACCGCCAGGCCGGTGGCCATCAGCATGCCGTTCTTGAAGGCCATGCTGAAATCGGGATCGTCGAAGATGAAACGGTAGGCGTCGAAACCGAGTTCCTTGACCGGCATGAAGAATGGCGCGGACAGGAAACTCTGGTAGAAAATCAGGAACAGCGGCAGAAAAATGGCGACGCAGGTAAGCGTCACGACCACGCCGCGCGGCCAGTTCAGGCGCGACCGGGCATGGACCGGCAGGGTAGCTGTTTGCATGAAAAATCCGATGAATGAGGGGCCGCGGCGCAGCGCTGGCATCCCGGGTTTGAAAAAAAAGACGGCGCCGGGCGGTCGCCGCCGCGCACGCCGTCAAGGGCCTGTGCGGACCGCGATGGAAAAGACTCCCCTTTTCCATGACCGCCGCGCCGGCCCGTGCAACCTTATTTTTTACCGGCAGTTTCTTTCCACTGTTTCAGGAAAGCCATGCGCTTGGCCGGCCCCAGGAATTGCAGCACGATCGGGTGCACCGGCACCGGCTTGATATTCTCGGCGCCGATCTGCCTGATCAGGTCGGACGAGGTGGTCTCGCCCTTGACGTCGGCGCGGATCGCGAACAGCTTGGAATCGTTGGCGATCACGGTCTGGCCGCGCTGCGACAGCACGTAGTCGAGCCACAGCTTGCCGGCGTTGACGTTTTTGGCGTTCTTGTTGATGAACTGGACACGCGACAGTATCAGCGTGTAATCCTTCGGCAGCACCACGCCGATCGACGGGTCGGTCTTGGCGCGCACCAGCGCGTACGAACCGAGCACGTTGTAGCCGATCAGGTTTTCACCCGACGAGATACGTTCCATCATGGTGCCGGTGGACGATTGCACGCGCACCTTGGCGACGCCGAAGGCGTTTTGCAAGTCCGGGAATTTCGGGAATTCCTTGGCGTCCTGGGTCATGAACATGAAGCCGACGCCGGATTTTTCGATGTCGTAGGTGGTAACCTTGTCCTTGAACTTCGGCTGGGTGATCAGCTTGGCGAAGTCGGCGTGGGTGGCCGGCACTTCCTTCGGATCGACCAGGCGCTTGTTGTAGACGATCGCCGCCGGCTCGAAGGTGGTGCCGTAGGCCATGTCGTCCCACATCGCCCAGCCCGGGATCCTGGCCGCTTCGACCGATTTGTATTTCAGCGCGTAGCCGTCGGATGCGAGGCGCATCTGCAAGTCCATCGCCGACGACCACATCACGTCGGCGGTATTGCCGCCGGCCGCCACTTCGGAAATGAAGCGGTTGTACACTTCGGTCGAATTCATGTCGTTGTATTCGACCGTAATGCCCGGGTACAGCGCATTAAAGTCCTTGATCAGCGGCGCGGCGGCCTTGCTGTCGGTGGCGCCGTAAATCACGACCTTGCCTTCTTTTTTCGCGGCGTCGATGATCTTCTGGTAGTCGGCGGGGTAGCCGGCCGGCACTTGCCCGTACGCCGCGCCGGCCATGCCTGCCAATGCGCTTGCCAAAGCTGCGGCCATCATGGTTTTCGAAATCATGTCTGTGTCTCCATTGTGGTAAGTGTTATTGGTGCTGTTTTATTGCTACTGTCTTATTCGTGCCGTCTGGTCAACGCAGCAGACCCAGTTCGCTGGCGCGCTTGCCGTAGTCGTCCACGGCTTTTTTGACATACTCGGTCAGCGCCGGCCCGGTCAGTCCGAACGGGAATAAGCCGGCGGCGGTGCGCAATTGCGCAAATTGGGGCGTGGCCAGCATATGGTTGAACGCCGCCACCCATTGTTGATAATCGGCTTCCGGCACTTGCGGCGCCATCCAGACGCCGCGGATGATCGGCCAGACCACGTCGACGCCCTGCTCGCGCGCGGTCGGCGCATTGGCCAGCAAGCCGGGCAAACGGTGCTCGGACAGCACCGCCAGCACGCGGGTATTATTACTGGCCACGTTCAGCGTGGCTTCCGAGGTATCGCCCGACACCACCTGCACAAAACTGGCCTGCATCGCGGTGAACACCTCGCCGCCGCCTTCCAGCGCGACGAAACGCAGCACCTTGGGATCGATGCCGGCCTGGCGCGCCACCAGCGCCATCTTGACCCAGTCCTGGCTGCCGATGGTGCCGGAGACGCCGATCAAGACCTTGTCCGGCTCATGCTTCAAGGCGTCGGTCAGGTCGGCCAGCGTCTTGAACGGCGAATCGGCGCGCACCGCGATCATGCCGTAGTCGGCGCCCAGCGCGGCCACCCAGCGCACATCGCCGGCGCGCGCCTTGCCGAACTTGCCCTGCGCCAGGTTGAGCAGCGAACCGCCCGAAAACGCCACCATGGTGTCCGGTTCGGCGCGCCTTTGCTGCGACACCATCGAATGCCACGCCACCGCGCCGATGCCGCCCGGCAGATACGAAATGCGCATCTCGCGCGCATCGGCCGCCGGCAGCACGCGCAAGCCCTTCTGGACCAGCTTGCAAGTCAGGTCCATCGCGCCGCCCGGCTTGGACGGCACGATGCACTCGGCCGGCGCGGCCTGGACCGGCATGCATGCCAGCCCGGCCAGCAAGGCGAAAAACGGTTTCAGCGACATGGCGACGGTGCGATAGTGGCGTGGATCAGAAACGGTGCTGGATGCCGGTGATCACGCCGCGCTGCGTGTTGGCCAGGCCCGCTTCGTCGCGCGACAGGCCGACCAGCTGGTTATGCCTGGCCTTGGCGTAGGCGGCCGACACGTACAGGTCGGTGCGCTTGGACAGCGCATAGCGGAAGCGTCCCACGTACATGATCGGATCGGCGTCCAGGTTCGGCGCGACATTCTTCACGTCCTGGTAGTAGATCACGCCGGTCAGCGTGATCGCCGGAGTGGTCTGGTAGCTCAGGCCGCCCCAGTACAGGGTGCCGCGCACGTCCGGCGTCGCGGCCTTGGCCAGTTGCTGCTTGAAGTCGCGCACCGCGAGCTGCACCTTGACCGGGCCTTGGTTGTACATCGCGCCCAGGTGGTAAGCGGTGGTCTTGTCGCGGTTGCCGGTCGCCGGCAAGGTGTTGCCATTGATCTTTTCATAGGTCGCCAGCACGCTGAACGGGCCGGTGCCGTAGGTCACGGCGGTCGAAAGCTTGGCGCTGTCGGCGGCGCCGGTGCTTTGTTCGCCAAAGCCGTACGATGCGCCGAACTTGAAGTCGCCGGCCTTGCCGGAGTACTTGACCATATTGTCGAACGCGGTCGACATGCCGTATTTGCTGGAGCCGGTGGCGTTGCCGGAAGTGGCCCACGAATAGTATGGCGCATACGCCATCGGATCGAACGGCAGCACAAAGTCATACACCGTGCTGAACGAGCGGCCCAGCACCAGCCGGCCATAGCTGCCGTCCAGGCCGACGTAGGCCTGGCGCTTGAACAGCGCGCCATCCGAGGCGCCGCTATCGAGCAGCAGGCCGCCTTCCAGGTTGAACACGGCTTTCAGTCCGCCGCCCAGGTCTTCATTGCCGCGGATGCCCCAGCGCGACGTATTCATGCCGCCCGAGCTGACGCGGTTATTGCCGTTGGCCGAGTGATTGACGTTTTCCACGCCGATGTCGAGCAAACCGTAGACACTGACATTCGATTGCGCATGGGCGCTGCCGGCGGTGGCCAGCACGGCCATGGCCGCGAGCGTAAAGGCGGTTTTCTTCATTGTTTCGTCTCCCTAGATATAATTTTTAGTGATATGCCTGATCATTTGCATGAATCAGGCAGTCACTATAAAAGCAGTATCCTTTCAATTGCCTTTCAACCATGTAGCTGTCGTCACACAACCACAATTTGTGTAAAGATATTCTCTTTCCCCTCTGTAAACCAGGCGCATCTGGGCTTACACTGCATGGTTTTCAGGGCAACGGCGGCACAATATGCGCATATTATTAGTGGAAGACCATCTCGAACTGTCGCACTGGCTGGCCAAGGCCCTGCGCGACGCCCACCTGACGGTCGAAACCGCGCACAACGGCGCCGACGCCGACGCCCTGCTGCACACCCAGGAATATTCTCTGGTGCTGCTCGACCTGACGCTGCCGAAAATGGATGGCCTGGACGTGCTGCGCCGGCTGCGCGCGCGCGGCGGCACGCGCGGCAAGACGCCGGTGATGATACTGACCGCGCGCGGCGGCCTGGACGACCGGGTGCAAGGCTTGAACCTGGGCGCCGACGATTACCTTGCCAAGCCGTTCGAACTGGCCGAACTGGAGGCGCGCGTCAAGGCGCTGCTGCGCCGCAGCCAGGGCAATGAAGCGCTGGTGCACCACTGCGGCGCGCTCAGCTTCGACACCGTGACCCGCATGTTCACCTACGCCGGCACGGCGCTGGCGCTGACGCCGCGCGAGCACGCGGTGCTGGAAGCGCTGATCACCCGCTCCGGGCGCGCCGTATCGAAAGAAAAACTGTTCGACGAAGTGTTCGCGCTGGCCGACGACGCCAACCTGGATGCGATCGAACTGTATATCCACCGTGTGCGCAAGAAGCTGGAAAGCAGCGCGCCGGACGCCGCCGCCATCACCACGCTGCGCGGCATCGGCTATTTGCTACAGCCGCGCAGCGCCACCGCGGCGGCGCCGGCCGCGCTGTAACATGAGCATCGGACGGCGCCTGGCATGGCTGGACCGGCTACCTGGCAAAGGCGCCGGCCACGCCGCCACGCTGGGCAGCCTGCGCAACCAGCTGCTGCGCTGGCTGCTGATCCCGCTGGTGATGCTGGTGCTGCTGGACGCGGTGTTCGTCTACCGCAACGCGCTCGACGCGGCCGACATGGCCTACGACCGCTCGCTGCTGGCCTCGACCCGCGCGCTGGCCGAGCGGGTCTCTATCGTCAACGGCAAGGTGGTGGCCGAAGTGCCGTATGTGGCGCTCGACAGCTTTGAAACCGACACGCTGGGCCGCATCTATTACAAGGTCACCGGCATCAACGGCGAACTGGTGTCCGGCTACGGCGACTTGCCGCCGGTGCCGAAAAACGTGCCGCGCTCCGAAAACTATCCGGCGCTGGTGCGCTTTTACCATGCAGACTACAACGGCAAGCCGATCCGCATCGCCGCGCTGCTGCAACCGGTGTACGACGACTCGATGCGCGGCATCGCGCTGATCCAGGTGGCCGAAACGCTGGATGCGCGGCGCGGCCTGTCGAACCAGATCCTGTTCGACACGCTGATCTGGCAAGCGGCGATGGTGCTGGCGATGGCCACGCTGGTGTGGTGCGCCGTGCGGCTGGTGCTGCAACCGCTGATGCGGCTGAAGACGGCGGTCGAAACGCGCACCCTGGCCGACTTGTCCGACGTCGATCCGACGCTGGTGCACAAGGAAATGCGGCCGCTGGTGGTGGCCATGAACGGTTCGATGGGACGGCTGCAAAACCTGATCGCCGGCCAGCGCCGCTTCATCGCCGACGCCTCGCACCAGTTGCGCACCCCGCTGACCGTGCTGAAGACGCAAGCCGAACTGGCGCTGCGCGCCTGCGACCGCGAACCGGACAGCCAGCACAACCTGGCGGCGCTGCGCGAAATCGTGCAAAGCATCGCCGTCACCACCGACTCCACCGTGCACCTGGCGAACCGCCTGTTGACGCTGGCGCGCATCGAACACGGCGCCGAAGCGGCCAGCATGGACAGCGTGTCGCTGCGCGCCGTGGTGCACCAGGTGGCGCTGGAAATGGCGATGTCCGCCGTCAACCGCAACATCGACCTGTCGCTGGAAGCGCTGCACGACAGCGCAGTGCGCGGCCAGGCGCTGCTGCTGCATGAACTGGTCGCCAACCTGGTCGACAATGCGCTGCGCTACACGCCGCCGGGCGGCAGCGTGATACTGCGGGTACGCCAGCAAAGCGGCGAGCGGGGCGCGCTGCTGGAAGTGGAAGACAGCGGCGCCGGCATCGCGGCGGCCGAGCGCGAAAAAGTATTGACGCCGTTTTACCGGGTCAACTCGGCGTTCGAACGCAATCCGGGCGGCGCCGGACTGGGCCTGGCGATCGTATCGGACATCGCCGCGCTGCACGGGGCGCGCATCACGCTGGCCGACGGCGGCGGCGGGCGGGGCTTGAAGGTAGTGCTGGAGTTTCCGGCGCAAGCTTGAAGATTAACGCGCCGGGCCGGGCCCCATCGATAACAGGAAAAATAATATGCCGCTGACAGCAAGAAGTGTCGAGCTTATATTGTCGGAATTCGCATCAAATGATGCAATAACTGATGCTGAGCGATCTGCCTCCATCGTCATCCAGCCATGAAAAACGGCGCCCCCGGCGCCGTTTCGGTCAGCTCAGGTTTTCCAGCCTGATCCGGGTCACGCTGCCCAGCACGGTCGGCAACGCTTCCATCTTCGCGATCGCCGCATTGACTTTTTTCTCTTGCGCCTGATGCGTCAGCATGATGATGTCGGTGCGCGTCTCGCCTTCGGCCGGCTCTTTTTGCAGCATCGCGTCGATCGAGATGCCGGCGTCCGCCAGGATGCGCGTCAAGTCGGCCAGCACGCCCGGCTGGTCCGACACATGCATGCGCAAATAATAGCTGGTGGTGATGTCCGACATCGGCAAGATCTGGATATCGGTCATCGCGTTCGGCTGGAACGCCAGGTGCGGCACGCGGTGCTCCGGATCGGCGGTGGCCAGGCGGGTGATGTCGACCAGGTCGGCGATCACCGCCGAGGCGGTCGGTTCGGCGCCCGCGCCCTTGCCGTAGTACAGCGTGGCGCCGATCGCATCGCCCTGCACCAGCACCGCGTTCATCGCGCCTTCGACGTTGGCGATCAGGCGCTTGCTCGGGATCAGCGTCGGATGCACCCGCAATTCGATGCCTTCGACGCCATCGACCATGGCCCGCTTGGTGATGCCCAGCAGCTTGATGCGGTAGCCCAGTTGTTCGGCGTAGCGGATGTCGACCGCGCTCAGCGACGAGATGCCTTCGACATACGCTTTGTCGAATTGCACCGGAATGCCGAAAGCGATCGCCGACATGATGGTGGCCTTGTGCGCGGCGTCCACGCCTTCGATGTCGAAGGTCGGGTCGGCTTCGGCGTAACCCAGCTCCTGCGCCTGTTTTAATACCACGCCGAAATCCAGGCCCTTGTCGCGCATTTCGGACAGGATGAAGTTGGTGGTGCCGTTGATGATGCCGGCGATCCATTCGATGCGGTTGGCGGTCAAGCCTTCGCGCAGCGCCTTGATGATCGGGATGCCGCCGGCCACCGCCGCCTCGAACGCGACCATGACGCCTTTTTCTTGCGCGGCAGCAAAAATTTCATTGCCGTGCACGGCCAGCAAGGCCTTGTTGGCAGTCACCACATGCTTGCCGTTGGCGATGGCGCGCAGCACCAGTTCACGCGCCAGTTCATAGCCGCCGATGACTTCGACGACGATGTCGATGTCGGGATGGTCGACCACCAGGTAAGGGTCGCTGACCACCGGGCAGGCGGCGCCGGTCAGTTCGATGGCGCGCGCGGTGTTACGGGCCGCGACCATGGCGATTTCGATACCGCGGCCGGCGCGGCGGCGGATTTCTTCCTGGTTGCGCTGCAAGACGTTGAAGGTGCCGGAACCGACGTTGCCGATGCCGAGCAAGCCTACTTTGATGGATTTCATAAATCTCGTTTCTGTACGGCGCCGCTGCTTGCCACGCAAACGCGGCGCCCGGTTAATGTAATGCGTTCTCAACGCGATCAGTGAAACCCGATCAGCGTTCCAGGGACGGGCCGTTGGTGCCGTGGCGCTTGCGGTAATTCTCCAGGAAGCGCGCGATCCGGCCGATCGCGTCGACCAGGTCGTCCGAGTTCGGCAGGAACACCACCCGGAAGTGGTCGTGCGCAATCCAGTTGAAACCGGTGCCCTGCACAATCAGGACCTTGGCCTCGGCCAGTAATTCATAGGCGAACTGCTGATCGTCGGCGATCGGATACACCGCCGGATCGAGTCGCGGAAACATGTACAGCGCGGCTTTCGGCTTGACGCAAGTGACGCCCGGTATCTCGGTCAGCAGCTTGTGCGCCAGGTCGCGCTGTTTTAACAATCGCCCGCCCGGCCCGACCAAGTCTTGTATGCTTTGGTAGCCGCCGAGCGCAGTCTGGATGGCAAACTGGCCCGGTGCGTTGGCGCACAAACGCATCGAGGCCAGCATGTTCAAGCCCTCGATGTAATCTTTTGCATGCCGCTTCTCGCCCGACACCACCATCCACCCGGAACGGTAGCCGCAAGAGCGGTAATTCTTCGACAAGCCATTCATCGTGATGAACAGCACGTCGTCGGCCAGCGAGGCGATCGAAGTGTGCTCGGCTTCATCGAACAGCACCTTGTCGTAAATCTCGTCGGCGAAAATAATCAGCTGGTGCTCGCGCGCCAGGTCGACGATCTGTTGCAGCACCTCGACCGGATACAGCGTGCCGGTCGGATTGTTCGGGTTGATGACCACGATGGCGCGAGTATGGCTGCTGATCTTGCGGCGCATGTCGTCGATATCGGGATACCAGTGATCTTGCTCGTCGCACACATAATGCACCGGATTGCCGCCCGACAGGCTGACTGCCGCCGTCCACAGCGGGTAATCGGGGGCCGGCACCAGCACTTCGTCGCCGCTGTTGAGCAGCGCGTTCATGGCCATCACGATCAGTTCGGAGGCCCCGTTGCCAAGATAAATGTCGTCGATGGTAACGCCGGCGATATTCTTGCTTTGCGTGTAATGCATCACCGCCTTGCGCGGCGCAAACATGCCCTTGGAATCGGTATAACCGGCCGCGCCATGCAAATTGACAATCATGTCTTGCACGATTTCATCGGGCGGATCGAAACCGAACACCGCCAGGTTGCCAATGTTAAGCTTGGTGATCTTGTGGCCGTCTTCTTCCATCTGCCTGGATTTTTCCAGGACGGGGCCGCGGATGTCGTAGCAAACGTCCGCCAATTTGTTCGATTTCTGAATCGGTCGCAAAATAAATCCCTGACTAAATGATGTCTGACTAGTGAAAGCTAACTATTGCAATGCGAGAATAACCATTCTGCCGAAAGCCCTTCATTTTATCAACCTTATTAACGGACGCCCGGTAAAAGCCCCGGCAATGATGCCATATGAAGGAAAGATGAAGAGAAAACATCGAAAAGTCGCGCTTTGTCACGGTTTATGGCATGCTTACGCCCTTCGGCGCGGCCAGGGTACTCTGGCGGGCCGCATTCATTTTGACGACGAACCCATCCATATTCAAAGTCCACGCCCATGAAGCTCCATCCCAGCAATACCAAACAATACCAGACCGTCACCGGCTACGACGACAGCGGCGTCGAAATCAATGCCGTCCACTACAACAAAAGCCTGGTCGTGCTGCCGGAAACCGCGCCGCGCGACTGGGATGTGCAAACGTTCGCCGATTTGACGGCCGAACATTTTGCGCAAATCCTGGCCGACGAGCCGGACGTGGTAATCCTCGGCACCGGCGCGCGCCAGCGCTTCGTGCACCCGAAACTGAGCGCCGCGCTGACCATGCGCCGCATCGGCGTCGAATGCATGGATAACCACGCCGCCTGCCGCACCTACAATATCCTGATGGGCGAAGGCCGCAAGGTCACGCTGGCGCTGATCATCGAGAATGGCGTGGCCGCGCCATGATGAGCGACCTGCATAAATCCAGGAAACTGATGTGGGCGCTGCTGGCCGTGTTCGTCATCGTCACGCTGTACGCGCTGGGCGTGCGCACGCTGGTGCCGCCCGACGAGGGCCGTTACGCCGAGATGGCGCGCGAAATGTTCGCCAGCGGCGACTGGGTCACAACGCGCCTGAACGGCATCAAGTATTTTGAAAAGCCGCCGCTGCAAACCTGGATGAACGCGCTGTCCTTCATGGCTTTCGGCCTCGGCGATTGGCAAGCGCGGCTGTGGACCGGGGTCTGCGGCCTGATCGGCGTCGGCATGACGGTCTTGGCCGGCAACAAACTGTTTGGCGGCCGTATTGCGCTGTACGCCGGTCTGGTGCTCGGTTCCAGCCTGTTCTGGATCGCTTCCGGCCAGATCGATTCGCTCGACATGAGCCTGTCGGCCATGATGTGCATCACGCTGTGCGCCCTGCTGGTTGCCCAGCGCGATGAGGCCACGCCGGCCGAACGGCGCAACTGGATGCTGGTGTGCTGGGCCGGCATGGCGCTGGCGGTGCTGGCCAAGGGCCTGATCGGCCTGGTGCTGCCGGGCGCGGTGCTGGTGTTGTACACCCTGGCCGCGCGCGACTGGGCGATCTGGGCCCGCTTGCACCTGGTGAAGGGGCTATTGCTGTTTTTCGCGATCTGCGCGCCCTGGTTCATCCTGGTGGCGCTGCGCAACCCGGAACAACCGCATTTCTTTTTCATCCACGAGCATTTCGAGCGCTTCCTGCTGAAAACCCACCACCGCGAAGGCGCCTGGTATTACTTCTTCGCGATGCTGATTCCGGGCATCATTCCATGGCTGGGCCTGCTGCCACAAAGCCTGGCCGCGTCGCTGCGTCGCACGCAGGGCGTGTTCCAGCCCAGGCTGATGCTGCTGATCTGGGCCGTGTTCATCTTCTTTTTCTTCAGCTATTCCAGCTCCAAGCTGCCCGGCTACATCTTGCCGATCTTCCCGGCGCTGGCCTTGCTGATGGCGCTGTACCTGGAATCGGCGCCGCGCGCCCAGCGCATGTTTGGCGCCGGCCTGATCAGCGTGATCGGCCTGGCCGGCCTGGCCGCGGTGCCGTACATCGTCAAGATTTCGACCCGCCATCCAGCCGAAGTGGCAATGCTGCAAGCGTACCAGCCATGGGTCATCGCCGCGGCCGTGGTGGCCGCCGCCGGTGGCCTGCTGGCCCTGCTGCAAGAGCGCAAGTTGCGGCGCGACATGATGGTATTGATACTGGCCGGCGCCGGCTTCATCGCCACCCACTTGATACTGGCCGGTTTCGAACCGTACGGCAAGTTGCGCGCCGGTACGGGCCTGTTGCCGCAATTACAAGCCGAACTATTACCGGACACCAAGATCTATTCGATCAGCACCTATGAACAGTCGCTGACCTTTTATTTGCGGCGTCCGGTGATCCTGGTCGATTATTGGGATGAATTCACCTTCGGCCTGCAACAACAGCCGGAATTGTCGATCCCGACCATCGACGCTTTCGTGCTGCAATGGACGCGCGACGCCGCAGCCGGCGTGCGCGACGTCGGCATTATCGAGCACGGTACCTATGAAACATTGAAAAAACGCGGCGTACCGATGCGCGTGGTCGCGCAAGACACCCGCCGCATGGTGATCGCCAACCGATAGGCAGGCAAGCAGGCGCTGGCCGGCCGGTCCCGTTCTCCGGGCTGGCCGGTCTATCGAATCCGCCCATCAAGACATCATTCTTTGCAGCAATCAACCATCCTGATAAAACAATAAAGATTTAAAATAGCGCAGGCTGGCGCCGTCAGCGCGCGTCGGCGCAACCGCAATATAAAAACCGCAACACAGAACAAGTAATCAAGAAACGATCGAGAGCCCCATGACCTCTGCCCTGCCCTTCCTGCCCTTTTCAAAACCCACCATCGACGAAGCGACCATTGCCGCCGTCGGCGAGGTGCTGCGCTCCGGCTGGATTACCAGCGGCCCGAAAGTGCAAGCTTTCGAGGCCCAATTATCCGAATATTTCGGCGGCCGTCCGGTCCGCACCTTCAATTCCGGCACCTGCACCATGGAGATCGCGCTGCGCATCGCCGGTGTCAAGCCCGGCGATGAAGTCATCACCACCCCGGTATCGTGGGTGGCGACAGCGAATGTCATCATTGAAGTCGGCGCCACGCCGGTATTCGCCGATATCGACCCGGTCACCCGCAATATCGACCTCGACAAGCTGGAAGCGGCGATCACGCCGCGCACCAAGGCCATCATCCCGGTCTATCTGTCCGGCCTGCCGGTCGATATGGACCGTTTGTACGCCATCGCCGATAAATACCAGTTGCGCGTGGTCGAAGACGCGGCCCAGGCGTTCGGTTCGTCGTGGCGTGGCAAGCGCATCGGCTCGTTCGGCGACTTCGTCTCGTTCAGCTTCCAGGCGAATAAGAACATCACCACCGGCGAAGGCGGCTGCCTGGTCTTGAATAACCTGGAAGAAGCGCGCCTGGCCGAGAAATACCGGCTGCAAGGCGTGACGCGCAGCGGCCTCGACGGCATCGATGTCGACCTGCTGGGCGGCAAATACAATATGAGCGACATCATGGCCGCCATCGGCCTGGGCCAGTTCGCCAACATCGAAGCGATCACGGCACACCGCCGCGCGCTGGCGCGCCACTACTTCGAACAATTCGGCAGCGATTTCGAAGCGCTCAGCGGCGCCCAGTTGCCGGTCGCCGATTTCGACAACAGCAACTGGCATTTGTTCCAGATTATCTTGCCGGATAACGGCCCCGGCACCCGCGCCGCGTTCATGCAGAAAATGGCCGAGCAAAATGTCGGCACAGGCTATCATTACGCACCGATCCACCTGTTCACGATGTACAAGGAACGCGGTTTTACCGAAGGCATGTTCCCGGTATCGGAAAAAATCGGCCGCCTGACGGTGACCTTGCCGATGTTTTATGCGATGACCAAACAGGACGTCGAGCGCGCCGTGGCGACGATCAAATCCATCCTCGTTAAATAAAGATTGCGCCGATGAAACCTGAACTATCCATCATCATCCCGATCTATAACGAACAGGCCGGCCTGGCCAGCCTGTTTGCGCGGCTGTATCCGTCGCTCGACGCACTGGACTTGTCGTATGAAATCATTTTCGTCAACGATGGCAGCCGCGACAATTCGGTGACCATCCTGGCCGACCAGTTCCGCGCCCGTCCCGACGTCACCCGCGTAGTGCTGTTCAATGGCAATTACGGCCAGCATATGGCGATCCTGGCCGGCTTCGAAGCGTCGCGCGGCGAGATCATGGTCACGCTGGACGCCGACTTGCAGAATCCGCCAGAGGAAATCGGCAACCTGGTCGCCAAGATGCGCGAAGGCTACGATTACGTCGGTTCGATCCGCCGCAAGCGGCAAGATTCGGCATGGCGCACGCTGGCCTCGAAAATGATGAACCGTTTGCGCGAAAAAATTACCAATATCAAGATCACCGACCAGGGCAATATGCTGCGCGCCTACGGCCGCAATGTGATCGACCTGGTCAACCAGTGCGCCGAAGTCAATACCTTCGTGCCGGCGCTGGCCTATACCTTTGCCCGCAAGCCGACCGAGATCGTGGTCGAACATGAAGAACGTTCCGCCGGCGAATCGAAATATTCGCTGTACAGCCTGATTCGCCTCAACTTTGACCTGGTGACTGGATTTTCCTTGATACCACTGCAAATGTTTTCCATGCTCGGCATGGGCTTATCGGCCGCTTCCGGCCTGCTGGTGATCTTCCTGCTGATCCGCCGCTTCCTGCTCGGCGCCGAAGCGGAAGGCGTGTTCACGCTGTTCGCGATCGCCTTCTTCTTCATGGGCGTGATCCTGTTCGGCATCGGTTTGCTGGGCGAATACGTCGGCCGCATCTTCCAGCAAGTGCGCGCCCGTCCGCGCTACGTGGTGCAAACCATCTTGCAGGACGGCGCCAGCGGCAATGATGCAGAGACACCCGTCAGGCTGGAAAAACGCCAGGTGGGCCGCTGATGAGCGTTCACCGTCAACGCGCGGTGGTGTTTGCCTACCACAATGTCGGCGTGCGCTGCATCAAGGTCTTGCTGGCGGGCGGCGTCGATATCGCGCTGGTCGTCACGCATGCAGACAATCCCGATGAAAACCTGTGGTTCGAATCGGTGCTGACCCTGTGCCAGGCCGAAGGCATCCCCTGCATCACGCCGGCCGACGCCAAATCGCCGGCCTTGCTGGAACGCGTCCGGGCGGCACAGCCGGACTTGATGTTCAGCTTTTATTACCGCAACATGCTGCCGGCCAGCATCCTGGAAGTGGCGCCCGCCTACAATATGCACGGTTCGCTGCTGCCGCAATTCCGCGGCCGCGCGCCGGTCAACTGGGCGGTGCTGCATGGCGCCGCCGAAACCGGCGCCACCTTGCATGAAATGACGGCCAAGCCGGACGCCGGCGCCATCGTCGCACAAACCGCGGTGCCGATCCTGCCCGACGATACCGCGTTCGAAGTCTTCGGCAAGGTCACCGTGGCCGCCGAACAAACCCTGTGGCAAGTGTTGCCGGCCATGCTGGACGGCACGGCGCCCCGGCGCCACAACGATTTGACGCAAGGCGGCTATTTCGGCGGACGCAAGCCGGAAGACGGCCGCATCGACTGGAATTTACCGGCGCACACCGTGTATAACCTGCACCGCGCGGTTGCGCCGCCGTATCCGGGCGCGTTTACCGAAGTAAATAATGTCGTTTATATCATCGAACGGGCCCGTTTGAGCACACGCTCCACGCGAAGTTTGCCACCGGGCTTGGCAGTAGTGGATAATTGCATCTTTGGCGTTTGCGGCGATGGCCGCATGCTGGCGATTTCCGCCCTGACGGCAGACGGTGCGGCTGTTTCTGCGGAGCAACTGCAAAACAATCTGGCCCGCACCATAAAAATTACACAAGAGAATCTCACATGAAAAAAGTCCTCATCCTCGGCGTCAACGGCTTCATCGGCCATCATCTGTCGAAACGCATCCTGGAAACCACCGACTGGCACGTGTATGGCATGGACATGAATACCGACCGGATCACGGAATTGCTCGACAATCCAGCCTACAAGACGCGCATGCACTTCTTTGAAGGCGACATCACGATCAACAAGGAATGGGTCGAGTACCACGTCAAGAAGTGCGACGTGATCTTGCCGCTGGTGGCGATCGCCACCCCGTCGACCTACGTCAAGCAGCCGCTGCGCGTGTTCGAACTGGACTTCGAAGCCAACCTGCCGATCGTGCGTTCGGCCGCCAAATACGGCAAGCACCTGGTCTTCCCGTCGACCTCGGAAGTGTATGGCATGTGCCACGACGACGAATTCGATCCGGAAAACTCCGAATTGATTTGCGGCCCGATCAACAAGCCGCGCTGGATTTACTCGAACGCCAAGCAATTGATGGACCGCGTGATCTGGGGGTACGGCATGGAAGGCTTGAACTTCACGCTGTTCCGTCCATTCAACTGGATCGGCGCCGGCCTCGATTCGATCCACACGCCGAAAGAAGGTTCGTCGCGCGTGGTGACCCAGTTCTTTGGCCATATCGTGCGTGGCGAAAACATTTCGCTGGTCGATGGCGGCGCGCAAAAACGCGCGTTCACCTACATCGACGACGGCATCGATGCGCTGATCCGCATCATCGCCAATCAAAACGGCGTCGCCAGCGGCAAGATCTACAACATCGGCAATCCGACCAACAACTATTCGATCCGCGACCTGGCCGGCATGATGCTGACCCTGGCGGCCGAATACCCGGAATACGCCGAAGGCGCAAAACACGTCAAGATCGTCGAAACCACCTCCGGCGCCTACTATGGCGCGGGTTACCAGGACGTGCAGAACCGCGTGCCGAAAATCACCAACACCTGCGAAGAGCTGGGCTGGAAACCGAGCACCACCATGGCCGATTCGCTGCGTTATATTTTCGACGCCTACCGCGGCCAGGTAGCGCAAGCCCAAGCCTTGATGGACTGATGAGTTGACCGCAACGCTGAAGCAAGACCGGCCGCTGTTGACGTTGAAGATCGACGTCGACACGTATCGCGGCACCCGCGAAGGCATGCTGAACCTGGTGCGCATCCTGCATGCGTACCAGGCCCGCGCGACCTTCCTGTTTTCGCTCGGCCCGGACCACACCGGCTGGGCCTTGCGGCGCGCGCTGAAGCCCGGCTTTTTCAGCAAGGTGTCGCGCACCTCGGTGGTCGAGCATTACGGCTTGAAGACCTTGATGTACGGCACCCTGTTGCCGGGACCCGACATCGGCAAGGAATGCACGGAACAGTTGCGCACCGTGTGCGAGGCCGGCTTCGAAGGCGGCATCCATACCTGGGATCACGTGTTGTGGCAAGACAACGTCGCGACCCGCGACCCGCGCTGGACCACCAGCATGATGCGCAAGGCGGCCGGCCGCTACACGCAAGTGTTCGGCAAGGCGCCGCACACCCATGGCGCGGCCGGCTGGCAAATGAACCGGCACGCGTTTGGCGAGCACGACACTGCCGGCTACCGCTACGCATCGGACGGCCGCGCGGTGCTGCTCGACAATGGCGCGATGGCCAATCCGGCCGACGGTCCGCACCGCTTGTCGTCCGGCGACACCGTGTTGTCGTGCATCCAGCTGCCGACCACGCTGCCGACACTGGATGAATTGCTGGGCCGCGAGATCGATGGTAAATTGATCACGACCAGCAATATCGCACCGCATATTCTTGGCCTGACTGAAAAAAACCGCCGCGATCACGTATATACCTTGCATGCGGAGCTTGAAGGGCAAAAACTCGCCCCCATTTTCGAGCAACTACTGGCAGGGTGGCTGGCGCAAGGATATCAACTGGCGTCGATGGCGGATTATTACGACAAAGTAAAAGACGCGGCGCTGCCGGTCTGCCCCATTACCTGGGGTGAATTACCGGGACGTTCCGGCCAGTTGATCGTGCAAGGCACAGCACGCTAAACGCCACCGCCCCGGCGCCCATCGGCGGGCTCCCTGCTTGCGCTGTCAGGTATGAAATCAGCGCTGAAGTTCACCGTTCAGGAGAGAACCTGTGGCCGATAGCCCAACCGTAACAAGCGTGCCCGATTTTTCCGCCGCCATGACCAGCGGCAAGACTTTCCAATTTTCCGGCCGTCCGGCGAGCTGCACCGTGCTGTTTTTCTATCCGAAAGACAACACGCCGGGCTGCACCACTGAAAACATCGCCTTCCGCGACTTGTATCCGCAATTTAGCGCCGCCGGCGCGGAAATCTACGGCGTCAGCCGCGATTCCTTGCGCTCGCACGAAAGCTTCAAGGCCAAGCTGGCACTGCCTTTCGAGTTGATTTCCGACCCGGACGAAGCGGTTTGCCTGCTGTTCAACGTGATGAAGATGAAACAGATGTATGGCAAGACGGTGCGCGGCATCGAGCGCAGCACGTTTGTGATTGACGCTGATGGCAGATTGGTGAAAGAATGGAGAGGCGTGAAAGTCGCAGGTCACGTCGATGAAGTGCTGGAATTCGTGGCGCGTCAACAGTAAAGCGCGCCTTGGCTTCCAGGAAGAGTTGATCAACCGTAGCCAACCCCGCACCAGGCCATTTTGAGTCACAGAAGAAACATCTTAATCACCTCCACCGAGCGGGCCGACAGCCCGCCGACGGTATCCGCAACAGGCCAGAACCTGGCCTGCCGTCCATTTTATAGCCCCGCATCTTTGTTTTTTTTCTGCCTTACCCGCATGACCTCCCGCATCCACCCCATCGGCGTTACCGCGACCAGCGGGCGACTGGTGGGCGGACCATTCCAGAAATTTTTTGATTGAGATCCTGATGCCACTGCCAAAAATACCTAGCAAGCCAGCCACTATCCTGCTGGCACAAGATTACCCGACCGCGGCCAGCCCGCGCCCAGCAGTAGCAGCGACAGCCGTACCCGCAGTCCCGAAAACCGCCGCGGCGCCGAAAAAGGCCGCGGCCATCAAGGCCGTCCCGACCCCGGTCGAAGCGGTCGCAACCGTCGCGGCAACGCCAGCCAAGCCGGTGCGCAACGCCGCCACCAGGATCAAGCAAGTGGCGGCCCTGGTGGTCGCCAAGGCGGCCGAACCAGTAGTCGCCGCAGCGGCGCCTGCGCCGGCAGCCAAGGCCAAGACGCCGGCGCGGGCCAAGGTCACGCCGATCAAGCAGGCCGAAAAACCGCATCCGGCGAAGCACAAGGCGGTCGAAGTGCAGCTCAAATCGTCGGCCAGCCGCGCCGCCGACCAGACCGGCGTCACCAAGCTGTTCGTGCTCGACACCAATGTGCTGATGCACGATCCATCGTCGCTGTTCCGCTTCGAGGAACACGACGTCTACCTGCCGATGATGACGCTGGAAGAGCTGGACAACCACAAGAAGGGCATGACCGAAGTGGCGCGCAACGCCCGCCAGGTGTCGCGCACGCTCGATGCGCTGGTCAGCAACACCGACGACGACGCGATCGAAAAAGGCATCCCGCTGGCCAAGCTGGGCAACAAGGACGCCAAGGGCCGTTTGTTCTTCCAGACCCGCTTGCAAAGCGCCGACTTGCCGGTCGGTTTGCCAGTCGGCAAGGCCGACAACCAGATCCTGGCCGTGGTGCGCTCGCTGGAGAGCGAACAGGAAGGCCGTCCGGTGGTGCTGGTGTCGAAAGACATCAATATGCGCATCAAGGCGCGCGCGCTGGGCTTGCCGGCCGAAGACTACTTCAACGACCATGTGCTGGAAGACACCGACTTGCTGTACTCGGGCATCGTCCAGTTGCCGGACGACTTCTGGAACAAGCACGGCAAGGACATGGAGTCCTGGCAAGAGAACAAGAACGGCGTCAGCTCCACGTTCTACCGCGTGACCGGCCCGTTCGTGCCATCGATGCTGGTCAACCAGTTCATTTACCTGGAACCGAAAAACGGCGAAGCGCCGTTCTATGGCCAAGTCAAGCAATTGAACGGCAAGACCGCCGTGCTGCAAACGCTGCGCGACTTTAGCCACAGCAAGAACAATGTCTGGGGCGTGACCGCGCGCAACCGCGAACAGAATTTCGCGCTGAACTTGCTGATGAATCCGGAATGCGACTTCGTCACCCTGCTCGGCCAGGCCGGCACCGGCAAGACCCTGCTGGCGCTCGCCGCCGGCCTGGCGCAAGTGCTGGAAACCAAGCTCTACAACGAAATCATCGTCACCCGCGTGACGGTGCCGGTCGGTGAAGACATCGGTTTCTTGCCGGGTACCGAAGAAGAAAAAATGTCGCCATGGATGGGCGCGTTCGACGACAACCTGGAAGTGCTGAACAAATCCGATTCGGATGGCGGCGAATGGGGCCGCGCGGCGACGCAAGACCTGATCCGTTCGCGCATCAAGATCAAATCGCTGAACTTCATGCGCGGCCGCACCTTCGTCAACAAGTTCCTGATCATCGACGAAGCGCAAAACCTGACGCCGAAACAGGTCAAGACCTTGGTCACGCGCGCCGGTCCAGGCACCAAGATCCTGTGCCTGGGCAACATCGCGCAGATCGACACGCCCTACCTGACCGAAGGTTCGAGCGGTCTGACCTATGTGGTCGACCGTTTCAAGGGCTGGTCGCACAGCGGTCACGTGACGCTGGCGCGCGGCGAACGTTCGCGCCTGGCCGATCACGCCAGCGAAGTACTGTAAAAATTTGCGGGCGGCCCAAGCCGCTACTGCAAAGCAAAAGCCCCGCCGGCAGACATGCTGGCGGGCTTTTTTTTTTAAAATATTTATTCGTATGGTGTAACCAATCTGTACGGCTGAACGAATACAAAAAAAGCGCATGTGCGCGCACTTAAGCAACCCCGGGGAATTGAATGAAGACGCATGATCTGGTAGCGATGCTGGCCAACGGCACTGAGGCTGTGGATCCACGGTTTGTCGAGAAACGCTTCGCTCTGGCGCTGGCCCTGGGCCTGTCCGGGGGCGCTTTCCTGATGGTGCTGCTGCTGGGTGTGCGGCATGACCTGATGCAAGTTATCGGTAGCGGCATGTTCTGGCTGAAGGTCTCGTTCCCGGTTGCGGTGATATGCGCCACGCTCTCCGTCACCAGCCGGCTGGCCCGGCCCGGGCGCACTGCGGGGGTGGGCTGGATCGCGTTCGGTGTCGTGCTGGCGGCGTTCTGGCTCAGTGGCATTGCCATCCTGACGGCCGCGCCGCCCGAGCTTCGCTCCAATTTGGCTCTGGGCAAAACCTGGCGCGTGTGCGCCGCCTGCGTGACCTTGCTGTCGATTCCGGCATTTGGCGCAGTGTTCTGGGCGCTGCGCGGGCTGGCGCCGACACGGGAAAGACAGACCGGAACGTCCGCCGGATTGCTGGCCGGAGCGCAGGGGCTGCTGGTGTATTGCTTCCATTGCCCCGAGACGGCGCTGCCATTCTGGGCGATCTGGTACACGCTTGGCATGCTGGTGCCGGCGGCCATCGGTGCCGCACTTGGCAAGGTTCTACTGCGTTGGTAGAGAGCGGAGCGCGCTCCCGCACCGAGGAGCAATTGCACACATGGCTGCTTGCCGGACTCGATGGCGACGCGATGGCCTACCGTCGCTTCCTCGACGAGCTCAGCAAGCGCCTGCGCCCTTTTTTGCGCAAGCGCCTTTTTCATTCGCCGGACCATATCGAGGATATTGTCCAGGAGATCCTGCTGGCGGTGCACAATGCACGTTCCACTTACCGCAGTGATCAGCCGCTGACCTCCTGGATTTATGCGATCGCGCGCTACAAGCTGGTGGACTTTCTCCGTTCCAACATGCGTCAAGATGCGCTGAACGATCCGCTGGACGACACGGAAGACCTGTTTGAGGAATCGTCGGAGCAAGTGAGCGATGCCCGCCGTGATGTCGCCACCTTGCTTCAGCATCTGCCTGACCGCCAGCGCCTGCCCATCCAGCTGGTCAAGCTGGAGGAACTTTCCATTGCAGAGGCTGCCAGCAAAACGGGGTTCTCGGAATCCGCGGTCAAGGTAGGCATACACCGCGGCCTGAAAGCGCTCGCGGCCCTCATACGCCATCACGCGTAAGCACCGTACCATGCAGCCGGTACGGTGATCCTAAGGTCATCTATTTAGATGCCGGCCAGGCCTTGCAGGCTGATGCCGGACTTGCTGCCCACGGTCTGCTCGCCGCGCCGCGTCAGTGCGCCATCGCTACCGATGGCGTAGACGACGATCTTGTCGTTGCCGGCGAAATCCTGATACAGGAACTTGCCATCAGGACTGACCCAGGCGTCGGCCGCGAAGCTGGATCCGCCAGCCTTGAGCGCAGGTTCGGTGGCGGCGGCGGCGTTGACCAGCGTCAGGCGGCCGCCAGCATCAAGCGAGAACTGGGACACGGCGCCGCTGCCGTTGCTGACGTAGGCAAAATGGTTGTCTGGCGTGATGGCGATCCAGCACGGCGCTTTCTGGCCAGTGACCGTGACGGGGGCGCTCAATGAGGTAAAGGCGCCGCCAGGCGCAAAGCTGTAGGCACTCGCCGTGGTGCCGGCTGCGTCGGCCGTCAGATACACGTTCGCCAGCGCGCCGTGGCCGAAGACGCCGCCAAATGGTCCGGCGCCAACCGTGGCCGAGTTGACCGGCTTGCCCAGCGTGCCATCGGCATTGATCGGGAAAGCCAGCAGCGTATTGCCCGGCGTGACCGGCGACAGGGAGCTCAGGAAACCGTTGACGACCACGAATTTATGGTCCGGACTGATCGACACTTCGGTAGGCAATGCATCCTGCTGCAGCACCGCATATTGGCCCAGCTGCGTCAGCTTGCCGTCGGCGCCGACGCGGTAAGCGCCGAGCTCGTTAGCGCCCTGCTGATGGGTCACGTACAAGATCCCGTTGTTCCAGGCCAGCGAAGTGGGCCGGATGCCGCCGGTGGACGACACGCCCAGCAGCGTCAGGCCGCTTGGCGGCGTAATCGTGAAGACGCTGACGGTATTGTCGCCCGCATTGGCGACGAACAGCTGTTTGCCATCGTCGGAAACAACCACGCTGTGATTGCTGGTCAGCGCATCGGGCGCCACCGTATTTCCCATGAAATAGTTAACACCATTAGTACCTTTGCCGCCAGTCTTGACCGGCGCCATCGCGGTCAGCGTGCCATCCGTGTTGCGCAAATATTGGACCACCAGATTGTCGCTGTCATTGGTCTGTGCAAACAACTGCGCGGCGATAGGCGGCGATTGGTTGTCGCTACCACCACCGCAGGCCGCCAACAAGGTCGCTACCGCACTCGCTATTAAAAAATTCTTGATCATTCAATGCTCCACAAAGTTTCGTCTGACGCGGTCGGGATCGACCACCTCGCTGTGAATCCATCGGCCGGGTGCTAGCGCCGTGAGGTTCTGCAAGATACTTCGCTCACTGGCGCTATTTGGTTACAAGCAGACGAAACTTTTGTGATCACGTTGAGGAATGAGGGCAACGCTGCGCAGACGTACATAACGCACTCATCCTCTCAAATGTATTACCAGCCGCCGCCCAGCGCACGGAAAGCCGCCACCGCCGCGCGCGCCTGGTCGGCGTTGATACGCACCAGCTGGTCGCGGGCGGCCAGCAATTGCCGGTCTTCCTGCAATACTTCGTACAAGCTGGTGGCGCCGCCCAGATACGCTTGTTGCGCGGCGTCGCGGGCGCGCTGTTCGGCCGTCACTTGCCGGTGTACCTCGGCATGTTCGGCTTCCAGCTGGGTCAGCCTGACGATGGCGTTTTCCACGTCTTCGGTGGCGCGCAACATCGACTTGCGGTACAGCGCCAGCGCTTCGGCATGGGCGCCCTTGGCGCGCGCCACTTCGGCGTCGACCTTGCCGAAATCGAACAGGCGCCAGCGCAAGCCGGCTACCGCTTGCGGCTGCAGCGACGCCGCCGATACAAAGCCGGCGCTGCCCAGGCTGGAAAATCCCAGCAATGCCGACAGCGACAGGGTTGGATAATATTCGGCGCTGGCCACGCCGATCAGGGCGTTCGACGCGGCCAGGCGGCGCTCGGCGGCGATCACATCGGGACGGCGGCGCAGCAGGCCGGCCGGGCCTTGCGAACTGACAATCGCCGGCGCCAGCGCCAGCGTCTCCGTCTCGGTCTGCGCCAGTTCCGCCGCATAGGTGCCGGGCTGGGCACCCATCAGCACATCCAGCCGGTTCAACTGGATATCGCGTTCGCCCAGCAATGGCGGGATGGTCGCCTTCGCCTGCGCCAGCAGCGCCTCGGCCTGCGCCGTTTCGCGCTCGGCCGACAAGCCGTCTGTCTGGCGCAAACGCACCAGTTCCAGCAAGCGCTGGCTGGTGCCGACTTGCTCTTGCGCGGTGGCGATCCGGCGTTGCGCGCCGCGCACGCGGAAATAAGCATCGGCCGCCTCGGCGGCGACCGAGATGCGCACGCCCAACCGGTCGGCCTCGGCCGCCTGCGCTTCGGCGCTGGCGTTTTCGGCGCCGCGCTGCAAGCCGCCGGCCAGGTCCAGCTCCCAACTGGCGCCGACACCGGCGTCGTAGATCGATTGATTGCGGTAATAACCCGGCAAGTTACTGCCGATCACGCCGATCGGACCTTGCAACGACTGGTTCTGGCGCACCACGCTGGCGCTGACTGCACCGGACGGCAATTGTTGCGCGCCGGCCTGGCGCGCCGCAGCGCGCGCCTGCTCGACCCGCGCCAGGGCGGCGTCCAGGTCCAGGTTCTGGGCCAGCACACGGCCGATGATGCGGGTCAGCGCGGCATCGTTAAAACCGCTCCACCAGCTATCGAGCGCCGGCGCGGCACCGGTCTGGCGCGCATTGTGCGCCTCCAGCGCCGCCTGGCCGCGGTAGGCGGCTGGCATGGCCGAGTCCGGCGCGCGGTAATCCGGTCCCGCCACGCAGCCGGCCAGGAGCATGGCCGCCGTCAGCGCCGCCAGACGGCCACTACCCAGGCGCAGGCTGAGCGGCCGCGTTTCGATTTGATACTTCATCTGTTCACTCCTTTGAAGGCGCGCTGATTGACGCCGGAAATTCAATACTTGCAAAATGCAAGTGACAAGTATATAGTTACTTGCACAGTGAAAGCAACATGAAATTAACCAGCGAAAAATCCTCGTCCCCCTCCGTGGTGGCCGTAGTACGAAGACTTTTCCACCGATTGGCATCAACAAGGAAACCCTCATGACAAGCACCACCGTGGCCGGACAAGTCCAGGCCATTCCCCTGCCGACCGCCAGCAGCACGGCGCCGGCGCCGCACAACAAGAAACGCCGCGTGCTGCTGCCGCTGGCCATCGTGGTTGCCATCGGGGCAATCTGGTATGGCGCGCACTGGTGGAACCAGGGCCGTTTTCTTGAGGAAACGGACGATGCCTATGTCGGCGGTGACATCACCGTCATCACGGCCAAGGTGCCCGGTTACATCCAGCAAGTGCTGGTCAGCGATAACCAGGTGGTGCACGCCGGCGACGTGCTGGCCAGGCTGGACGACCGCGATTACCGCGCGGCGCTGGACTATGCCGACGGCGCGGTGGCCGCCGCGCAAGCGTTGCTGGCCAACCTGGAAGCGAGCCGCGCGCTGCAACAGGCGGTGATCGCCCAGGCCCGCGCCGGGGTCGGCGCCAGCCGCGCCGAAACCAGCCGCGCGCGCGACGACCAGCTGCGTTATCAAAACCTGGCGGCCAAGGCGGCGGTATCGCTGCAAAGTTCGCAAAAGGCCGATGCCGAATATAAACAGGCGCTGGCCGGCGACCAGAAAACCCAGGCCCAATTGCTGGCGGCCGAACGCGAACTGGACGTGATCGGCACCCGCAAGCAGCAAGCCGAAGCGGCTCTGGCGCAAGCCGTGGCCGGGCGCGACACGGCGCGCCTGAACCTCGACTACACGGTGCTGCGGGCGCCGATAGACGGCAGCATCGGCAACCGCCGCGCGCGCAACGGCGCCTACGCGTCGGCCGGCAGCCAGTTGCTGTCGCTGGTGCCGGCGCGCGGCTTGTGGGTCGACGCCAATTTCAAGGAAAGCCAGCTGGCCGGCATGCGGCCGGGCCAGCCGGTGCGCATCAGCGCCGACGTGCTGCCGGGACATGTGTTCCACGGCACGCTGGCCAGCCTGGCGCCGGCCACCGGCGCCCAGTTCAGCGTCTTGCCGCCAGAAAATGCGACCGGCAACTTCACCAAGATCGTCCAGCGCGTGCCGGTGCGCATCGCGCTCGACGCCAGGGATGCGACGCTCGGCACCTTGCGTCCGGGCCTGTCCGTGAATGCTGAAATCGACGTGCGTCCGGCCGCGGCAAGCACCGCGGCGGTGCCAAAATGAGTGGCGCCGGCAGCGCGCCGTGGCAACCGCGCGTATTAACGAACAGCCAGAAAATCCTTGCCTTCGCCACCATGTGCGCCGGCATGTTCATCGCCCTGCTCGACATCCAGATCGTCTCGGCGTCGCTGCGCGATATCGGCGGCGGCCTGTCGGCCGGCGCCGATGAAACCGTGTGGGTGCAAACCAGTTACCTGATCGCCGAAATCATCGTCATCCCGATGTCCGGCTGGCTGTCGCGCGTGATGTCGACGCGCTGGCTGTTCGCCGCCTCGGCCGCCGGCTTCACGGCGGCCAGCATGCTGTGCGGCCTGGCCTGGAATATCCAGAGCATGATCGCGTTCCGCGCGTTGCAGGGTTTCCTGGGCGGCTCGATGATACCGCTGGTGTTCAGCACCGCGTTCTACTTTTTCCAGGGCAAGCAGCGCGTGATCGCCGCCGCGACCATCGGCGGCATCGCCTCGCTGGCGCCGACGCTGGGGCCGACGGTCGGCGGTTTCATCACCGACCACACGTCATGGCACTGGCTGTTTTTCGTCAACCTGGTGCCGGGTATTTTTGTCGCCGTGGTGGTGCCGATGCTGGTGCGCATCGACCGGGGCGACCGCTCGCTGCTGCGCAACGCCGATTACCTGGGCATGCTGCTGATGGCGCTGTTTCTCGGCTGCCTGGAATACACGCTGGAAGAAGGCCCAAGGCTGGGCTGGCTGGGCGACCACGTGATCCTGACCACCGCCTGGATTTCAGGCTTGAGCGGCATCGGTTTCATCTGGCGCAGCCTGGCTTATGACCATCCGATCGTCGATTTGCGCGCACTGCAAGACCGCAACTTCGCGCTCGGCTGCTTCTTTTCGTTTATTACCGGGGTCGGCATTTTCGCCACCATTTATCTGACCCCGCTATTCCTGGGCCGGGTGCGCGGCTTCAGCGCGCTCGATATCGGACTGGCGGTATTTTCGACCGGCGTGTTCCAGATCATGTCGATCCCGCTGTACACCATGCTCGGCAACCGGGTCGACCTGCGCTGGCTGATGATGTTCGGGCTCGGCTGTTTCGCGCTGTCGATGTACCATTTCGCGCCGATCACGCACGACTGGGGCGCGGCGCAACTGATGCTGCCGCAAGCGTTGCGCGGCATCGGCCAGCAATTCGCCGTCGCGCCGACCGTCACGCTGACGCTGGGCGGCTTGAGTCCGGCACGGCTGAGACTGGCGTCGGGCTTGTTCAACACCATGCGCAACCTGGGCGGCGCGATCGGCATCGCGCTGTGCGCGACGATCCTGAACGACCGCACCAACTTGCACTTCCTGCGCCTGGCCGAACATTTAAATAGCGGCAACGAAGCGATGAATCGCTTGCTGGCCAACGTGGCGGGCGGCATCTCTGCCTTGGGCAACGACGGCTGGACCGCGCAAACCGGCGCCTTGCAACAGTTATGGGCGCTGACTTACCGCGAAGCGCAAACCCAGAGCTTCAGCGATGTGTTCCTGTTCATCATGGTCGCGTTTGCCATCGCCGTCCTGATGGGACCACTGATGCGCAAGGTAACGCCGCCGAAAGCGCCGCCGGCCGATGCACATTAGGCAAGGCAAGGTGGCGCCGCCGCAGGCCAGCCGTTACAATCGGCACTTATGTGGCGCACTTGGCGCGGCAGTGTGCGTGGCGCCGCCCACAGGCAGTTCGATAAGGAGTAAATCATGAAACCTACGCAATTTTCTGACATGCTGTGCCCGGTAGCGCGCAGCATGGGACGCGTTGGCGACAGTTGGAGCATGCTGATACTGCGCGATGCCTTCCACGGCATGACGCGCTTCGACGAGTTTGTCAAAAGCACGCGCATCGCGCCGAACATCCTGACCCGGCGGCTGGCCGACCTGGTCGAGAA
The DNA here is from genome assembly GCF_000723165.1 of Janthinobacterium agaricidamnosum NBRC 102515 = DSM 9628. Classification (NCBI taxonomy): domain Bacteria; kingdom Pseudomonadati; phylum Pseudomonadota; class Betaproteobacteria; order Burkholderiales; family Oxalobacteraceae; genus Janthinobacterium; species Janthinobacterium agaricidamnosum. Next base: position 3,887,291 of record NZ_HG322949.1, read on the forward strand.
CGGCTTGCTGGAGCGCCGTTTGTACAATGAACGGCCGGCGCGCCATGAATATGTATTGACCGAACTGGGCCATTCATTCCGGCCGGTATTGTTCGCCTTGATCGCCTGGGGCAATGAAAACTTTGCGCCGGAAGGCATCAGCATGCAAATGGTCAACCGCGAGACCGGCTTGCCGGCCGTGCCGGTGGTCTTCGACAGCCTGGCGAAATTGCCGCTCACCGATGAACACTACATGATGGTGCCGGGACCGGCCGCCAGCGACAATATGCGCCTGCGGCTGGCCAACGCCGAGCGCCGCAGGCAAGAACGGCTGGGGACTACGCCGCCTGCGCCTTGAGCATGAAGAGCGCGCCGGCATGTCTCGGCGCATACCATCAGATCATTTCCAGGACCGTCGCCACGCCCTGCCCGCCGCCGACGCATTGGGTCGCCAGCGCATAGCGTCCGGAGGTGCCGCCGCTGCGCGCCAGCAGCGCCGCCGCCTTGCCGGTGATGCGCGCGCCGGTCGCGCCCAGCGGATGGCCGATCGCCAGTCCGCCGCCATCGATGTTGACGATGGCGGGATCGATGCCCAGTGCGCGGATGCAGGCCAGCGCCTGCGATGAAAACGCTTCGTTGATCTCGGCCACCGCCAGGTCTTGCACGCCGATGCCGGCCATGGCCAGCGCCTTGCAGGTGGCGGGAATCGGACCGATGCCCATCAAGGCCGGATCGACGCCGACCGACGCCATCGCGACTATCCGCGCGCTCGGCAGCAAACCGTGCCTGGCCGCAAAATCCTCGCTGGTCACCAGTACCGCCGAAGCGCCGTCGGTCAGCGGCGACGCGGTGCCCGCCGTCACCACGCCCGGTTCGCCAAAGGCCGGTTTGAGCAGGGCCAGCGCTTCCAGGTTGGTGCCGGGCCGGATACAGCCGTCTTCGCTGACGGTCTCGCCGGCCTCGTTAATGATCGGCACGATTTCATCGCGCAGCAAGCCGGTCGAGCGCGCATGCGCCGCCTTCTGGTGCGATTGCAGCGCCAGCAGTTCCTGGTCGGCACGGCTGACTTCATATTGGCGGGCCACGTTTTCCGCCGTATCGCCCATGCTGATGTAGGCGTCGCCATGCTCGAACAGCCACGGATTCGGCGAAAAGTTAAACCCGCCTTGCGGCACCATCGTCATCGATTCGACGCCGACGCATAAATATGCTTCGCCGATGCCCGCTTCGATCATCGCGGCGGCAATGTGGATCGCCGACATCGACGAACCGCAAAAGCGGTTGACGGTCATGCCGCCCAGCTGTTCGGGCAAGCCGGCCAGCAGCGACACGATACGCGCCAGGTTATTGCCCTGCGACGATTCGGGATAGGCGCAACCGAGTATCACATCGTCCAGCAAGGCCGGATCGAGTCCGCTGCGCTCCAGCAAACCTTGCACCACCTGCGCTGCGATGGTATCGGGACGGGTTTCCGCCAGCTTGCCTTTGCGGGCAAAGTGGAATGGCGAACGCGCGTAGGCACTGATGACTGCTTTCATGTTCAACTCCTGTGGTTTCGAGGTTTAACTGCCTGCCAACATATATTACGATCATACTTTAAAAAGTCAAGCATTAACTTTCATGCAAGCTTGCAAGTCGGCCGTTTTTTTATTGTTGGAATGGAGTATTCTCTGATGGAACAATTTGCTCAGCTTGCCCCAAAGAAGTCATATAAAAATTCACCGCACAAAGAAATAATCATTCATCAAATGAATATTATGCATTGCCATTGTGAATTGGCGAGTCGCCGGGGCGAGGCCTATACTCTTGCTCCCTGCCTCATCCTGTTTCCCATGCCTACCCATCTTGCATCAGACCAAGGGAGCGCCGCATGATCGTGCGCGACCGTCCCTCGGCGTTAAAACTGTTCCTGATCGTACGCGGTTCGGTCTTGCCGCGCATCCGTGTCACCCTGTTCGTCAATACCCTGATCGCCACGCTGGTGACCTTGTCGCACGGCGTGCTGTTCGACCAGAAGATCACGCTGACGGTGATCCCGTTCACGCTGATCGGCTTGCCGCTGGCGATTTTCCTCGGCTTTCGCAACAATGCCGCGTATGACCGGTATTGGGAGGGCCGCAAGCTGTGGGGCGAACTGGTGCTGCGCAGCCGCAACCTGTCGCGCCAGTGCCTGACGCTGATCAGCGCCGGGCAGCCGGCCCATGCCGGCCTGGGCTTGACCGACCTGCGGGTGCGCATGATTTACCGGACCATCGCTTTTTGCCATGCGCTGCGCCATCAATTGCGCGGCAGCAGCAGCGCGCACGACTTGCAACCACTGCTGCAACAAGCGGAATGGCAGGCGTCGCAGTTATCGTCGAATCCGGCCGATTACCTGATGCTGCAAATGGGCCACGACTTGGCCAGCGCCGTGAAAGACGGCAAGATCGATGGCTGCCTGGCGGCGGCTGTCGACGGCACGATTTCGGCGATGGTCGGCGCGGCCGCATCGTGCGAGCGTATCAAGGGCACGCCGATTCCGTTTTCGTACACGCTGCTGCTGCACCGCACCGCTTACCTGTATTGCTTTTTGCTGCCTTTCGGCCTGGTCGATACGCTGGGTTTCATGACGCCGTTCGTGGTCGCCATCGTCGCGTACACTTTTTTCGGGCTCGATGCGCTCGGCGATGAAATCGAGGAACCGTTCGGCGTCGACGCCAACGACTTGCCGTTGAGCGCGATGTGCCGCGCGATTGAAATCAATTTGCGCGAAGCGCTGCAAGATAGCTGCATTCCGCCGCCGCTGGCGGTCAAGGATTTCAGCCTCCATTAAAAGCTTGACCTTCCCATGGAGGGAAGGCCTACAGTACAGTCCTACCCATCATCAGGAGTATCTGTCATGCTTGAATTACAAGTCGAAAACATGAGCTGCGGCCACTGCGTCAGTTCGGTCACCAAGGCAGTACTGGCGCTCGATCCGCAAGCCAAGGTGACGGTCGACCTGGCCGCCAAAAAAGTGGCGGTCGACTCCGCCGCGCCAGTGGCCGATATTCGCTCGGCGATCGTCGAAGCGGGTTATCCCGTCAATTAATCACGCATCCAGTTCCGGATAGTGACGGAAGATGGCCTCTTTACTGCACGGCAATCTCCGCTTCGATGCCAGGTAGCGCTGGATACGCGGCTGCCGTGCGACTTGCCCACGCAAGTCCATGTCGATGATGAGCGGCGCCGCCAGCCGATGCCCGCTACAACCGGGCATCTATTAAAAGTCGACTGTGGCGCCGATTTCAACCGTCCTGAGAGGCGCCAGCAATACCTGGCTGCTCGCGCGTCCGCCATAATCCGCATACAGCTTGTTGCTCAAATTACGCACGCGTAGCGTGAGCGCAGCATGGTTGATCCGATAAGTAATGCCTGCGTCAGCCGTAGTATGCCCGTTGATCCGGATCTGGTTCGCCGTGTCGGTAAACATGTGACCGGTATGATTCAGCCCCAGGAAGAGTTCCGCCGGCAGCGCATCAGGTTTCCAGGTTGAAAAGACATTGTAAACCCGCTCGGGGACATTGGTCGGCATGTTGCCGATGCGCGAAACTCCCCCCGCTTCGATCAGGTTGTCGAAGCGGGCCCGTAATATCGCTGCGTTGCCTGACAGACTCCACTGCCGTGTCGCACGCCATGCGGCTGTGAATTCCAGGCCTTGTGACGATTGCTTTCCGTTATTGACTGTCAGCGCCGCATTGTTCGGGTCGCGCGACAGCACATTGTCCAGTTCGATGCGGTACAGTGCGGCCGTCCAGCTCAGGCGCGCATCTTGCGAACTTTGCTTGAAGCCGATCTCGGCCTGCTTGCCGCGGGATTGCTCAAATGCGGTATTGGCTGCCGAGTACAGGAAAAGCGTGCTGACCGGCAGCGTGGCGGTGGTGTACTGGGCGTAAGCGCTGCTCGTCTGGTCGAAGTCATACACGCCGCCCAGACGTGCCGACGTCGCGTTCAGCGTGGTGCCGAAGGCGCTGAAGCTGCCGGTGTTCAAATCACGGACAGAACGATCGAGGCTGGTATGGTCATAACGTAAGCCACTGACCAGCGTAAAGCGTTCACCCAGTTTCAGCGCGTCTTCCATGAACAGCGCCGCGCTGTTGATATCGGTCGTGGTATCGGTCCGGTTGCCGGCGCCGCCAGAGAGCACCGGCGATGGGTTGAACAGTCCGACCTGGGGCGCCAGGGCGGAGGTGGTCAACAGCGCGCGGGTGGCATTACTGCCGTCGGAGAACCGTCGTTCGCTATCAAACCCGGTCTTGCCCAGCTCCGCGCCGGCGACGAAACGGTTGCCGAAGCCGGCAATAGTGCCTTGGTGAGTGACATCAAAACGGTCGGATACATAATGCTGCGCGTGAGTAATCAAGGTCTGGTCACGCACGATGCTATCCGGACTCGTGAAAACGGCGCTCTCGGAATTCTTGAACAGGCGCTGCGCCTGATTGAGCGCCAATTCATTTTGCCAGCGCCATCCCGGCCCAATATTTCCGCTCAGCTTGATTCTTCCCCAATAGGTTTCGGAACTGTTTTCGTTGTCCTGGACGTTGTAGTTATTTCCGGCAATGCGGCGATCGATGACGCGGCCATCCGGCGTACTCACCACGCCGGTCGGTTCCGTCGAAAACGCGCGAGGCACCAGCGGCGTGCCGAAATAGCCTTTGTTGTTGTCCTTCAAGTAGTCCAGGCTCAATTCAACCTTGATATCGCCCGGCCCGTCGAAGCGGACGGCGCCGGTCAGGTGATCAATTTTCTCTCCAGCATTGGGCACCGTGCCCAGTTTGCTTTCATTGTGGCTATAGTCCAGCCGGTAAGCGCCATTGGCGCCGACGGCTCCGCCCAGGTCCACGGCGGCACGCAGCGCGCCGTGGCTGCCGTAGGACAGCATGGCCTGCCGGCTGGTGCTGCGCTCGGGTTTGCGGGTCACGACGTTGACGATGCCGCCAATCGCGGTATCGCCGTTCAGTACGGAGGCCGGTCCCTTCAGAATGTCGATGCGCTCGTAGTTCCATGTGTCTTCGACGCGGTTCGTGATGCCGGCGGCGGAACTGCGCATGCCGTCGTACAGGAACAGCACGTTGCTGAAACCGCGCATAGACAAGCTCGCCGGCGCCGACGGCGGATTGCCGCCGCTCACGCCGGCCGCGCCGCGCAACGCGTCCAGCACGGTACGGTCGCCCCGTTCCTGCATGGTGTCCTGGGTGATCACTTCCACCGACGCCGGCGTTTCGCGCAGCGTCAGTCCGAGCCTGCTGGCGCTTCCGGCATTGGTATCCAATGTCGCCATGCCGCTGTCACGCGTGCCTGGCACTTCGATCACCGTTACCGGATGCGGCGCGACCTCCTGGGCCCCTACCGTACCGGCGCTCATCATCGCCAATGCGGCGGCCTTGTATACCTGGATGTTCATTTTTTCCATTCTCCCGTTATGGACATTGACTAATTTTTTTGTATGGATCAGACGACTTGATAGCGGCGCAGGCGCCAGCCGGCAAAGGCCAGCAGCAACAGGCACGGCGCGAGTAGCTGCGCCAGTGCGAGCAAGGCCCCGTGCCTGACGACCGCGCTGTCTTCCTCGCGCCAGCTGAAGCGCGGGATGTTGGCGAAATCTGCCACGGCAAGGGCCTTGCCGGCATCGATGCGGCTAAAGAAAAATTGCTTCCAGGCGGCGTGATAGTCCGACGTTTGCTGCATGAACCAGGCATGCCGGCGTTGTCCGGTACCGGCCAGGGCGCTCATCGCTTCAGCAGCCACTGCCGCCGGCGACAGGAAGCTGTAGCGCACCACCAGCGCCTGGCGCCGATCTTGCTGGCGATCAAAACGGGCAAGCTCGGGAGCGATCTTTTGGTCGACTTCGCGCTCGATGAAGAACATGCCGCGCAGCCGCCCCGCCATCTGGATGCTGCCATCTTTCGGCACCAGTACGCCGGGCTTGCCGACATGGGCATAATCCGTGCTGAGCAGCTTGTTGTTGCGCGCCATGGCCTCGGCGGTCAGTACCCTGGTGCGTGTCGCCAGCTCGGCACGCGATGGCGACGGCAGCGCCAGGTTCACCGCCAGATTCAGAAAGGCCGGCAATACCAGTACCAGCGTGACCCATGCAATGATCAGCACCATCGCGTTGGTCGCCGACGACTTGCCGCACGCATTGACCGCCAACACCAGCGCAAACCAGAACAAGGCATAGATGCCAACCGTGGCCAGCCAGTACAACGGGGCCAGCAAACTGCCGCCCAGCGCGCCTGGCTGCGCCAGTAACAAGGTGATGGCCGGCACCAGCACCGCCAAGGCCAGCAAGATCCCGGCCCGGCTGACGACCTTACCTATCAGCAATGTCCACAGCGCCAGCGGTTGCGACATCAGCAGGCGCAGCGTGCCGCTTTCCCGTTCGCCCGACAACAGGTTGTAGCCCAGCGCAAAGATCAGGAAAGGCAGCAGGTAGACCACCACAAAGGACAGGTCGAAATGGCCGCTAAGCAAATTCCACGGATTTTCGATATCGTTGTTGCCGATGAAGCTGATCTTGCTTTCGTAAGTCACCTTATATTGGCTGGGAAACAAATCATCTTGTCCCAATGCGATCGCCGCCAGCGGCGCAGGCGGCAGGATGGCGTGGTGCGCACCGTAGCCGCCGCCCATATGGGTCGGATCGGCGGGATTGTCGAACGGGCCAGGTAGGATGTCGCCAGTCATGATGTGTTCGAGCTTGACCAATTGCTGCGCACGCCGCTGCAGGTCGTCATGCACGATGGCCGCCTGGGCAACCCTGTGCAGCGTAGCCTGGTGGATGCCGTTCGACAGGGCATAGCCTATCAGCAGCAGGAACACGATACTGACCACCCAGAAGCTGCGGTCCGCCGCGAGCAGGCGCAGCTCCTCGGCCATCACCATGCGCAGACGGCGCGTTTGAGAGTTTTTTTTCATGATATGTCTTAAAAAGCGCGCTGGCGCGCGCTAGCTTGCCATGCAAAAACGACGGCCAGCAGCAGCGCGACGCACAAGGACAGCCAGCTGCGCCAGCTGCGCTGTATCGCCCAGCCGGCGGCTGGCGGGTGGTAGTCGAAGGCCGGGATGCGTTGCCATAATTCCGGTCCGGATTGGTAGGCGAAGTGCTGCCCCCCCAGTACGTCGGCGTGCTGTACCAGATCTGCGCTGACAATGTCCTGTATCAGCCGCCGATGCTGTTCCGCCGCCGTCGTAAAACTGCGGTGATGCCCGAAGTCGGTTCCCGCCGCATTCGTCGACAGCGCACGCATCGCCAGCATCGGCAGCAAGGCGCCGCTCCATTCCTGCACGCTTTGCTGGCGCTCCCAGGTGTCCCACAGCCGGCCGAAATTGCGATCGTAAACCGGATAGCTGGCGTGATCGTCCAACTGAAGGGCAAGCCCCCACTTGGACAGCGGCACGTCGCGTCCCCAGCGCTCGGTGGTCCCGAAATTCGCTTGCCACAAACGATCGGAGGTGGCTTTCAGGTCGGCGTCGAGTTGATGATTGAATTCAAGCCGGGTCGGCGTCGGATAGAGCCGACGCGACAGTTCAGCGATCACGCGCGGCGCGATCACCGCGTTAGCGATCCACAGCGCGAGCAATACCGTGATCGCGACGCGCGAGGTCGATGCCGCTGCCGACGTGCCCAGGGTCAGGAAGACGAAGACGGCCAGATACAGGCAGTAGCACAGCACCAGCAGGCAGAAACGCAGCAGCGTATCGGCGCCGGCGCCAGGATCCGCCGCGACCATGGCGGCGATGCCGGCAATCACGCCCGCCGGCGCCAGCAAAATAATCAGGCTGAGTCCAAGCGCGCCCGCCTTGCCCCACAACATGCGCGAGGCCGGCACGCCAAGGCTCATCGACTGGCGCAGAATACCTTGCTCGCGCTCCCCGGCAAAGGCGTTAAAGCCCAGCACGATCACCAGCAGCGGCCCAAGTACCTGCAGGATCCAGCCGGCCGACAGGTCGCCAAAGCGTTGCAGGCCGGTGGCGTCCTGCGCCGGCCGGAACATCACCTCGCTCTGGCGATGCGCCTGCAGCCAGATGGTGCTGCCGATATACGGATTGATGCCCGGGTCGATCAGCGACAATGCCGCCTCGGGCTTGAACGCGTGCATGCCCTGATGGGCGGCATCGTGCGGGTGGCGGCGTCCCTGCTTGAGCCAATCGGCATAGTCCGCACTCTGGGCGGCGCGCTGTTCGGCACGCGCCTGCTGGCGGTGTTGATAGCCGATCGCCAGTGCGGTAAACAACAGCACCATGATCATGCCGCCGGCCCAGAACAGGCGGCCATCGCGCCAACGTTCGAGCAGGTCGCGCCGTGCAATCAGCCAGATCATGCCGACGCCCTCATATGGCGCAGATACACGGTCTGCAGTTCCAGGTCGCTGATCTCGTGGCTGGCAAAATTTTCCACCAGCTTGCCCTGCTTCATGATGCCGATCCGGGTACCGGTATGACGGGCGTGGAACAAGTCGTGCGTGGTGGTCAGCACCGCCACCCCGTTCGCGCTGGCGCGCGTCAGCAGGCTCGAGAATTCATTGGCCGCATGGGGATCGAGGCCGGAGGTCGGCTCGTCCAGCAATAAGGCCTTGGCCTGCTTGGCCAGGGCGACCGCAATCCACACCTTCTGCCGCATCCCTTTCGAATACCCGGCCACGCGCCGGTCCGCCACCGCCGGATCCAGGCCGACTTGCTCCATCAAGCCCAGCAAGCGCTCACGCGTCAGTTCCACTCCCAGCGCCAGCGCCGAGAAATAACGCAAGTTTTCGAGTCCGGACAAGGTCGGATACAGGTTGACCTGTTCTGGAATGTAGGCAACGTCTTGCTTGGTACGCAAGGGATCACGGGTGACATCGACGCCGTTGATCAATGCGCTTCCAGCGCTGGGCGCAATGAAATTCAGGAACAGGTTGATGGTGGTCGTCTTGCCCGCGCCATTCGCACCCAGCAAACAAAAAATTTCGCCAGGTCCGACACGCAGGTCCAGACTGTCCAGGGCAGTATTCTTGCCGTAGCACTTGGTAAGACCGATTGCTTCAAGCATAAGTCACTCTCATCAGAAAGCGACAGAATACCTTAATGAGAATGATTTATCAATATCAATTAAAGGCCGCGAGCACGTCAATGGCAGCAATCGCCGTCCAGCGTTCCGAGGCTTTGCAGGATCGGGCAATCCGGCCTGTCGTCGCCATGGCACGACAAGGCCAGGTGGTTCAGCGTATCGCGCATTTCCGTCAATTCGGCGATGCGCGTATCGAGTTCCGCGACATGGGCCAGCGCGATGTGCTTGACGTCGGCGCTGGCGCGCTGGTCGTTTTGCCACAATGACAGCAAATCACGGATCTGGTCCAGCGAAAAACCCAGGCTGCGGCCACGCTTGATAAAACGCAGCGCGTGCAAGTCTTTCTCCGTGTACGTGCGATAACCGGCGCCGGTACGCGCGCTTTGCTTGATCAGGTCGATGCTTTCGTAATAACGGATCATCTTTGCCGACACGCCGGTCGCGCTTGCCGCTTGGCCGATATTCATTGCTTTCCCTCCTGAAGTTGTTTGCCGGATGCTTTCCAGCGCCGCAGCAGCAAGGCATTGCTGATCACGCTGACCGAGCTGAACGCCATTGCGGCGCCGGCCACCATCGGATTGAGCAAACCGAACGCGGCCAGCGGAATGCCGACCAGGTTATAGATGAATGCCCAAAACAGGTTTTGCCGGATCTTGCCATAGGTGCGGCGCGAAATGTCGATCGCGTCGGCCACCAGCGCCGGATCGCCGCGCATCAGCGTGATGCCGGCCGCATGCATCGCCACGTCGGTGCCGGTGGACATGGCGATGCCGACATCGGCCGCCGCCAGCGCCGGCGCGTCGTTGATGCCGTCGCCGACCATTGCCACCTTCTGCCCCGCCTGCCTGTATGCCTCGATGCTCGAAGTTTTATCGGCAGGCAGCATTTTCGCCACCACCGTGTCGATGCCCAATGCCGCGCCAACCGCGTCGGCGCTGCCCTGGTTATCGCCGGTCAGCAAGACGGTGCGGATGCCGAGGCTGCGCAAGTGAGCGATCGCAGCGGGTGCGGACGGCTTGATCTGGTCGCTGAAGGCAAACAGGCCCAGCAATTGCGGCGCGGCGCCGCTGCTGGCCAGCCATGAAATCGTGTTGCCGGTATTTTCCAGTGCGCTGGCGCGGTCCAGCAGCGGCGCCAGGTCGACGCCCAGTTCGTTCATCAGGCGGGTGCTGCCCAGTTGCAGCGCCAGCCCATCGACAGTGGCGCCCAGGCCGCGTCCCGGCAATGCGGCCAGCGCGGTCGCCGGCAAGGCGTCAATCTTGCGCGCGCCGGCGGCGTCCAGCACCGCCCGCGCCAGGCTGTGTTCGCTGCCTTGCTGGATGCTGGCCGCCAGTTGCAGCAAGCGCTGTTGCGTGACGCCGTGCGGCAAGGCCGCGGCCAGCGCGGGCTTGCCGATCGTCAAGGTGCCGGTCTTGTCGAACACCACGGTGGTGATGTTGTGCGCCACTTCCAATGCCTCGGCATCCTTGATCAAGATGCCGAAGCGGGCCGCCACGCCGGTGCCGGCCATGATCGCGGTCGGCGTCGCCAGGCCCAATGCACAAGGGCACGCGATCACCAGCACCGCCACAGCATTGATGATGGCCGTTTCCAGCTGGCCAGTCGCCAGCCACCAGCCGGCCACCGTCAGCAGGGCCAGCACCAGCACCACCGGCACGAAGACGGCGCTGACTTTATCGACCAGGTGCTGGATCGGCGCCTTGGCCGCCTGCGCATCCTCGACCAGGCGGATGATGCGCGACAAGGTGGTTTCCGCGCCGACCGCGCTGGTCTTGACCACCAGCAAACCATCGGCATTGATCGAACCGCCGGTGACATGGTCGCCGGCATGTTTATCGACCGGCAAGCTTTCACCGGTGATCAGCGATTCATTGACCTGGCTGGCGCCGTCGACGACGACGCCATCGACGGCGACCCGTTCGCCGGGACGTATCACCACCAGGTCGCCCACTGTTACTTCAGCCACCGGGATATCGCTGTCCTGCCCGTCGCGCCGCACCCGCGCCGATTCCGGACGCAGCACTTGCAGTGCGCGTATCGCCGACGCGGTTTGCCGCTTGGCGCGCGATTCCAGCCATTTGCCCAGCAGCACCAGCGTAATCACCACGGCCGAGGCCTCGAAGTACAGATACGGCATCGCGTCCGCATACACCAGCAGTTGGTACACACTCAGGCCGTAGGCGGCGCTGGTGCCCAGCGCAACCAGCAAATCCATATTGCCGCTGCCCGCCTTGACGGCTTTCCAGCCGGCCCGGTAAAAACGCCAGCCGAGCCAGAATTGCACCGGCGTGGCCAGTCCCCATTGCAGCCAGCCCGGCAACATCCAATGGATGCCGGCCCATTCGAGCAGCATCGGCAGCATCAGCGGCAACGACAATACTGCCGCCAGCAATACTTTGACACCGTCGCGCGAGGGCGCCGTCACACTTGCCGCGCCAGCTAGCCTGGGCAGGCTGGCCTGGTAGCCGGCCGCATCGATGGCGGCGATCAGCGTGGCCGCCTCGACCGCGCCGCTGACGGTGATGCGCGCGCTTTCGGTGGCCAGGTTGACGCTGGCCTGGCTGACGCCCGGGACTTTGAGCAACGCTTTCTCGACCCGCCCCACGCAAGAGGCGCACGTCATGCCGCCGATGCCGAGGCTGATGTCGCTGCTGGCGATGGCGTAGCCGGCTTTTTCGACGGCCGCCTGCAAGGTTGCCAGCGCAATCGGCGTAGCCGACGTGACGCGGGCCATTTCGGTGGCCAGGTTGATGCTGGTCTGGCTGACGCCCGGCACCGCGCCCAGGGCTTTTTCAACCCGGCCGACGCACGAGGCGCAGGTCATGCCCTCGATGCCGAACGATTGCGAGAAGGTAGTAGCAGTGTTCTGGTGCATGGCGTAAATCCTGTACTGATGAGTAATACAGTACAGGATTTACTATCCCATGATGGGAAGGTCAAGCAAAATATCGGGAAATCAGCGCACGATGCAATCGACATCGCCAGGCTTGCCATTCCCTTGGGCCGACGGTGACGTCGTGCCGCTGCTGCTGGAAAATGCCGGCGGCGGCGTAAACTGGATATTCGGGTTCGGATTCGGCGGCACGATGATCGGCGCCATCAAGCCGCTCGGGATAAACCCGAACTGGCCGGCGCTGAACGATTGCTGGCCGCCGTTATTCTGCACATGGATCATGCCGTCGAGCACCTGCACATACAGCCCCGGCGCCAGTCCGTCCAGGCCCGGACCTGGGGTGCCGAGCGGAATCAGCGGCACATATTGGGCGGTAAAGTTGGTGCCGCGGATGCCGATGGTGGCCAGCGGGGTTTTCAGCAAGAACTTTTCCTTGTTGCGCTTGCCGAGCAAGCCGGTAACCGAACGCAAGCCGCCCTTGATCAGGTTGAACGAGGCGCGGTCGTTATCGGGCTGGTCGGCTTCGAACGTAAACTGGTCGATCACAAAGGCGCTGTCCGGCTTCAAGGTGATTTCACCGTTATCGATGAATTTCACCAGCGCATAGGTGTTCTTTTCCGTCACCAGCACATCGCCCTGCTCGACTTCCGATTTGACGGCCAGGATCTTGACCTTGCCATCGGCTTTTTTTGCCATCAGCGGGCCGCTCAGGTTGATTACCGTGCCGACCACCTGGCCGGCCCAGGCGGCGCCGCCCATCAGGCTCAGCGCCAGCCATAACAAGACCTTAGCTGCAATACATTTTCTTGGTGTCATTTGGATTTCCATTTTCTTTCTCGCTGGTCGCCGGCTTGGCCGGCGTCTTGTCCTTGTCCGCCACCTTCGGCCCGCTCGCGGCGTCGCCTGCCGCGCCAGTCGCACTCGACGACGAGTTGCCTTGCTGGATCACGGCGACCGTGGCGGCGGAACTCTGGGCCACCTGGCTGGCCGTCGGGACAGACGGCGGTGGCGGCGGCACGCCGACGAAAATCGACGACGGCATCGAGATCGAGCCTTTCGGCGCCAGCAGCGATACCGGCGCGCCGCGGCTGTTGATGCGCACCTCCGGCGTGCCGCTGATATTGCCGTTCTGCGCCAGCAGATTGATGCCGCCGCCCGCTTGCACGTCCAGCGTCGACTGGCCGCGGAAGAACACGCCGCGGCCCGACGTCAGCGTGATGGTATTGCCTGCGTTCAAGCCTGCCGCGCCATCGAGCGTGATGTCGTTGCCGGCGGTGGCGGCGATATTGTGCGCCGCATTGAGCTGCGCGCCATTGCCGAAAGCGATATCGGTATCGGCCGCCAGCGTGATGTCGTTGCCGCTGATCGCGCCCTGCACATTGATCGGGCTGTGCGCGGTGATCGACACATTGCCGCCGTTGGCGTTGATCGCGTGGGTTTCGACGGCACCGGTGTTGTTGACCGTGATATTGCCGGAACCGCTGCTCAGGCTACCCAACAGCAAGCCGGACGCCGGTCCGGTATTGACCAGCGTAATGCCGCCGGCGCCGCTGTTGCTGGCGCTGAAATTGCCGACATGGTTGCCGGCATTGTTCAGCACCACGCCGTTTTGCGATTGCGTGTCCAGGCTGCCGGCATTGATCGCGCCGCTCTGGCCGATGGCGCCGCTGCTGGCGCTCAGGCTGACGGTTTGTGCCGTCAAGTTGGCAAAATTCAAGTCGCCGCTGGCCTGCTTGATTGTCAGCTTGCCGCCGATATTGATGCTGCCGGCGCTTTGGCTGAAGCTGTTGCTGATGTTCACATTACCCAGGCCGCTCAACAGGCCGCCGCTTTGCAGATAATTGCCCACCGTCAGGGAATTACCGATTTGCAAGCCGCCGCCGCTGAGGTTCAGGCTGGACAGATTGCCATTGCCGACACTCAGGTTGCCGCCGCTCAAGTTCAAGCCGCCCAACATGTTCAAGTTGTTCAAGATGGTATCGCCGGCCGCCGCGTTGTACGTGACGGTGCCTTTCAGGCCGCCAAAGTCGACCGCCAGCACGTTGGCGCCTTCCGGCACCACGCCGCCATCCCAGTTGGCGGCGTCGCTCCACAAGCCGCCGCCGGCGCCGACCCAGGTCGACAACGCTTTTTGCGCAATGTCGGCGTGGGTAGTGCCGCCGTTCGAGACCAGCGTGTAATTGCCGGCATCGGCGCCGGACAGGCCGAAGCCGCTGGCGGTGACGACCTTGCCGGAGCCGGCGTTCTTATCGGAAAAACTGCCGCTGCCGCCGACCAGGTTGACCTGGTCCTGCCCGATCACGCCGCCCAGCGAGGCGCTGACAGAGGCTTGATTGCTGCCGTCATACACTTTGTTGCCGGCACTCAAGCCATTCAACACCAGCGCCGCCGGCGTGATGCTGGCCAGCCAGTTACCGGATGGCAAGACCAAGGTGTAATTGCCGGCATCCGCGCCGCCCAGCGACACCGAGTTGATCGATACCACCTTGTTATTACCGGCATTCTTGTCGGCGAAACTGGCGTGCAGCGACACGCTCAGCGCATCGCCCGCGACCCGGTCGTCGCCGACGTTCAGCGTGGCATTGCTGCTGCCGTCATACACCTTGCCGCCGCCGGAATAGCTCAGGTTCAGCGCGCGCGCCGTGATGTCGGCGCTGATGCTGCCGCTGTACGCGCCCAGCACGTAGTTGCCGGCATCCAAGCCGGACAGCGCGCCGCTGCCGCTGTAATTGACGGTCTTGCCACGGCCCGCGTTCTTGTCGCTGAACCTGGCCAGCAAGTCCGCCAGGCTGACCTGGTCGTTGCCGAACAAGCCTAGCAGCGCCGCATTGACGGCCGCGTTGCTGCTGCCGTCATACACCTTGTTGATGCCGCTGACATTGCCCAAATTCAAGGTTGCGCGGCTGATGTCGGCGCTGCCGCTGGCCGTGTCCGACGCCAGCACATAGTTGCCCAGCTCATTGCCGGACAGGCTGAGACCGCTGGCGTTGACGGTCTTGCCGTTGCCGGCATTCTTGTCGAGGAATTGCGCATTGCCGCTGGCGTGGACATGGTCGCCCTCGACCACATTGCTGAGCGAATAGGTGGCGCCGCCGAAGCCGGTGCTGCCGTCATACACCTTGCTGCCGCCGACCGTCACGCCGAGCACGCGCGGCGTGATCGACAAGACATTGGCGCCGCTGATGCTGATGTCATATTTGGTCGACCACAAGCCGTCCAGCGCATAGCTGCCGACATTGCGCGCCGACTGGTAACCCAGTGAGCCGTTGACGCCGGTATCGCCGTCGAGCAAGCCGATATATACCAGCGTGCCGTTGAACATGGCGAACTGGCCATCGTAAACCTTGCTGCCGGCGGCGCCCGACACATTCACTTGCAGCGGTTTCAGGAATGCTTTCAGCAACGGCGTGGTATGGCCGTTATAGATGCGCCACACCGCCGAATTGCCGAAATTAAAACCGCCAAAACTCGATTGCTGCTGCATCTGGGCCGTGCTCAAACCGGTCGCGCCGCCATTGTCGCTATGCTGGCCGGAACTGTCGGTATTCCAGTAAGCGCCGCTGAGCGTGCCGCCGGCATTGGCGCCAAGCACGCCGCCGACCGCCGTGAAACCGCTGCCATTGATCGCGCCGCTGCTGAACACATTGCTGATCGCGCCGCTATTGCTGCCTGCCAGGCCGCCCAGGTTTTCATGTACCAGCGTCGCATCGGCGCCGGCCGCCAGTCCCACCGCGCCGCTGGCGTAGGCGTCGCTGATGGTGCCGCCGGCGCCATTGTTGCCGACCAGGCCGCCGACGCTGCGCGCACCGCTGACATTACCGGTCGCATACGATTGCGTGATCCTGGCCTGGTTGCTGCCGACCAGACCGCCGACCGATTCGCGCGCGCCATTGACGGCGCCGCTGGCGCTCGACACGGTAATCAGTCCGCTGCCGAAGTTGGTGCCGGCCAGGCCGCCGACCGCACCGCCGCCGTCGGAGTTGACGCCGTTGACATTGCCGCTGGCGCCGGAATTCCTGATGGTGCCGCTATTCGCGCCGACCAGGCCGCCGACCGCATTGGTGCCGTTGACCGTGCTGCTGCTGAATACATTGTCGAGCGTGCCGCCGTCATTCAAGCCGACCAGCGCGCCGACATTGTAGCGTCCCGTCACGCTGCCGCCTTGCAGCGCCAGGTTGCGCAGCGTGCCGCCTTGCAACCTGGCAAACAGGCCGACGCCGGACGTGCCGGGCTGATTGGCGGTACTGACGGTCAAGCCGCTGATCACATGGCCGGCGCCGTCGAACGTGCCGGAATAGCCTGAAACATTGCCGCTGGCGATAGACACAAAACCGCCGCCCTGGTTCCAGCCGGCGGTGCCGCTGGCATCGATATTCGAGACTAGCGCATAGTTGTTTGCCATGCCCAGGGTATTTATGCCCTGCAAGCCATAAATGTCGGCGATACGGTAAGGCGAGGCGCTGCTGCCGTCGCCGCCCGTGACGCGCAGGAAAGTACCATTCTGCAAATTGAAGCCATGGGCGTAAAACGCCGGCAAGCTGCCGCTGTTTTGCAGCCATGCGCCGCCGTCGAGAATAAATTCGCCGCCCACGTTGACCAGTCCGGTCGCGTTGATGGTGCTGCCGGCAACCATCAAATCCTTGCCGACGATCAGCGGACCGCCCAGCCTGAGCGCGCCGCTGGTGCGCAATTCCAGCAAGTTCAGGCTGCTCAAGCCGCTCAAATCGAGGCTGCCGAGCAGGTTCAGCGGACCATTGAACGTATGGCCGCCGATGGTGATATGGCCGGCGCCGATGGTTTTTAATTCCGCGTCGGTCAAGCCGAGGCTGGTCGAGCTGTCGGCGGCGCCGCTGCCGACGTCGATTTCGCCGGCGGAACGCCGGTCCAGCGTGACCAGGTCGCCGGACAGCGAGCCGGCACTGCCGCCCAGGCTCATTTGATCGGCCTCCAGGAACAGATTAGCCGCACTCAGGCTGCCGCCGCCATCGACGGCCAGGGTGCCGCCGACGCCGGTCTTGAGCAGCAGGGAGCTGCCGGCCTGGCGCATGGTCAACGGGTTCGACACGATGATATTGCCGCCGCTTTCGAGCGTCAGGTTTTTGACCCCGGTGCCGGTGGTGGTTTGCGCCAGGTCGATGGTCTGGAAAGTAGAAATATTGCCGCTGTTGCTGTTGCCAATGTTCAAGCTGCCGGCCGAAATCCGGTTCAACTCTTCGTTCAGCAAACCCAGCGCATTGCCTGCCGTGGTGCCGAGAAAAATCGCGCGGCCATTGGTCAACGGCAGCAAGGTGACGCTGGCCTGGCTGGCTGCGCCGCCAAAATTGATGCCACCGGAAAAATTGATGGTATCGGCTTGCAGGCTGACCGTCTGGCCCGCCGCGCCGCTGCCGCTCAATTGATCGCCGGTACCGGTCAGGTTGATGCCGCCGCCAGCCTCGTTGGCGATCAGCGCCAGGTTGCCGCTGCCGACATTGATGCTGCCGAGCCCCACCACGTTGGCGCCGGAAATCGTCACCGCACCGCCATGGGTGCTGATCGCCGCACCCAGATTGACGTTAGACGCGGCAATTTTCGGACTGCCGCTGCTGGCGTCATTGGCCGACAGTTTCACGGCGCCGCCATTGGTGGTGATCGCCGTATTGACATTGATCGACTCGCCGGCCTGCGCGGTCAGCCCGACCCCGGCCTGGGTCATGTTGATGGCGCTGTTGAACGTGATGCGGTGCAGCGCCTGCAACGTCACATTGCTGGTCGCGTTTGAAATCAGGCTGGCGCCGATCGAGGTGCTGCCGCTGGCCGGCGCGTCGCCGAACTGGTCGACATCGCCCAGCATGCCGCCATTACCGGCGACCACCTCGATATCGTAAGGGTCGAGCAGCCAGTTGCCCTGCTTGCCGCGGCTGGAGCGGGTATCGACGCGGATTCCGTCCACCGCCAGGTAATGGCCCGAGGTTTCGACAAAACCGCCATCGCCGGACGCCGCACCGCCATGCGCCGAAATGCTGCCGAATACACGCGTGGTCTGGTCGCCCCAGACGATCACCTTGCCGCCGTTGCCGCTGTCGATCGCGTCGGCGGCCACCGTCGCATCGCTGCCCAGATAGACCTGGCGGGCATTCGGAATCGCCGCATTCCTGCCCTGGTAATCGCCGCCGAGCAAGACCGTGCCGCCGCCCTTGGCGCCGCTGACATCGACCCGCGCATTGCCGGTCAGTCCGACCTGGTCGCCCAGCACCGTGACCTGGCCGCCGCTGCCGGCGCTATTGGTGGCGCTGGTCAGGCTGCCCGCTTCCAGCAGGGCCTTGCCGCTGGCTTGCAAGACGATCTTGCCGTTTTCGCCGATCACCGCGCTGTTCGCGTTCAAGGTGCCGCGCTGGTTCAGCAGCGCGCCATACATGCCGATCTTGCCGCCCTGCGCGATCACCTGGCCGACGTTGAGGGCCTGGTCCGACGGCGCCGACACCACCACCTGCAAACCGGGGTTGGCCGGGTCGGCCAATTGCACGCTGTGGCCGGCCGCCAGGATCACCTCGCCGTTCGGCGCGGTGATCACGCCGCTGTTGACGACGTTCGGTCCGATCAGCGCTACCTTGCCGCCGGCGCCGGTATGGATGGTGCCTTGGTTGCTGACCGCGCCGGCGCTGGCGGCGCCGCTGAAGTTCATCTTGCCGGCCAGGAAATCCTGGTTCGACAGGCCGAGGCTGGACGCCACCAGGCCGTTGACGTCGACCCGCGCATCGCGGCCGAACAGCACCCCGTTCGGATTGATCAGGTAGACCTTGCCGTTCGATTGCAGCGCGCCGAGGATCTTGCTCGGGTCTTGTCCGGTGATGCGGTTGAGTACCGCGCTATTCGCGTTTTGCTGGATAAAACGGGTCAGCTCGCCGGGGTTGATCGAAAAACTCTGCCAATTGATGATGGTGCCCGGCGTGTTGGTAATCGAAAACACATTGCCTTGCTGATTGAACGTCGCTTGTCCATTGACCACTTGCGGCAGCGTCGGATTCGCATAGGCGGCACTAAAACAGGAAGAAACCAGCAGCGCCAGCGCGCTGCGCCGCAACGGCGGAGTCAGGACGGCGTGGCGGCTATGCAGGACGGGATCGGTATTTTTCATGAGCTTATTCCGGATACAGATACTAATACGACAAAGCCAGCCTGACATGCAGGCGGTTGGCGTTGTTCCGGCCGGTGTCGCCGGGATTGAGGACGTGGGCGTAATCGACTTGCAGATTGGCGTAGCGGCTCAGCAGCACGCGGCTGCCGATGCCGAAGCTGCCGATCGCATTGCCTTGCGATTCGCCGGGCAAGGTGTGATTACGGCTCAGCCAGGCGCTGTCGTAAAACGCCAGCGCGCGGCATTGATATGCGGCGGTCTTGCCGCACCAGTTCGGTGTGTACAGTTCCAGGTTCAGGCTGGCGCCGGAATCGGCGGACACTGCGCGTTCGTCGAAACCGCGCACCGACGCCGCGCCGCCGGCGCCGAACTGTTCGCCGGGCACCAGCGCATCCGGCGTGTACTGGGCATTGAAGATGCCACGCGCCTGCCAGTCGCCGGCCCAGACCTGGCCCCAGTTGGCGCTGACGCGCGCGGTGCTGTAGCCGGCCTTGGCGCCGACGCGCGCCAGGTCGAAATCGGCCTGGGTGCCGTGGCGGCCGCCCGGAATATTGCGCGACAAGGTCAGCGCCAGGCTCGCTTCGCCATTGTCGCGGGTCCATGCGCCGATATAAGCAACGCTGAGCGGATGCACCGTGACGTCGCCGCCCAATTCAAAACCAAACAATTGCACGCTATTCTGGTACGCCTTGTAATCGATGCCATACACCAGCTTCGGTTCGTAGCTTTCGGTCTTCGCGAAATTCTGGTTGTAACGCAGCCCCGCCATGGTGCCGCGGCCGCTGACCGCCAGGTCGAAAATACCAGCCGTGACGGTGCCCGAATCGACATTCGAATAACTGGCGAACAGGTCCAGCGAATCGCCCAGCGCATACAGCGGCACGTGGTAGCCGAGACCGTAGATACTGACCTTGTCCGGTTTTTCCAGCGAGGTCGTGTATTGCAGGCTGGCGATATGATCGCGGCCCCACAGATTCGCGTTCTGCAACACCACACCGGCATGCGTCTTGCCGGTTTGCTGATTACCGGTATTGTCCAGGTTCAGCATGGTTTTCCACGGGTTTTCGTCGGCCACCGACACGCTGGCGTCGAGCTGGCCTTCGACTTCGCTGCCGGCCAGCTTGACCTCGATCTTGCGGGCCGGATTTTCATTGGCCAGCTTCAGGCTTTTCGCCAGCGCCGGCAAATTCGGCGACGCGCCCTCGCGCAGCGACGGCAGCGCGCGCAGCACATTGGCGTCATCGGCATGCTGGTTGCCGCTGACGGCGATGCGGCCGATCGCGGTTTCCACCACATTCAATTGCACCACACCCCGTTCCAGCTCCTGTTCCGGCAACGTGACTTGCACCACCGTGTAGCCGCGTTCGCGGTAAGCATTTTCCAGCGCTTCGACGGCATGCTGGATATCGCCGAAGTTGCGCCGTTTTCCGGTAAACGGCGCCAGCAGCATGGTCAGCAATTGTGGCGCCAACAAGGTATTGCCTTTGACATCGAAACGCTCGATGTCAAAATGAGGAATTGCAGTATCAGCCGCGTCAGCATTGAGCGTCGCGCTAGTCTGA
Source organism: Janthinobacterium agaricidamnosum NBRC 102515 = DSM 9628 (assembly GCF_000723165.1). Taxonomy (NCBI): domain Bacteria; kingdom Pseudomonadati; phylum Pseudomonadota; class Betaproteobacteria; order Burkholderiales; family Oxalobacteraceae; genus Janthinobacterium; species Janthinobacterium agaricidamnosum. The sequence continues at coordinate 3,907,909 of NZ_HG322949.1, forward strand.
TCTTGCCCTGCAGGGGCTGGGGCGGTTGCGCAGGCGGCGCCTGCGACAAACAAAAGCGCCGACCCCGCAAGCAGGTGCACCAAACGATAATTCATGTGTGAAGATTTCTTGTGGTTGCATGGGCACGACGCTGGCCAGGCGCAAGACCGTTGTGCTCATCAATTGGTTGAATGCAAAGTTTAGACGGGTTTTCGTTTCCAGTCAGAACTTTCTACTGTTTGGGCCCAAATTTTCCCCATGACACTGCCAATCCGCGTCCAAGTCACTGAAAAAGCAGCCTTTTTCACAACATCGATACCTTATCCGCAACCATGCCGGAGTGATATTTGCCAAGCTTATTTGCTATCAAAAATAGTCACGCCATCCCAGTCGGCCGGCGGTTGCCGCTCCAGGTAGCTCGACAGGCGCACCGCGTACAGCCGATATAGCGCATCTTGCGGCGCTTCGCGCAGTAATTGTTCGACCAGTTGCGCCGCGCCGGCCCACTCGCGCACGCGCAGCAATGCCAGCGCGCGCGACCAGCGCTCCAGCCGTTGCAGCACGGCGGCATCGACTTGCTCCGGCAAGCCGAGCGGCTCGAAAATCGCCACCGGCTCCTGCTTGCCCTTGACCCGCACCAGATCCAGTTCGCGGTACACAAATTGCGGCGCGGCAAAGCGGGTCGCGGCGCTGACGACAATCCCGACGCCATAGGCCTTGGTGACGCCTTCCAGCCGCGCGCCCAGGTTGACCGCGTCGCCCATCACGGTATAGGCGCGGCGGATGCGCGACCCCATGTCGCCGACATGCATCAAGCCGCTGTTGATGCCGATGCCGATCTGCAGCGCCGGCCAGCCGCGCGCGATAAAGTCGCGGTTCAGGCGCGCCGCGCTGTGCTGCATCAGCAAGGCGCTGGCCACCGCGCGCCGGGCGTGGTCGGCAAAGGCCACCGGCGCGCCCCAGAACGCCATCACCGCGTCGCCGATGTATTTGTCGAGCGTGCCCTGGTGGCTGTCGCGGATATCTTCCGACATCGCCGTCAGGTACAGGTTGATGTATTCGCGCAATTGCTGCGGCGTCAAGCCTTCGGAAATCGTCGTGAAACCGCGCACGTCGGCGAACAGCACGCTCAGTTCGCGGCTTTCGCCATCCATATTGTAGCGCTGCGGGTTTTCCGCCATTTCGGCCACCAGTTCCGGCGCCACGTATTCGCCAAAGCGCGACACCAGCGCGCGGCCCTTGCGCACTTCGAAAAAATAACCCCAGGCCACATTAAAAATAAACAGCGCACCGATCAGCAACAGCACGATCGCGCTGTTGATCAGCATGTCCTGCACCCGGTACAAATACAGGTTGAAGCCCAGCGCGGCGCCCAGCGCGGCCAGCGCCAGCAGCATGGACCAGGCCGGAGACAGCACCGCCAGCGCGCCGGCCAGCACCAGCCCGGCCAGCAGCACCTGGCCGAATTCGATCGCCAGCGCATAATCCGGGCGCGATTTGAAACGGCCGTCGAGGATCGACTTGATCAGGTTGGCGTGCACTTCGACACCGGGATATTCGGCGTTGACCGGGGTCGCGCGCAAGTCGTTCAAGCCGGGCGCGCTGGTGCCGACCAGCACGATCACATCCTTCAGCAACGCTGGCGGCACGCTGCCCAGCAACACATCGGCCGCCGACACATAGGCGAACGCGCCGCCGGCCGGCCCGCCGCCGCCGCGGTATTGCACGGTGGTGGTCAGCGCTTCGCCGACCGGGATGATACGCTGGCCTGACGGCATCAGCATCACCAGCCGGTCGAGGCCGCCGTTGGCCAGTTCGCCGGCCGACATGTTGTCGGCGCTTTGCGTGAAATGCGGTGCGATCGCGCGCGCCTCCAGGTACACGGCGGCGGTGGCCAGCGACAGCGATGGGTAATAGGCGCCGCCTATGCGCTGCAGCAGCGTCGAGGAGCGCACCACGCCATCGCTATCGGTCAGCGCGGTAAAAATACCGGCGCCGCGCGCGGCATGTTGCAGTTGCGCGATATTGGCTTCGTAACCGCGCGCCGAAAACGCCGTGATGTCGCGCCCGTTCAAACTGTCGACGGTAAACGCCGGCGCCGGCAGCACGCCCTTCCTTTGCTGGTCCGACACACTAAAGCCGAGCACCACCGGCTGGCCGCGCATCGCTTGCGCCAGCAAGCCGTCGTAATCCATGCCCGGCTTGAGTTTTTCCAGCTGTGCATGAAAACCCGGCACGCCGGCCAGTTCATGCCGCCCCAGTTTTTCCAGCACCGCATAGCCGGAACTGGTGTCGGCTTCTGGAAAGGAAATATCGAAGCCCAGCGCCGCCACGCCGTAGTGTTGCGTCAGCTGGCTCACCAGTTGCGCCTGGATGTCGCGGCTCCACGGAAACCGGCCGATGCGGGTCAGGCTTTTTTCATCGATATCGACGATCACGATGCGCCGGTCGAGCACGGCCGGCTCGGCGCGCATGCGCAAGTCGCCCAGCAAGGCGTCGAGCCGGTCGATGGTATTGCTGTCAAAAAAACCGATGCTGCCGGCCGCCGCCAATCCGGTCAGCAGCAGGCCGGCCAGCCAGCGTGCGCCGTATTTTTTCAGCTTGCCGGCCAGCAGCGCGATCACGGCCGGTATCCGGGGATGACCGTCTCATCGACGGCATCGATCTGGCGCGGGTCCATATGCTTTTCAGCAAAGCGCTGGTACACCTTGCTGCGAATAAACACATCGAACAAGTCGGGATCGATATGGCCGTTCAGGCTGAACTGGCCGAGGATGCGCAAGGACTCCGACAGCGACTTGCCCCTTTTGTAGGGCCGGTCGGGCGCCGTCAGCGCCTCGAAAATATCGGCGATCGCCATCAGCCGCGCCGGCACCGACATTTGCTCGCGGGTCAAGCCGCGCGGATAGCCCTTGCCATCCATCCGTTCATGGTGGCCGCCGGCGTACTCCGGCACTTTTTGCAAATGCTTGGGCCATGGCAAGGTATCGAGCATGCGGATCGACACCTGGATATGGTTGTTGATGATCTTGCGCTCGGCATCGGTCAGCGTGCCGAAGCGGATGGTCAGGTTTTCCACTTCATTGGCGTCGAGGAAATTGCGCTGCACGCCATCCGGCCCGGTCCAGCGCCGCAACGCGATCTTGCGCACCCGCGCCTGCTCGCGCGGCGGCATGCCTTCGCTGCCGATATTGGCGTGGCGCAAGAACTCTCGGTCGGCGCGCAACTCGGCCAATTCCTGCTGCAATGCGCGTTCGATATCGTCGCGCAAGGCCGGCGCGGCGGCCTGACGCCGCAGCGCGGCGATTTCTGCGTCGCGCAGCAACACTTCAAAACGCGTATCGACCAGATGGATGCGGTCGAAAATGGTTTCCAGCTTGGTCGCCTTGTCGACCACGTGCACCGGCGTGGTGATCTTGCCGCAATCGTGCAGCAAGCCGGCCAGCCACAATTGCTTGCGCTCGCCTTCGCTGAGACGGAAACCGGCCAGCGGCCCGGTATCGGTCTGGTGCACCGCGTCGGCCAGCATCATCGTCAATTCCGGCACGAATTCGCAGTGGCGGCCGGTGTACGGCGACTTTTCATCGATGCCGATATTGATCAGCGCGACCAGCGATTCCAGCAATTTTTCAAGTTGCAAGATCAACAGCTTATTGGTCAGCGCCACGCCGGCCTGCGCCGCCAGCGCCTCGATAAAGCGCTGGTCGGTGGTCGAAAAAGCGCGCACCGCGCCGGTCGCGGTATCCTTGGCGTTGACTAATTGCAACACTCCAATCAAATCACCTTCGTGGTCGGTCATCGGCACCGTCAGGAACGATTGCGAGTGATAACCGTAATGCCGGTCGAAGGCGCGCATGCCGGAAAAGTTGAATTCCTCGGTCTGGTACACATCGGCGATATTCACCGAGCGGCGCAGATTGGCGGCATACGCGGCCACCGACGACAGGTTTTGGGCGCCGCCGGCATCGAACAGCGGCACGCCCGGCACGCCAATTAACACGCCTTGGCGGATGCCTAGGCTATCATTGACGGAAATATGGAAATTCAGGCTCTGGCCATCGTCGCTGGGACGGTACAAGGTACCGCCATCGGCGCCGGTCATGTTTTTGGCGACCATGACTATGCGTTCCAGCAACGGCGAGATATCGGATTGCCCGTCGCCGACACCGTCGCCCAATGCAACACTGAGCTCGGTGAGCTGGTCTAATCTCTGGGCGATTTGCTCAGGGTGCAGCTCGGACATGGCGGACACAATCTGTGAAAAAAGGAAAACCGCTAGTGTACCGTTCGCTATACGATATTCACATTGCTTTCTTGCAACAGAACACCGTGTTTGTAAAATCGCAGCGTGATTAATGTTACGCGCACACAATAATTAGAATAGAATCAACAATCATTACACTGTAACAAGGTTTTTTCAATGAAATTCACGTTCCGGGGCGTGCGAGGCTCCATCCCCTCGCCCGGCCCGCTGACCGCACGTTATGGCGGCAATACCACCTGCATCGAAGTGCGCACCAACAATGACACACTGATCATTCTCGACGCCGGCAGCGGCATCTTTGCACTGGCACAACAACTACCAGCCGGCCAGCCGGTTGACGCCCACATTTTTATTACCCACAGCCATTGGGATCACATCCATGGCTTGCCGATGTTCGGCCCGCTGTTCGTGCCTGGTACGCAAGTGCGCCTGTACGGCGCGCGCGACGGCAGCAACGGCAAGGGCATCGAGCATGTGATGGCGGTGCAACTGCAAAACAGCTATTTCCCGGTCAGCGAAACGGCCATGGCGGCCAGCATCGCCTACCGTAACCTGGCCATCGGCGAAACGGTGGAACTGGCCGACGCGCTGATCCGCAATGTCGAAATGAACCATCCGGTGACCAATCTCGGCTACCGCATCGATTGCCACGGCAGTTCGATGTTTTTCAGCGGCGACCACGAACCGTTTTATAACCCGCATCCGCCCGGCCATCCGCAACACGATGCCTGCGAGGCCGACAACCAGCGCCGCCTGGCCGCGCTGGACGCGCTGCTGCGCGGCGTCGATGCGCTGGTCATGGATTGCTCGTACACGCGCGAAGAATATCCGGCCAAGCAAGGCTGGGGCCACGGCACCTTCGACGCGTCGCTCGAACTGGCGTTGCGCTGCGGCGCCAAGGCCCTGTATTGCACGCACCACGAACCGACCCGCGGCGACGATCAGCTGGAAGCCGTGTTCGCCGACGTGATGCAGCGCTACGCCGGCCGCTTAAACGGCTTGCAAGTGTTTTTGGCGTATGAGGGATGCTCGGTCGAACTGGGCTGAACCCAGGCAAAATCAGCCGCGCCGCGCCTGCCAGTCGCGGCGCAGCAAACCGTACAGCGCCGAATCGCTGACTTGACCACCGACGATCCAGCGTTCGCGCAGCAAGCCTTCGGCGCTGAAACCGAGCCGCTGCAAGCAATGCGCCGAGCCGCTGTTGCGCGGGTCGACATCCGCTTCGAGCCGGTGCAGGTCGCGCTCGACGAAGGCATACTCCAGCAACGCGTCGAGCGCCTCGTGCATGTATCCCTGGCCCCAGCACGCGCGATCGAGCGCATAGCCGATTTCGCCGCGGCGGTTTTGCCGGTGCAGCGCGAACAGGGTGCAATTGCCGATCATTTGTTGCGTGCCGTTCAGGACGATGCAAAAGCGCAAATATTCCTCGCGCCCGAAAGCGCCGACATCGTCCTCGACCTGGCGCGCGGCGCGGGCTGGATCGGTCCACGGCGGCTCGCTGAAATAGCGCATCACCTGCGCATCCGAGTGCAGCCGGAACAGCGACTCTTCATCGCCATGGCGCGGCGGCCGCAAGGTCAGGCGGGCAGTGCTCAGGGTCTTGAAGTAAGGCATGCGACTCTGCTGGCCTTTATGAAAAGTTTATTTTAAAGTATTTAGTTGCAGTATGGCACTTCACGATGGAGCATGCAAACGCTGGTACATGCGTTTTGTCGCCTCCTGAATTTCCGGCTCAAGCTCGGTCAACATGTCGGCGCGATTATTGATTGCTGTATCGAACGTAAAACAATAAGAAAATTTAGCACTATGTTTTTTTAGTGTGCAGCGATACAGTCCAAACGTAGCGGTATAACGCAAAAAAAGGGAGCCGAAGCTCCCTTTTTAACGACTTGACCAGTCCATTACATGATGTGATGGCCCAGCCACCACGCCACGGCGGCGACAAATGCCGACGCCGGAATGGTGAAGATCCAGGCCCACACGATGTTGCCGGCCACGCCCCAGCGCACCGCCGACATCTTTTGCGCCGAACCGACGCCGACGATCGCGCCGGTGATGGTGTGGGTGGTCGATACCGGGATGCCCAGCGCGGTCGAGACGAACAGCGTGATCGCGCCGCCGCTTTCGGCGCAGAAGCCGCCGACCGGTTTCAGTTTGGTGATCTTCTGGCCCATGGTCTTGACGATGCGCCAGCCGCCGAACAAGGTGCCGAAGCTGATCGCGGTGTAGCAGGCGATGATGACCCACAGCGGCGGAATGGTGTCGCTGGCGCTCGAATAACCGGCCGCGATCAGCAGCATCCAGATGATGCCGATGGTCTTTTGCGCGTCGTTGCCGCCGTGGCCCAGGCTGTATGCCGCGGCCGACAGCAATTGCAGGCGGCGGAACCATTTGTCGACCCGGCGCGGCGTCGAACGGACAAAGATCCACGATACCAGCAGCATGATGAGGGAGCCGAAGATGAAGCCCAGCAATGGCGAGACGACGATGAACAGCACGGTTTTCCACAAGCCGGCGGACACCAGCGCGCCGGTGCCGGACTTGGCCACCGCGGCGCCGACCAGGCCGCCGATCAGGGCGTGCGACGACGACGATGGAATCCCGTAGTACCACGTAAACAGGTTCCAGAAGATGGCGCCCATCAGGGCGCCGAAGATGACGTACTGATCCACTACCGCCGGATCGATGGTGCCTTTGCCGACCGTCGCGGCGACGGTCAGCTGGTGAAACACGAAAATGGCGACAAAATTGAACGTGGCGGCCATCGCGACCGCGGTTTGCGGTTTCAGCACGCCGGTCGACACCACCGTCGCAATCGCGTTGGCGGCGTCGTGGAAGCCGTTCATGAAGTCAAACAGCAGCGCGAGGAGGACCAACAGGCCAAGAGCGTAGATGCTGATTTGTAGGGTGTGCATGGATTTTTCTTTTCTGATTCTGGCGTTTCAGGACAGGCGCGCGACGCTTACGCGTTTTCGACGATGATGCCTTCGATGATGTTGGCTACGTCTTCGCAACGGTCGGTGACGGTTTCCAGAATTTCATAGATCGCCTTCAGCTTGATCAGGTTGCGCACGTCCGGTTCATCGCGGAACAGTTTCGACATGGCGGCGCGCATCACATGGTCGGCGTCCGATTCCAGGCGGTCGATTTCTTCGCAGACAGCGACGATCTTGCGCGAGTTGTCCATATTGTGCAGCATGGCCACGGCGTCGCGCACTTTCTCGGTACAGGCCAGCACCAGTTCGGCCAGCCGCTTGGCTTCCGGCGTGACGGCCTTCAAGTCGTACAGCGACACGGTTTGCGCCGCGTCTTCCATCAAGTCCAGGATGTCGTCCATGCGGGTGATCAATTGATGGATGTCGTCGCGGTCGATCGGCGTGATGAAGGTCTTGTGCAGCATGTCGACGGTGGCGTAGGTGATCTTGTCAGCCTGCTTTTCGATGCTTTCGATCGCATGCACGCGGTTTTCCAAATCGTCGAAATTGGTCATCAAGCCAAGCATTTCCTTGGCGCCCTTGACGCATAATTCAGCGTGCTGGTTAAACAATTCAAAAAACTTGCCCTCGGTGGGCATCAAGCGTCCAAACATGTCATTCTCCGTTAATCACTACGTCGTGTTATTTACTGCAGAAAGCCGCCCACGCGCCATCCCGGACGGGATGTCCGCGCGCGCGGCAATGGCATTCCAGGGTAACTAATTTGAATTAATCGCCTTGGTACAGCGCCAGGCCGCCACTGTAATTGCCAAATTTGGTGTATTGCCCCATGAAAGTGAGGCGGATGCTGCCGATCGGTCCGTTACGTTGCTTGCCGATAATGATTTCGGCAGTGCCCTTATCGGGCGAGTCGGGATTGTAAACTTCATCACGGTAAATGAACAGGATCACGTCGGCATCTTGTTCGATAGCGCCGGATTCGCGCAAGTCGGACATCACCGGACGTTTGTTCGGCCGTTGCTCCAGCGAGCGGTTCAGCTGCGACAGCGCGATCACCGGGCACCCCAGTTCCTTGGCCAGCCCCTTCAAGCCGCGTGAAATTTCCGAAATCTCGGTGGCGCGGTTATCGCCGGGAGTATTGGCCGACATCAGTTGCAAGTAATCGACGATGATCAGGCCCAGCTTGCCGCACTGGCGCGACAGGCGGCGCGAGCGGGCCCGCAGCTCGATCGAGTTCAGCGCCGGCGTTTCGTCGATGTACAGCTGGGCGTCGTTCATCTTCTGGATCGCGTTGGTCAGGCGCGGCCAGTCTTCGTCGTTCAGGCGGCCGGTGCGCAGGCGGTGCTGGTCGAGCTGGCCGACCGAACCGAGCATACGCATCGCCAGCTGGGCGCCGCCCATCTCCATCGAGAACACGGCGACCGGCAAGCCGCTGTCGATCGCGACGTTTTCGCCGATGTTGACCGAAAACGCCGTCTTGCCCATCGATGGACGGCCGGCGACGATCACCAGGTCGCCCGGCTGCAAGCCCGACGTCATCCGGTCGAGGTCGATGAAGCCGGTCGGCACGCCGGTGATTTCACTCTGGTTGTCGCGGCTGTACAGTTCGTCGATCCGCTCGACCACCTGGGTCAGCAGCGGCTGGATCGCGGTCCAGCCCTGGGCGCCGCGGGCGCCCTCTTCGGCAATGGCGAAAATCTTCGATTCCGCCTCGTCCAGCATTTGCTTGACTTCCTTGCCTTGCGGGCTGAACGCGGTGCCGGAAATATCGTCGGCCACGGTGATCAGCTTGCGCAGCACGCCGCGGTCGCGGACGATTTCGGCGTAGCGCCGGATATTCGCCGCCGACGGCGTGTTTTGCGCCATCGCGTTCAGGTACGCCAGGCCGCCGACTTCCTCGGCCTTGCCGAGCTGGGTCAGGGTTTCAAAGACGGTGATCACGTCGGCCGGCTTGGAGCCGTTGATCATCTTGACGATTTGCTCGAAGATGATGCGGTGGTCGTAACGATAGAAATCCTCCGCATGCATGAAGTCGGCAATGCGATCCCACGCTGCATTATCGCGCAGCAAGCCGCCCAGGACGGATTGTTCTGCTTCGATCGAATGCGGCGGAATACGGAGGGAATCTAGTTGTGGATCTGAGGGGGCGTTCATGGCGCGAATTATACCTGCTTCGGCGTCTGGGCAAAAAAAATGGCGATAAAAAAGCCGGGAAAACCCGGCTTTTTCATGAGTACGGCAGCATCAAGCGAACCTGACGGCCCGCCAGACATTACGCGTTGTCGCCTACGACAGCGATAGTGACTTCCACCACGACGTCGGTGTGCAGAGCAACCGAAACAGCGTGCTCGCCAACCACTTTCAACGGACCGGCAGGCATGCGGATTTGTGCTTTTTCAACAGCAAAACCTTGCTTGGTCAACGCTTCAGCGATGTCGAAGTTGGTGACGGAACCGAACAGACGGCCATCGACGCCAGCTTTTTGAGCAACTTGAACGGTCAGACCGTTCAGTTTTTCGCCTTGGGCTTGGGAAGCGGCCAGTTTAACGGCAGCAGCTTTTTCCAATTCAGCGCGTTTGACTTCGAATTCAGCCACGGCGCTGGCCGTGGCACGACGTGCCAGGCGTTGCGGGATCAGGAAGTTACGTGCGTAACCGTCTTTGACTTTGACGACTTCGCCCAGGTTGCCGACGTTAACGACTTTTTCTAACAGAATGATTTGCATAGTTCTTCTCCAGGAATATCTGACCGATTAAGCGTGGTGCAGATCGGTGTACGGCAGCAACGCGAGGAAGCGTGCGCGCTTGATGGCGGTGTCAACTTGGCGCTGGTAGTGCGCTTTGGTACCGGTCAGGCGTGCTGGCATGATTTTGCCGTTTTCCTGGACGAAATCTTTCAGGGTGTCGACGTCTTTGTAGTCGACTTGTTCTACGTGTGCTGCGGTGAAGCGGCAGAATTTTTTACGTTTGAACAGCGGATTTTGCTGTTTGCGCTTTTCTTTAAGCTTGAGCTTGTTTTTGTCGAACTTTTTACCGAATGCCATGTGAGGCTCCTGTATATATAAATGCGCTAGTCTGAATTGACTGCACTAAAATCAATGATGTGAAACACCAGGCTTTTACTGTTGCGGCTTTTTCTAGCCAGAAATCCTGTGAACTGATACAGACCACCCAGTGGCGCCTGGTTGAACCTGCCTGAAATTTCGCCAGCGGCCAGCGCGGCAATCTCAAACTCGGTCAAGCGGGCGATGCCTGCCTCCATCTGTTGCGAACTGTGCTGCAATACTGCATTCACAATCGGCAAACCTGCCGGGGTGTAGCGCAATATCTCGCGCTCGGCAATGATGGCGACGACTTGTAGCTGGTTCAGTGCGGATTCCCGGTCAAAAATTAAGCGGCGACGGCTGGAGCGGCTGCAGGTGCTTCGGTACGATGGCTTTTAGCCGCGTCTTCGCGTTGAACCGATTTCATCATCGGCGAAGGAGCTGTTTCAGCTTTCTTCATTTTCACGGTCAGGTGACGCAACACGGCATCATTGAATTTGAATGCTGTTTCCAACTCAACCAGGGTTTCGTTGTCGCATTCGATGTTCAGGCAGATGTAGTGTGCTTTTGCCAGTTTCTGGATCGAGTAAGCCATTTGACGACGGCCCCAATCTTCAACACGGTGAACCGAACCGCCGCGGGTGGTTACGCTGGCTTTGTAACGTTCGATCATCGCGGGCACTTGCTCGCTCTGGTCCGGATGGACGATAAATACTATTTCATAATGACGCATGCAAACTCCTTAAGGACGGATTGATAATCGCCCACCTCGGCGTCAAGACGAGTGTGGGAAGAGGTAAGCCGAATAGTATGACAGGTTTTTTGGCAAGTTTCAATCCCCTGCTGCTCGCTGCCCGCCGCTGCGCTCGCCTGGCGCGGGTTCGGCTGAATTTATTTCACGAAATACGACAAATCCGCTTGCATAAGCGCCGATACTGTACAAAAATACAGACTGTTTATATAGACAGCATTTCACTATGCGCCACCAATGATCAAGCTCACTGCACGGCAAGAACAAATTCTGAATCTGATCAAGGATGCGATTGAAAATACCGGCTTCCCGCCGACCCGCGCCGAGATCGCCAGCGAACTGGGATTCAAGTCCGCCAACGCGGCCGAAGAACATTTGCAGGCACTGGCCCGCAAGGGTGCGATCGAGATTTCGCCCGGCACCTCGCGCGGCATCCGCCTGCTGGGCGCCAATGCCGAGCCGGCGCCGCCGAAAGTGCCGGCCGCGCTGCTGATGATGTCGCTGCCGCTGATCGGCCGGGTTGCCGCCGGCTCGCCGATCCTGGCGCAGGAAAACCTGGAAGCGAGCTACAACGTCGACCCGGCGCTGTTTTCGGCCAAACCCGATTTCCTGCTGAAGGTGCGCGGCTGGTCGATGCGCGACGCCGGCATCATGGATGGCGATTTATTGGCCGTCAAGAAAATCGACAGCGCCAAGAATGGGCAAATCGTGGTGGCCCGCATCGGCGACGAAGTGACCGTCAAGCGCTACAAAAAGACCGGATCGCTGATCGAGCTGTTCCCGGAAAATCCCGACTTCACGGTGATCCAGGTCGATCCGGAAGCGGACGAATTCGCGCTGGAAGGCCTGGCGGTAGGATTGATGCGCAGCTGGAATTAATGGAGCCTCGCCATTCGCAACGCCATGCAAAAAAAGCCGGGACAACAGAAGGTGCCCCGGCTTTTTTACGCCACCTCCAATGCTTGACGGAAATCGTCGAGCAAGTCGGCTTCATCCTCGATGCCGACCGACACCCTGATCAGCGATTCGGCAATGCCCATGCTGGCGCGCCGCTCGGCGCCCATCTCATAAAAGATCGTGTGCGCGACCGGAATCACCAGCGTGCGGTTGTCGCCGAGGTTGCTGGCCGGTATCGCCAAATTCAGGCGGTTCAGGAAGTCGAAGCAATCGATGCCGTCCTTCAATTCAAAGCTGAACAGCGAACCGTAGCTGCGAAACAGATCGCTCGCGATGGCGTGCTGCGGATGCGAGACCAGGCCAGGGTAATGCACGGCCGCGACGCGCGGATCGGCTTGCAGCATGGTCGCCAGCGCCAGCGCGTTCGAGCAGGTGCGCTCCATGCGCAAGGCGATGGTTTCGGCGCCGGTGGCGATGTGGTGCGCCGCGTCCGGCGCCAGCGAGGCGCCGAAATCGCGCAAGGCCTTGGCGCGGATTTGCGCAATGCCCCACTGGGCCGGCGCGACCTTCTTGTAATTGTCGAAAATATTCGGATACCGGGTCCAGTCGTACAGGCCGGTATCGGTCAGGCTGCCGCCCAGCGCATTGCCGTGGCCGCCGATCGACTTGGTCAGCGCATTGACCACCAGGCCGGCGCCGACCGCTTTCGGACGGAACAGATACGGTGTCGTCATCGTATTGTCGACGATGTACAAGATGCCGCGCTGCTGGCACAGCGCGCCGATTTTCTGCAAGTCGGCGATCTGGGTGCGCGGATTGGCGATGGTTTCGACAAACACGATACGGGTGGCCGGCGTGATCGCCGCCGCCACATTGGCGACGTCGGTGGCGTCGACGAACGACACGCCGATACCCTGTCCGCTGACGGTTTGCCACAAGCTGTTGGTATTGCCGAACAAGAAGGCGGACGACACCACATGGTCGCCGGCGCGCAGCAGCGCTTGCACCACGGCGCCGATTGCGCCCATGCCGGTGGCGAAGCACAAGGTGGCCAGGCCGTCTTCCATTTTATTAACTTTATCTTCCAGCGCGGACACGGTCGGATTGCCCTGGCGGCCGTAGCGGAAGCCCGGTTCCTTGCCCTGGAATACAGACGCCAGCTGGCGCGCATCGTCGTAGCCGAAGGCGACCGAGTGGTGCACCGGCTTGTGCAGCGAGCCATGCTCGATGCCCTTGCGGCGGTCGTTATGCAAGATGGTGGTGGTGAAGCCGTAGTTTTTCTTGTCGCTCATGATGGTGTAGTTAGGGGGGGTACATAAGTAATACAAAATGCGTCATGCAAAGTCTTGCCTTGGCGTGGCCGCGCCGCGCCGCGCAAAAAAAAAGCCCGGCGCAAGCCGGGCGTGGCGACATCAGCCTTCGGCCGTCGCAAGGTTCAGGTTCAGTTGCGAGCGCGGCGTATCTTCCGGCGCGGCGGCCTTCGGATGATGACGCGCATATTCGATGCGGTCGAGATAATCCTGCGACACGTCGCCGGTCACGTAGACGCCATCGAAGCACGACGCCTCGAAATTCTTCAAGGCCGGGTTGACGTCGGAAATGGCGCGTTTCAGTGCGTCGATATCCTGGTACACCAGCGCGTCGGCGGTGATTTCGCGGCACACCTCTTCATTGCTGCGGTTATAGGCGATCAATTCGTCGCGGGTCGGCATGTCGATGCCGTACACGTTCGGGAAGATCACCGGCGGCGCGGCGGACGCGAAAATGACTTTCTTCGCGCCGGCTTCGCGCGCCATTTGCACGATTTCACGGCTGGTGGTGCCGCGCACGATGGAATCGTCGACCAGCAGCACGACCTTGTCCTTGAATTCGGACGGGATCGCATTGAGTTTCTGGCGCACCGATTTCTTGCGCATCGCCTGGCCCGGCATCAGGAAGGTACGGCCGATGTAGCGGTTCTTGATGAAACCTTCGCGATATTCGATATTGAGCGCCAGCGCCAGCTGGATCGCGGCCGGACGCGACGAATCGGGAATCGGCATGACCACGTCGATATCGCCTTCCTTGAATTCCTTGCGGATTTTCTCGGCCAGGTATTCGCCCATTTTCAGGCGGGTGGCGTAGACCGACGCGCCGTCGATCACCGAATCCGGACGCGCCAGGTAAACAAATTCGAACACGCAAGGATTCAGGCTCGGATTGTCGGCGCACATGCGACTGTGCAATTGTTTATCGGCATCGATGAACACGGCTTCGCCCGGCGCGATGTCGCGCACGAAACGGAAACCCATGCCTTCCAGCGCCACCGATTCGGAGGCGATCAGGTATTCGATGCCTTGTTCGGTTTCATTGACGCCGTAGCACAGCGGACGGATGCCGTGCGGATCGCGGAACGCCAGCAAGCCGACGCCGGCGATTTGCGCCACCGCCGCATAACCGCCGCGCACGCGCCGGTTCAATACGGAAACGGCCTTGAACACGGCGTCCGGATCGAGCGACAGGCCGGTGGTGGCTTCCTGGATTTCATGCGCCAAGACGTTCAGCAACACTTCCGAATCGGAATCGGTGTTGATGTGGCGGCGGTCGATCTTGAACATTTCCTGTTTCAACTGTTCCCAGTTGGTCAGGTTGCCATTGTGCGCCAGCGTGATGCCGTAAGGGGCGTTGACATAAAACGGCTGCGCTTCCTCTTCGCTGGACGAACCGGCCGTCGGGTAACGACAGTGGCCGATGCCGGAATTGCCTTGCAACGAACGCATGTTGCGCGTACGGAAGACGTCACGCACCAGGCCATTGGCCTTGTGCATGGAAAACATACTGCTGTGATTGGTCGCAATCCCTGCCGCATCCTGACCGCGATGTTGCAACAGCAACAATGCGTCATACAGCAATTGATTAACAGGTTGGTGGGAAACGACGCCGACGATGCCACACATGGTGTGCTCCTAAACTGTGCTACGGATGATAAAAGAATTCAAAATTGCACGTGCTTCGCATACGCGGCCGGCAAGTAAGGCTTGATGGCGCGCGCGCCGTCCTCGGCCATCGGACGCAGCAGCGCATTCTTCCAGAAAGCCTGTTGCGGGATCGACGTCATCCCGCACAATATGACGGCAGTCAATACAATCACCAGGCCGCGCGCCAATCCGAACAAGGCGCCCAGGCCGCGGTCGGCCAGGCTCAGGCCGGTGGCCCTGACCAATACATCGACCGTCATGCCGAGCAGCCCCATCAGGATGCGCACGCCGATAAACAAGATCACGAAGGCCAGCAGCAGCCGGATCACCTCGCCGGGCACCACTTCTGGCAACATTTTAGCCAGGCTGGCGCCATAGGCGTTGGCGATCACAAACGCCACCACCCAGCTGACCAGCGACAGGATTTCCTTGACCAGTCCGCGCATCATGCTGATGACGACTGATGAAATCAGTACAAACAAGACCAGATAATCGAAAATCGTCACGCCAGTCCAGCCTTGTCCTAGATTACGCAGGTACCACGCTGCCGCCCAAACCGAGCTTTTGCAGCTTGGCGCGGGCCTTGTCCGCCTCTTCCCGGTTGCCGAACGGGCCGACACGGACCCGTATCACGCGCTCGCCAGCAGCATTGGAGGTTTTTTGAGTATAGGAGGAAATGCCGGCATCGCGCAGCTTGCCTTGCAATTCATCGACTTTATCTTGCGAGCCCAGCGCCGCGACTTGCACCACGAACTTGCTGGAAACGGATTCCTGCGGCTTGGCCGCGGCAGGCTTGCCTTCCAGGATCGCCAGCGCGCGCGCCGCATCGTCGGATGACGGGGCCGGCTTGGCGCTGTCGGCCAACACCGGTTTTGCTACAGGCTTGGGTTCGGCCGTTTTTGGCTCGGATTTGGGCTCGGACTTGGGTTCGTGCCTGACCTCAGGTTTCGGTTCGTGCCGGACCTCAGGCTTCACTTCAGGCTTAGGTTCGTGTTTGACTTCCGGCTTGGCCTTGCTCGGCTCGACGATGTCGAGCTTGCGCGGTTTGTCGACCGGCTCGGACGGCTTCAATTCAGCCACCACCGGCGCGGCGGTGACGACAGGCGCAGGGGTCGCGGCAGGCGCAGGTACAACGGCGGGCCTGGCAGGCAGCGGAGCCGGCTTGACCTTGTCAGGCTCGGAAACAATTTCTTCGGATTGGTCCAGCGCGGCACTGTCGGCCACCCGCGCCGGCGCAGGGGCCGGCGTGGCATCCGCCACCACAGCCGGCTTATCCTTCGACGGAATCTGGATATCGATATCGGTCGCCAGCGGTTTCGGTTCCGAATCGAGTATCATCGGCAACCCGACCGCCACCGCCAGCGCCAGCGCGACGGCGCCAACCAGGCGGCGCCGGGCGCGTTTTTTCTCAGGCAATACAGGGTCCGGCACATCCTTGCCGGCGCGGCGCGGGGTGGCGCCGCCGACGGCACGCTTGGAGCGGGTCCGCGCGGTCGAGGCTTGCTCTTCCGACGGTACGTAAAAACCACTGTCTTGAGCAGTGGATTCTTGCTTGTTTTTAAATAGTTTCGAGAACAAGCCCATGCGTGATTTTCAGTCGATTACGTTCAGTGAAGTGAGGATTTTCGGGCCGCCATCACACCTGCAACGGTGATGAAGGAACCAAAGACCACAATTCTATCATTCTCCCCGGCCCGGCTCATTGCATTTGCAAAAGCTTGTGCAGGATCAGCAAAAATATTCACCGTATGATCGTCGCTGCCAGGCTTGTCGGCCAGCAGCAATTGCACCTTGCCGGCCAGTTCAGACGCGCTGGCGGCACGTGGCGACGGCAAGTCCGTCAGGCACCAATGATCGACATGTTCGCCCATCGCGGCGAGTACGCCATCGATATCCTTGTCGTGCATCGAGCCAAACACCGCATAGGTGTATGGGTGGAAACCCATATTGCCAAGGTTCTGGTTCAGCGCCGAAGCGGCGTGCGGATTGTGCGCCACATCCAGGATCACGGTCGGACGACCCGGCAACACCTGGAAGCGGCCCGGCAGCTCGACCGTCACCAGGCCGGTGCGCACTTCCTGGGCGCCGACCGGCAATTGCAGCTTCAACACTTCCAGCGCGGCCAGCGCGGCCGACGCGTTCAGCAACTGGTTGGCGCCGCGCAAGCCTGGATAGGCCAGCGAATTGCGGCGCTGTTCGCGGCCGCCATAGTTCCACTGCTGCTTGTCGCCCGAATAATTGAAATCGCGGCCCATCAGCCACAGGTCGGCGCCGATCGCCCCGGCATGGTCGATCAGCGATTGCGGCGGCACCGGATCGCTGCAAATCGCCGCCTTGCCCGGACGGAAGATGCCCGCCTTTTCAAAACCGATCGCTTCGCGGGTATCGCCAAGGAAATCGGTATGGTCGATATCGACGCTGGTGACGATGGAGACATCGGCATCGACGATATTGACGGCATCCAGGCGGCCGCCCAGGCCGACTTCCAGGATCACCACGTCCTGTCCGGCGCCGGCCAGCAAATGCATGATGGCCAGCGTGGTGAATTCAAAATAGGTCAGCGGGATATCGCCGCGCACCGCTTCGACCGCGTTGAAGCTGGCGATCAATTGCTCGTCGCTGGCCGACTGGCCGCCAATACGGGCGCGCTCGTTAAAATCCAGGAAGTGCGGCTTGATGTACAGGCCGACCTTGTAGCCGGCGCGCAGCAATATCGATTCCAGCATCGCGCAAGTGGAACCCTTGCCGTTGGTGCCGGCCACCATGATGACCGGGCAAGGAAAAGCCAGCGCCAGGCGCTGCTTGATTTCCAGCACGCGGTCCAGGCCCATGTTGATGACGGTTTCGGAATGACGGTTTTCCAGCAGGGCAAGCCATGCCGGCAGAGTAGTTGGGAGGTTTTGCATAGGACAATAAAGAGGACGTTAGTATCGGGACGCCAGAATGACAAGCGGCGCGCAAACGGATAGTGTATCCGCTGGCGCGCCGTTATGTGGCGACAGACAAATTAAAAGCGGCTTAAGCCAGGACCTCTGCGGCCTGGTTTTGCAGCAAGGCCAGCAAGCGCGCGATTTCTTCGCGCATCTTGCGGCGGTCGACGATCATGTCCACGGCGCCCTTGGTGACCAGGAATTCGGAACGCTGGAAACCTTCCGGCAGTTTTTCGCGCACGGTGTTTTCAATCACGCGCGGACCGGCAAAACCGATCAGCGCCTTCGGTTCGGCGATGACGATATCGCCCATGAAGGCGAACGACGCCGACACGCCGCCCATGGTCGGATCGGTCAGCACGCTAATGAATGGCAATTTCTTTTCCGACAGCTTGGTCAGCATGGCGGTGGTCTTGGCCATTTGCAGCAGCGACAGCAAGCCTTCTTGCATCCGTGCGCCGCCAGTGGCGGTAATGCAAATGAACGGCACTTTTTGCTCCAGCGCGATTTGCGCGCCGCGCACGAAGCGTTCGCCAACCACCGAACCCATCGAACCGCCCATGAATTCGAATTCGAAGCAAGCGACCACTACCGGCAAGCTCATGATTGCGCCGCCCATGACGACCATCGCATCGGTTTCGCCGGTGGCTTCCATCGCCGATTTCAAACGGTCAGGATATTTTTTGCTGTCCTTGAATTTCAAGGTATCGACTGGCAGGATTTCCTGGCCGATTTCATAACGGCCGCCGGCGTCCAGCAAGCTGTCGAGGCGTTCACGGGCGCGGATGCGCATATGGTGATCGCATTTCGGGCAGACATGCAGGTTCGACTCCAGATCGGTGCGGTACAGCACGGCTTCGCACGATGGGCACTTGACCCACAAGCCTTCCGGCATGGTTTTACGTGCGGCAGCGTCCGAACGCTGGATTCGCGGTGGCAGCAGTTTTTCCAACCAACTCATATTTTCTCCTATGGCCCCTGGGGGGCGGGAATCTTGCGCAGTGGCTTGCCCTGATCAGGGCTCACTCGCGGGTAATAGCCTATGCGGCCAGGCAATCTTGCCTGAAATGCCAGCATGGCCTGTCATGGCAACGGTTCAGTGGCGGAAGTGTAGCGGTTTATCGGCGCACTGTCGAACATTGCGGCGCAAAATTCTTGCTCTGAGATCAGAAAATAGTTGAAATTACGATACTTTAACCAGCGCTGAATGCGGCAATCCGGCCATCGTCACAACAAAGGCCAGGCGCACTACCGGACAGTACGCATTGATCTCAAGCGTACCGTCCGATATGGCGACTTATTTACGCATCCAGCGCGGCGCGGATGCCGGCGGTAAAGGTACGCACCGCCTCCACCGCCCCGTCTTTCGGCGCGTTTTCGATTTCCTGGATGATGCGGCTGCCGATCACCACCGCATCGGCCACCTTGGCCACCGTCCTGGCGGTGGCGCCGTCGCGGATGCCGAAACCTACGCCGATCGGCAACTTGACGTGCTTGCGGATCCCGGCCAGTCGTTCGGCCACTTCCGCCGTATCGATATGACCCGCGCCGGTGACGCCCTTGAGCGACACGTAATAGCTGAAGCCGCCGCCGACCTTGGCCACCTGGGCGATGCGTTCCTCGGTCGAGGTCGGCGCCAGCAGGAAGATCAGGTCAAGTTCGCTGGCGCGCATCGCGGCGGCGAATTCTTCGCACTCTTCCGGCGGATAATCGACCACGATGGCGCCATCGGCGCCCGCTTCCCTGGACGCCTTGATGAAGGCTGCCGGACCGATGCGTTCGATCGGGTTGGCGTAGCCCATCAGCACCACCGGCGTGGTCTGGTTGGTCAGGCGGAACTGGCGCACGTACTCGAACACGTCGTGGATGCCGATATTGAATGTCAACGCGCGTTCGCAGGCGCGCTGTATCACCGGGCCCTCGGCCATCGGATCGGAAAACGGCACGCCGAGTTCCAGCACGTCGGCGCCGCCTTCGACCAGCGCGTGCATCAGCGGCAAAGTTTGTTCAGGGCCGGGATCGCCGGCGGTGATGAAGGTGATCAGGCCGGTTTTTTGTTGGGCTTTCAGTGCGGCAAATGTTGCGGAGATTCTGGACATGATGGGGCTTTCTGTATTCTGTGTATGGGATGAACCGTTTAAAACCGGGGGCAGCAAGCCGCCCCTCGCTTCAATCAGGAAAAGTTCAGCCCCATCCGTTCCGCCACGGTATGCATGTCCTTGTCGCCGCGGCCCGACAGGTTGGCCAGCACCAATTGGTCTTTCGGCAAGGTTGCCGCCAGCTTCGCTGCGTAAGCCAATGCGTGCGACGATTCCAGCGCCGGGATAATGCCTTCGATATGGCAGCAATCATGGAAAGCCTGCAACGCTTCCTCATCGGTGATGGTCACATACTGGGCCCGGCCGCTGTCTTTCAGCCATGCGTGTTCCGGGCCGACGCCCGGATAATCCAGTCCGGCCGACACTGAATGGGTCTCGATGATCTGGCCGTTTTCATCTTGCAGCAGATAAGTGCGGTTACCGTGCAGCACGCCAGGGAAGCCGGCGGTCAGCGATGCCGAGTGCTTGCCGCTGTCTATGCCCTCGCCGGCCGCTTCGACGCCGATCAGTTTGACGTCTTTCTGCTCGATATACGGGTAAAAAATACCCATCGCATTCGAGCCGCCGCCGATGCAGGCCAGCACGTAATCGGGCTGGCGTCCGGTCATTTGCGGCATTTGCACCAGGCACTCCTCGCCGATCACCGACTGGAAGTCGCGCACCATCATCGGGTAAGGATGCGGGCCGGCGACGGTGCCGATGATATAAAAAGTGTTTTCAATGTTGGTGACCCAGTCGCGCATCGCTTCGTTGAGCGCATCTTTCAAGGTCTTGGAGCCGGATTCGACCGGCACCACGGTCGCGCCCAGCAATTTCATGCGATACACGTTTTGCGCCTGGCGCTTGACGTCTTCGCTGCCCATGTAAATCACGCATTCGAGACCGAAGCGGGCGCAGATGGTGGCGGTAGCCACGCCATGCTGGCCGGCGCCGGTTTCGGCGATGATGCGCGGCTTGCCCATGCGCTTGGCCAATAATGCCTGGCCGATCACGTTATTGATCTTGTGCGCGCCGGTATGGTTCAAGTCTTCGCGCTTGAAATAGATTTGCGCGCCGCCGGCGATCTCGGACCAGCGCTTGGCGTGATAGATCGGCGACGGGCGGCCGACGAAATGCTTCAATTCGTAGCGGAATTCTTCGAGGAATTCGGCATCGGCGCTGTAGCGCGCGTAGGCTTCCTTCAGCTCGGCCAGCGCGTGGCTCAGGGTTTCGGCGACAAATGAACCGCCGTACGGGCCGAAATGGCCTTTCAGGTCGGGAAATGCGTAATCGGTGGCGTGAAACAAAGGCGCTGCTGCGCCGGATTCAGGCAAGGCTGTCATGGGGTTTCTCTCTGTCTATGATGGCATCGGCGTCGCGGACAGCGCGAATGAAGGCGCTGACTCTGGACGCATCCTTGATACCCTTGGACGCTTCGACACCGCTGCTGATGTCGACCGCGTAAGGGCGTACGCGTACCACCGCGTCAGTCGCGTTTTGTACGCTCAAGCCACCACTTAAAACGACCCGAGGCGCGAGCTCTTTTGGGATGAGAGACCAATCAAATACCTTTCCTGCGCCGCCATAGGCATCCACATATGTATCAAGCAACAGGCTTGCAAACAAGGGACTGGCGACGCGATAGCGCTGCTCATATTCTAGCAAATCATCGGCGTTTGTGTCAGGTTTGACGCGAAACACCTGCGTGTACGGCCGGTTGACGGCGGCGGCTAGCGCCGCGCTGTGCTCCGGGCTTTCATCGCCGTGGAATTGCAGCAGCGACAAAGGCGCGCTGCGTGTGACCGCGGCCACCTGTTCCACGCTGGCATTGACGAACAGGCCGACCGTGGTGATGTAAGGCGGCAAGCCGGAGATCAGCGCCGTGGCTTGCTCGGCAGTCACATAACGCGGGCTTTTCGGATAAAACACAAAGCCGATCGCATCGGCGCCGGCCGCCACCACCGCCTGGATATCCTCGGCCCGGGTCAGGCCGCAAATCTTGATGCGCGTACGCGACATGCTGTTACTCCTTTCAATGCTGCGATCTTAAAACCACGGCAAGGCGCTGCCGGTTTCCTGCGGCAAGCCCCATTTCGGGTCGTAATCGATTTTCGCCAGGTACAGGCCATCCGGCATGAAGGTCGGCGCCGCTTCGCCCCGGTCGCGCCCGGCCAGCACTTCGCCCAGCCATTGCGGCGGATGCTTGCCGAGGCCGATATAAATCAGCGAACCGACCAGGTTGCGTACCATATGATGCAGGAAGGCGTTGGCGCGTATCGTGAACACGATCAAGTCGCCGCGCCGTTCGATGCGAATTTCGTGCATCAGCTTGACTGGCGACTTGGCCTGGCATTGCGACGCGCGGAAGGCGGTAAAGTCGTGCCAGCCGATCAGCGGCTTGACCGCTTCTTGCATCGGTCCGATGTCCAGCGGACGGAACACCCAGCCGGCGCGCCCTTCCAGCAGCGGCGAGCGGGTCGGATTGTTGTAGAGCACATAATGATAGGCGCGCGAGCGGGCGCTGAAACGGGCGTGGAACTGGTCGTCCGGGTCGGCCGGCACTTCATGCGCCCAGCGCACCACAATGGAAGGCGGCAAGAAGGTATTCACGCCGCGCACCCAGGAATGTATGTCGCGCTGCAAGTCGGTATCGAAATGCACCACTTGCTCCAGCGCATGCACGCCGGTATCGGTGCGTCCGGCGCAGGTGGTGCCCAGCCGGACCCGGGCGAATTTCTCTAGCGCGTCTTCCAGCTGGTCTTGCACCGTCTGGCCATCTTCTTGCTTTTGGTAACCATGCCACGCCGTACCGTCGTACTGGACACCTAATGCGATCCGTTTCAATTCCTGTCCAATATGAAGTCTGTCTCGGCGCATTATACCGCCGAGTCAGTTCAGCTTAGCAGCGCCCGCATGGTATTGGCCTTGGCGACTTGCTCTGCATTACCGCCCTTGATGACTTCATCGATCAATTCGCGCGCGCCTTCCTTGTCGCCGATCTCCTGATAGGCGATGGCCAGGTCGAGCTTGGTATCCATTTCCATGTGGATACCCGACAGTGCATCGTCCTGCACCGCGCCGGCAGCCTTGTCGCCGGCGCCCAGGTCCAGGTCGATACCGGACAAATCGAATTCCGGCACCGCCGCAGCCGCTTCCGGCACGGCCGCAGTCGTGGCCGCGGCTTGCGCAAAGATATCGTCGGTCGATATTGGCGCTGCCGCCGGGCTGGCTGCGGGAGTGACGGCAGGATTTGCCTCAGGAGTAATATCAGCCGCCTTGACCTTGGTTTCCGGCAAGTCGAAATTCATCAAGTCCAGATCCATCAGCGGATCCGGCGCCGGTGTGGCCGTGATCGTGCCGCCGGCGGTCATGGGCTCCAGATCCAGGCCGAAGTCCATGCTGTTGTCGAATTGCGGTTCGGCAGGCTTGTTGATATTGACTGCCGGAGCCGCCGGCGCGCTGGCCGGCGGCGTGATCGCGATCGGCTCGAAATTCAAGTCGCCCAGGTCAAAATCGAGCCCGTCGGCACTGGCCGGGGTCGGCAACGCGGTTTCCTCGCTCGCGCTGGCGGCAGGCGTAAAGTCCATGCTTTGGCCGGTTACTGCGGCGGCATCGCGGCTCAGGTCGCGGTCCAGGCTGTCCAGCGCCGCCGACTGGGCGTTGTGTTCGGCGTTTTCCACTGGCGCTTTGCTGAAATGCACCACGGCATCGACATCGGTATTGGCATACAA
Organism: Janthinobacterium agaricidamnosum NBRC 102515 = DSM 9628; assembly: GCF_000723165.1. Lineage (NCBI taxonomy): Bacteria > Pseudomonadati > Pseudomonadota > Betaproteobacteria > Burkholderiales > Oxalobacteraceae > Janthinobacterium > Janthinobacterium agaricidamnosum. The sequence continues at coordinate 3,931,475 of NZ_HG322949.1, forward strand.
GGGATTCAGCGGATCGAGCGCCAAGCCCAGCGCCGCGGCCTGGCGCCATTCATCGCCCTGGCCACGGGTAAGGCTGTACAGTTCGCTGGCCTGGTCTTCGAATTGACGCGTATTCTTGCGCGCGGAATAGATTTCCAGCAGCTTCAAACGGGCGGCATGGCGCTCGGGATTGGTACGCAAGGCGCCCAGCAACAGTTCTTCCGCCTCGGAGTCGTGGCCGTAAGCGATATACACTTCGGCTTCGGCGACCGGATCGGCTTCATTGGTATCGATCTGGCTGGTATTGAGCGCAAAACTCGATTCGAACACATTGTTGTACGCGTCCGTGCCTTGACTTTCGGCTTCGCCGAACGCGGCAGCCGGCACCGGCGTCAGCGGATCATCCACGTCCGCTTCGCCGATGAAGCTGTTTTCAGCCTTCGGCGGCTCTTTCTTCTTGCGCCGCACCACCAGGAATACCGCCAGCAACAACGCGGCCAGCACCAGGCCGATGTTGCTGATATTGTCCATCAGCTTATCCATCAGCGACGGTTCGGGCGGCGGCGCTTTCTTGACCAGCGGCACCGGCTTCGGTTTTGGCGCCGCCGGCTCGGCGGCCGGCGCGCTGGCAACGACCGGGGCACTGGCGACAGCGTCCGGTTTCTTTTGATCGGCCAGCGACTTGTTCTTGACCGCCATCAGGTTTTCAAGATCGTTGACGTTCTTTTCCAGTTCCTTGACGCGGGCGGCCGCCTCGGCGACCTGTTTTTCCTTGGCGATCTTGTCTTCGACATTGGCGACGGCGGTCTTGCCGGCCGCGGCGGACGCAGGCTCGGCTTTCGACAGCTTCAGCTGGTCTTTCGACTCATTGGCGGGCGTGGCCCGTTCTTCGACCTTGGTACTGATCTTGCCGGCCGCGCTTTGGGCCGCTGGCGCCGCTTTCGACGGCGTGCTTTGCGCCACCTGCCCAGCCAGCTTGTTGCGGTACGCCGAGAAATCGCTGGCGTGTGCCACCACCACGCCCTTGGCCTCGCCCTCGGCGGTGTTGCGCAGGGTATCGGCGTCCGGCACGCTCAAGATGCGGCCCGATTGCAGGCGGTTCATATTCTTGCCGGAAAACGCTTCCGGATTGGCGCGATACAAGGCCACCAGCATCACGTCGAGCGACACATCGGCCGGCTTGACCTGATTGGCGATGCGGCTCAGCGTATCGCCGGCCTTGACCTTGTAATCGGCGCCGGCGGTTTTCTTCGGCTTGTCCTTGGCGGCCTGGACCGGCGTCGGCGCGGCGGCCGGCACAGGAACCGGCCGTGGCGCACGCTCGCTACGCTGCGGCGGCGCAACCGGCGCCTGGGCAGCGGTTGCCGGCTGAGGTTGCGATTGCGGCTGCGCTGGCGCAGCCACCGGTGGCTGCGCCGGGGCTTGCGGCTGTGGCGCGGCCACTTGCGCAGGCTGGGTCTTGTTCATGTCGACCGGATCGAGCAAGAACGTATATTCGCGCACCAGGCGGCCGGTATTCCAGCTCAATTCCAGCAGCATGTCGACAAACGGCTCATTCACCGGTTGCGATGAGCTGACGCGGATAAATTGCCGGCCAGCGCGTTGCTCAACGATAAAATTAAGCGACAACAGGGTCGGATTGAAATCGATATTGGCTTGCTGAAAGGCTTCGGCCGGCGCCAATTTGGCTACCAAGGCGCTAGCCTCTTCCGGCGATACCGCGGTCAATTCGATCTCGGCGCGCAGCGGCTGGCCTAAAGCGGACAGCACCGTCAGCTTGCCCAGCCCCGCCGCATGCACCGCAGGAGATAAAAACACGGCACAGGCGACAGCGCTGGAGAGTGTTTTCAAGGCAAAGGAGGCGACCCCGGGGCGATTTTTTACGGGCATAGTGTGCGGTAGTGTAGTTGGCTAAGGGAAAAAAGTTACTTTTCCAGATGTCTCAACATATCATCATGCATCAAGCCGTGCAAGCTTTCCTCTCCTGCAACGCGGCTTCTTTGACCGATCGCCGCTTTTCTGGCGACAAACTTCAGCACCAGGCCCTGCTGCTGGCCTTTATTGATGCAGCGCCATATATCCGCCAAAAAATTCGTCAAAATGCTTATTCTCAATTGAACATCGAAAATAAGAATTCCCAGATACAATTTTAAAGTTACTAAATGAACAAAACTGTCTGACGACCAATTCGGGGGGATGAATGAAATCGCGGGGAACGGCATGGCATCCAACGTGATCGGCACAATCTTTTCCGCACTGGCGGCATTCACCAGCGCCACGCGGCTGTATGCATTGACCATCGGCGATGGCGACGCTGACAGCTTGCTGGTCGAGGCGTTCGCCGCCGACGAGCAAGTGCATGAAATCGGTGCACGCGACATCATCGCGCTGTCGACCAGTCCTCAGATCGCACTGGCGTCGCTGCTCGGCAAACCGGCCACGCTGCATATCAGCCTGGCCGATGGCACGCGCACCCAATTTTCCGGCTGGATACGTGAAGCCGCGATGCTGGGCAATTACGGCGGACTGACGCGCTACCGGCTGAACTTGACGCCATGGCTGTGGGAATTGAGCCAGGTGCGCAACAGCCGCGTCTGGCAAGACAAGACCGTCATCGAGATCATCGACAGCGTGTTCAGCGCCTATGCGCCGCGCGCTATATGGCGCTGGAGCGACGAAACGCGCTCGTTCATGGAAGGCGCCGGCCGGCGCGGTTATTGCTGCCAGTACCGCGAATCGGACTTTGACTTCATCCGCCGCCTGCTGACCGACGAAGGTTTGACATGGCGTTTCGAAGAGGCCGATGGCGGCCAGTGCATGGTGCTGTTCGCCGACAGCAGCGAGC
>NZ_HG322949.1:3934334-4006036 GCF_000723165.1 Janthinobacterium agaricidamnosum NBRC 102515 = DSM 9628
ACAACCAGCTGCTGTTCGACGATACCGACCAGCAAGGCCGGATCCAGTTGAAAAGCAGCCAGGCGGCCAGCGAATTGAATTTGGGCCATTTGATACACAGCGCCGACAATTACCGCGGCAGCCTGCGCGGCAGCGGCGCCGAATTGCGTACCGACGCGTATGGCGCGGTGCGTGCCGGCGCCGGTTTATTAGTGTCGAGTTATGCGGTCACGCATGGCGCGGCCCGGCGCGATCCGGCCGGCGACAATACCCCCGGCATCGCGCTGCTGAAACAGGCGGTGGTGCTGGCAGAGACCTTCGGCAAGGCCGCAAAAATCCATCAGACGGTGGCCTGCAGCGAGAATGTGGCGCCGTTAAAAGCGTTGCTGGCAAGCGTATCCGGCATGCATGACATGGACGGCAGCGAAGTCCCGCACGTCAAGGACCCGATCATCGCGCTGTCGGCCAAGGCGGGATTGGGTGTGGTGGCCGGGCAAAACATCCAGATGAGCAATGGCGAGACGGTGGCCCTGATGAGCGGCTTGGACAGTCAGTTCATCGGCGGCGGCCAATGGCGGGTGCACACCGGCCAGGCGATCGGTGTGCTGGGCGGCGCGGTCCAGGCCGGCGACGACAATGTGGGCCTGCAATTGATCGCGGCCAGGAACCCGATCGAATTGCAGGCGCAAAGCGATGTGATGAATATCCAGGCGCGGAACGAAATCGATGTGATCAGCGCCAATGCCCACATCGACTGGGCGGCGGCGAAAAGCATCAGCCTGTCGACGGCGGGCGGCGCGAATATCACGATTGCAGGCGGCAATATCACGGTGCAATGTCCGGGCAAGATTACCATCCATGCTGGCAAGAAGGCTTTTACCGGACCGACGCGTGTGAATTATCCACTACCGGCACTGCCGACCAGCGTATGCAAAGCTTGCCTATTGGCCGCCTTGCGCAGTGGCAGTCCATTTGTCGCCCCAAGCGCCGCCTGAGGAAATCCCATGTACTTTGCCATTGATACTCCCGATGCAAACTGTCCGGTACTGATTGCGCAGCAATTGCAGGAAGTGCGCACCACCGATGAGACTGCTCCCCTGCACTTGTTGGCGCTGGTCGATGGCGCCTTTGATGAAGCATTTTTTACCGAGCGTTATCGGAACCGCCTGCCGCGCCAATCGCTGTATGCACAAACGTCGCTCCAAAGTTTCGGCAATGCATCACCGCATGTGCTGGCCTCACCTGTAGGTGACGAGGAACAGGCGGCCTGGCTGCAACGTTTGTTTGAGATATGCGCAGGCAAGCCGATGCTCAGCATTATCGCCAGCAGACTCGATGTCGCCGCATTGGCGCAACACCTGCGCCCCTACCTGATCGCCATCACGCCGGACACCGTCGAATGGCCGGTGCGTTGGGGCGATACGCGCATCTTGCCGGCGCTGCTGGCGGCATTGACGCAAGCCCAGCACAGCCATTTGCTTAGTCCGGTACATCGCTGGTGGTCGGTATGCCGCAAGGGCGGTTTGATCAGTTGGCAAGGAGCGGGAGACATCCAGCCGACCGATGCCGGTTTTGACAAGCTGCCGTTGAGCGACTCGGCTTTTGCAGCCTTGGTCGACGCAGCGGAAGCCGATGCCGTACTCGCCAATCTACACGACACGCAACCGGATTTGTTTCATTCCAGCAGCCCTGCCGAATGCCATGCCCGGGTAGCGCGTCACCTGACCCTGGCCAGCGCCAGCGGCATCGAAGCGGCCGGACCACGCCAGCATTTCAGCGCACTCGCCTTGATGCTGGCCGATGATTTTAGCGCTCATCCAGCGATGGCGAACCTGCTGCGGCGTACCCGCCAAGGCGCAAATTATCTGACGGAGATCGACACACTGCCAAAAGATTTTTGGCAAGCCAGGATAGTTACATGAATTCCCCCCTGTCGCGCCAGCGAATTGAGCACCCTGCGTATTGCATTCTTTGATAACTCTCCTTCATGAAAGAGAAAAATATGAAATGGCTGACTTACTTGCCCCCCCTATTACTCCTTGCCAGTTGCGCGGCTCACGGCCGGCATGAAGAAGAGAAACCAAGCGCTACCGCAACGGCACAGGTAGGCATCGTCAACCATACCGGCAATTTTATTTATTCTGCATCAGTCGATGGAGCAGGAGGGGGCAATATGGCCAGATGGGGAGCGGGCGGTGCGAATGTTTGCTGCACATCCATTCCACGAGTATGGCAGTCCGGAATGAAAGTACTAGTTCGATGGGATATGCCCGAAGGGCATACGCATAACGTTAAAGAAAAAATCATCGAAGTGGAAAAATACGATCGACCTGGAGATATTTATATGCATTTCTTTCCAAATGACGAAGTGAGAGTAGTTGTTTCTAACGCTTCCGGATATAGCAAAAAGCATCCCATCCCTCCTTCTGATCCCCCGACAAACAGTCAACCTAAAAATTGATACAACATGATTATTCCATCTCCCGAAAAGGCCCCCTTTCCTGTCGACGTTTTTTTAAAACCGTCAGTACGCGATCAATCTAAAATCGCTGAATCTGTATCAGAGTCTACGGCTACCGCGCCATGCAGCATTCCAGTGCACATAGGATTATTCTTTGATGGAACAAACAACAACTTGGACAGGGACCAAGGAGGGCAACGTACAGGAGTGATTGATCCTAAAACCAAATTACCGGGACCGATAACAAAGATCAAACTCGCACCTGAGAATGCCAGCCACAGCAACGTGGCACGCCTCTACCTGGCATTCCCCAGGACAAAGGAAAGAAGTGGTTATTTTGGCAATTACATTCCGGGTGTAGGAACCCCCTTTAAAGAAATTGGGGAAATGACCGAGTCCGATGAAGGTAAAGCTTTTGCAAAAGGTGGGCAAGCCCGCATTATATGGGGGATATTACAGGTCATTAATGCAATTCATCGGACCATTTCTGGTGGTGATGATCCACTTTATGAGCCAGATGAAGCCGGCCGCCTGGCCCGCATCTACGACAATGCCGTCGGCCGCGAACAGGTACAAGATACGCCAAGCCAGCGGCAACGTTTCATGACCCACCAGGACTGGTTTGCCCCGCATATTGAAAAACTGCGGGCCGCGATGGTCAGGCAGCCGAAGCCGCATATCCCTTCGCTGACCTTGTCGGTGTTCGGCTTTTCGCGCGGCGCAGCCGAGGCCGTGGCCTTTTGCCAGTTGTTTGCCGACTTGCTCAAACCGGCAACAGGGCAAGACCAGACATTTGCGGGTATTCCTGCAAGTATCAATTTCTTGGGCGTCTTCGATACGGTCGCGACGGTAGGCAGTTCGGCATCGGTGGCGCAGACGACCGTCATGCCAGGCGCATTCTTCGACGGCCACTGGAGTTGGGCGGGAGAATTACTGAAACCACTGGCGCCTTGCGTCAAGGCCGGCTTGCATTGCATTGCAACACATGAACAGCGCATGAATTTCCCCGTTACCCGGCTGGAAGGCAACATTACCGAGATGTATTTCCCCGGCGTCCATTCCGACGTGGGCGGAGGTTACGGCCCCGGAGAACAAGGCAAGGGACGCGGATCGCAAGCGGCGCTGCTCTCGCAAATTCCGCTGGCACACATGTTCAAAACGGCGCGCCTGCACGGCGTGCCGTTGATACCGTTCAGCGAATTGGAATCAACGATACAGGACGACTTCCAGGTCAATCAGCAACTCGCCAGTGCATGGGAGGCGTATACAGCGCAACTCGGTACGGAAGGCGGTTTGCTGAAGAAACACATGCAACTGTATTACCGCTGGCGCGCCGCCCGCCTGACGTCACTGAACACGACAGCCAGCTTCAGGGCGTCCAGCGCCCAGGAGCAGCAAGACCTGGGCGACTCCAACCGCATGCTGGCGGGCGACCTGGATGCGCTGAGGACTCGCCAGGCACGCGACAGCGGCGACGATGGACAAGCATTCCGAACCCAGGATTTGCAGCGCATCAACCACTGGCAATTTTACCGGGCCCAAAACCGCACGCCCCTGGATAGCTGGGAAAACTGGGCGCTCGTCATTTTCGACCGGCCCAGGCCGCTGCCGCCGGAAGTGATGCGTTTTTTCGACGATTATGTGCACGATTCCATCGCCGGCTTTTACATGGCCGGCGAAGTGACCGAATACGACAAGCGCGCCAGGATTGCCGCGCTCAGGCAGGAAAAACCAGAAAAGCTCAACCGGTTTTACAAGCGTGTGTATGACCTCAACCGCCAGACCGAGGCGGCACAAGCCAAACAAAACAACGGCGAGCCATTGACGCCTGAAGAAGATGCCCTGGTCAAGGAAGCCGAATCGGGTACCCCCTATCCTATCCGCACCGATGCCGACAGCGCCGACATGCGCAGCCCGATGATCACCACGCAAACAGCGACACGCCGTGAAGGCGGCGGGTATATCTTGCGCCGTGGCTATTACCCGCAAAGCGGCTTCTTTCGCAAAAGCGTGCATGAAAACGATCTGGAACGCCAGCCGCTCAGCAGGAATACCAAAAAGCAGGCCCCCGAAGAAGCGCCCTGCGAACTGGTCTGGAGCGACAATTTACGGGAAGACATTGCGCAAGCGCGGCGGGAAGAAAACATCTATCTTGTCCAGCAAGCTATAAGGGCCGACAAATCCCGGGCGGTGGCATAAGTAAAACGGTCATGAGCAATAAGAAACGCCGGCGCCGCCCACTGGGCCGCGCCGGCGTTGTCACCAGCAAGTTCGTACTGTAGTCTATCAGGCGTCCAGCAAAATCCGCAGCATGCGGCGCAGCGGTTCGGCCGCGCCCCACAGCAATTGGTCGCCGACGGTGAAGGCCGACAGGTATTCGCCGCCCATGCTCATCTTGCGCACCCGGCCGACCGGGATCGTCAGGCTGCCGGTGACGGCGGCCGGCGACAGGTCGCGCACCGACGCTTCGCGGGTGTTCGGCACCAGTTTGACCCACTGGTTGTTGCTGGCGATGATGTCGTTGATTTCATCGAGCGGCACGTCTTTTTTCAGCTTGATGGTCAGCGCCTGCGAGTGGCAGCGCATCGCGCCGATGCGCACGCACAAGCCGTCGACCGGGATGGCCTGGCTGCCGAAATCGGCGCCGCGGCCGAGAATCTTGTTGGTTTCCGCGCCGGCTTTCCATTCTTCCTTGGATTGGCCGTTGCCCAGGTCCTTGTCGATCCACGGGATCAGGTTGCCGGCCAACGGCGCACCGAATTGCTTGATTTCGTCCGGCGCGTAGCCGTGCTGGGTGGCCAGCACCTGGCGGTCGATTTCAAGAATTGCCGAAGCCGGGTTGTCGAGCAAGGCCTTGACGGAACCGTTGATGGTGCCGAACTGGGTCAGCAATTCGCGCATGTGCTGCGCGCCCCCGCCGGAGGCCGCCTGGTACGTCATCGACGTCATCCAGTCGATCAAGTCGTGCTGGAACAAGCCGCCCAGGCCCATCATCATGCACGATACGGTGCAATTGCCGCCGATGTAGTTCTTGACGCCCTTGCCCAGCGCATCCTTGATGACGTGCAGGTTGACCGGATCGAGCACGATCACGGCGTCTTTTTCCATGCGCAAGGTCGATGCCGCATCGATCCAGTAGCCGTCCCAGCCAGCCGCGCGCAATTGCGGGAAAACTTCACTGGTGTAGTCGCCGCCCTGGCAAGAAATAATGATCTCGCACTTCTTCAGCTCGGCAATATCGGTGGCGCTCTTCAAAATGGTTTCATTCTTCGCCATCGACGGTGCGGAACCGCCGGTGTTCGACGTAGTGAAAAATACCGGTTCAATGTGAGCAAAATCGCCCTCTTCCTGCATGCGTTGCATCAGGACCGAACCGACCATACCGCGCCAACCTACCAAGCCTACTAATTTCATCACTTTTCCTCAACAGAGCATTAGGCGGATACCGCCGCCATTTTCGGTCTTACAATTTATCCCAGCGCTTTCACCACGGCATCGCCCATTTCCCCGGTGCTGACGCGGGTAGTGCCGGCTTCGTAAATATCGGCCGTGCGATAGCCTTGCGACAAGACTTTCTTGACCGCCGTTTCGACCCGGTCGGCTTGCTCGGCCCGGTTCAGCGAGTAGCGCAACATCATCGCCGCCGACAAGATCGTCGCCAGCGGATTGGCGATGCCCTTGCCCGCGATATCCGGCGCCGAACCGTGCGACGGTTCGTACAAGCCCTTGTTGTTGGCGTCCAGCGACGCCGATGGCAGCATGCCGATCGAACCGGTCAGCATGGCCGCCGCATCGGACAGGATATCGCCAAACATATTGCCTGTCACCATGACATCGAATTTCTTTGGCGCCCGTACCAGTTGCATCGCGGCATTGTCGACATACATATGGTCCAGCGCCACGTCCGGATATTCCTTGTGCACGTCGATGACGATGTCTTTCCAGAACTGGAAGGTTTCCAGCACATTCGCCTTGTCGACGCTGGTCAGGCGCTTGTCGCGCTTTTGCGCGGCCTGGAACGCCACATGGGCGATGCGGCGGATTTCACCTTCCGCGTAGCGCATGGTGTCGTAACCTTCGCGCTGGCCCTTGAACGGACCGTCCGGGCACTCGCGCACGCCGCGCGGCTGGCCGAAATAAATGTCGCCGGTCAATTCACGGATGATCAGGATATCCAGACCGGAGACGACTTCCGGTTTCAGCGTCGAGGCGCCCGCCAGTTCCGGATACAGGATCGCCGGACGCAGGTTGGCGAACAGGCCCAGGTTCTTGCGCAAGCCGAGGATCGCCTGTTCCGGGCGCAAGGAGCGCTCCAGATTGTCGTACTGATAATCGCCGACGGCGCCGAACAGCACCGCGTCGGCCGCCTTGGCCAGCGCCAAGGTAGCTTCCGGCAATGGATGGCCGTGGGCCGCATAACCGGCGCCGCCGACGGGAGCGGTTTCCAGTTCAAACTGTTCGCCCAGTACATTCAATACTTTGACGGCTTGGGTGACGATTTCCGGGCCGATGCCATCACCCGGCAAGATTGCAATTTTCATGTTCTTCGATCTGGTAAATTAAATGACGTTGGCCAACCACGGTTGCGTGGCCAGATGGCGCTCTTCGAAAGCGTGGATCGCGTCGGCGTGGCGCAGCGTCAGGCCGATATCGTCCAGGCCATTCATCAGGCAATATTTGCGGAAGGCGTCAATCTCGAACGGATATGCCACTGAGCCATTGCTGGTCGCCACACGCTGTTGCTCAAGATCGACCACCAGCTTGTAACCGGGGAAGGCCTTGACTTCATTAAACAGGTGATCGATCTGGGATTCCGACAAGACGATCGGCAACAAGCCGTTTTTGTAGCAATTATTGAAGAAGATATCGGCGAAGCTCGGCGCGATGATCGCGCGGAAGCCATACTGATCCAGCGCCCACGGCGCATGTTCGCGCGACGAGCCGCAGCCGAAGTTTTTACGGGTCAGCAAGATCGACGCGCCCTGGTAACGCGCCTCGTTCAGCACGAAGTCCGGGTTCAGCGGACGGCGGCTATTGTCCTGGCCCGGTTCGCCGTGATCCAGGTAACGCCATTCGTCGAACAGGTTCGGACCGAAGCCGCTGCGGTGGATCGATTTCAGGAATTGCTTCGGGATGATGGCGTCGGTATCGACGTTGGCCCGGTCGAGCGGGGCTACCAGCCCTTCGTAAATGATAAATTTGTCCACGATAACTCTGCAATGTCGATGCGCGAACCTCAGGCTCGCCGCATCATGGGTTTATTTGCCGCCGGCGCTTTGCACCACCTGGCCGACCTTTTGAACGTCCTTGCCGATGCCGGAGACGGTGTTGCATCCGCTCAGGATCAGGGCTGCGATGCTTAGGGCTAGTATTTTTTTCATATTGTATTCTCGTTGTGTCGTATGCTTGAGGTCCGGCGTTTTCATTTGGACAAGTAACGCGCAACAATGTTGCGCCCTTGCTTTATTTTACGCCAGCAACACTCATCGCAAGCCGCGCACATCCACAAAGTGGCCGGCGATGCCCGCCGCCGCCGCCATTGCCGGCGACACCAGATGGGTGCGGCCGCCCTGCCCCTGGCGTCCTTCGAAGTTGCGGTTCGAGGTGGACGCACAGCGCTCGCCCGGTTCCAGCCGGTCGGCGTTCATCGCCAGGCACATCGAGCAGCCAGGTTCGCGCCACTCGAAACCGGCGGCCTTGAAAATCTGGTCCAGGCCTTCGCGCTCGGCCTGGTCCTTGACGAGACCGGAACCCGGCACCACCATCGCCAGCGTCACGTTGGATGCGCGGTACTTGCCGCGCACCACCGCCGCCGCCGCGCGCAAGTCTTCGATGCGCGAGTTGGTGCAGGAACCGATGAACACCTTGTCGATGCGGATGTCCTCGATCGGCGTATTCGGCTTCAAGGCCATGTAGACCAGCGCCTTTTCCATCGCATCGCGGCGCACGGCGTCCTTTTCATGGTCCGGATCGGGCACCCGGCCATTGATGCCGACCACCATTTCAGGCGACGTGCCCCACGTCACTTGCGGCTGGATCTCGGCCGCGTTCAAGGTCACCACCAGGTCGAACCGCGCGCCCGGATCGGAATGCAGCGTGCGCCAGTACGACACGGCGCGCTCCCAGTGCGGGCCGGCCGGCGAAAACGGACGACCCTTGACATAATTGATGGTGGTGTCGTCGACGGCGATCATGCCGGCGCGCGCGCCGGCCTCGATCGCCATGTTACAGACCGTCATGCGGCCTTCCATCGACAATGCGCGTATCGTCGAACCGCCGAATTCGATCGCGTAACCGGTGCCGCCGGCGGTGCCGATCTTGCCGATCACGGCCAGCACGATATCCTTGGCGGTGACGCCGGCCGGCATGGCGCCGTCGACCTGCACCAGCATCGATTTCGATTTTTTCGCCAGCAAGGTCTGGGTAGCCAGCACATGTTCCACTTCGGAGGTGCCGATGCCGTGCGCCAGGCAGCCGAACGCGCCGTGGGTCGAAGTATGCGAATCGCCGCACACCACCGTCATGCCCGGCAGCGTCGCGCCCTGCTCCGGCCCGATCACGTGCACGATGCCCTGGCGCTTGTCGTTCATGTTGAAATACGTCAAGCCGTAGTTCTTGGCGTTCTTGTCCAGCGTCTCGACCTGCAAGCGCGATACCGGATCGGCGATGCCGTCGGCGCGGCTGGTGGTCGGCACATTGTGGTCGGCCACCGCCAGGTTGGCGGAAATGCGCCACGGTTGGCGTCCCGCTTCGCGCAAGCCGTCGAACGCCTGCGGGCTGGTCACTTCATGCACCAGGTGCCGGTCGATATACAAAATTGTCGTGCCATCATCTTCGGCCCGAACAACGTGGGATTCCCAAAGTTTGTCGTAAAGCGTCTTCATCATGATTTCCGTTGCCAAAGCTTGTAATGAGTAGTCCGCAATGATTATGCCATATTTGTGCAAGGCAGAACCAAACATAGCCCCAAGTCGATGAAACAAGAGGAAATTCGGTTTTACTGCGCCATCCGGGTAAAACATTGCTAACCAGGTGATTCCGGCCGCCAACACATCGCTGGCGGCCGGGCCGAAAAAAAAGCCTGCATATACGCAGGCTTTTGGTGTGATGCCAGTGTTTCAACACTAGGCAGCCATGCGTACACTTCCCCTGCAACCATCCATCAGGAACGATAGGCCGACCACCAGCACCAGTTCGCCTTCCGCCGAACGGGCGGTACCGGTAATGCCATCGACCGCGATCGCCGTCATCGGCTTGATGACCAGGTCGGCGGTGCCGTCGACCGCTTCCACGGCGAGGATGTACGGCTGTGGCGCCGCCACGACAATACCGACCCGCTCGCTGCATGCCTCGTAGCCCAGCGCGCCGGCCAGCGACCGCACCGGCAATGGACGGCCCTGATCCTTCAAGACCGGCGCGCCGCCCACTTCCATGAAGGTTTCCGGCAATTCGACGACGCGCTGCACCACCGCCATCGGCAAGGCCAGCGCGGCGCCGGAGGTCGATACCAGCATGGTCGGCACGATCGACAATTCGATCGGCAAGCGGATCGCGAACCTGGTGCCGGAACCGAGCGCCGAATCGATGTGGATCGCGCCGCGGTTTTTCTCGACCGCGGTCTTGACCACGTCCATGCCGACTCCGCGGCCGGAGACGCTGGAGGCGACATCCTTGGTCGAAAAGCCCGGCAAGAACACCAGCTGGAAACATTCGTCGTTGCTCAATTGCGCGTTTTCGCTGATCAAGCCCTTTTCAAACGCCTTTTTGCGCAACTTGGCCGGGTCCATGCCCTTGCCATCGTCTTGCAGCACGATCATCACGCTATTGGCTTCCTGCCACGCCTTCAGCGAAATATAGGATTTGGTCGACTTGCCGGCCGCCAAACGCTCTTCCGGCGATTCGACGCCGTGATCGAGCGCGTTGCGCAACATGTGCACCAGCGGATCGTACAAGCTGTCCACCACCACGCGGTCGACTTCGGTTTCCGCGCCTTCGATGGTCAGCTCGACATCCTTGCCCAGGTCTTTCGCCAGTTCGCGCACCAGGCGCGGGAATTTCTGGAACAGGCGGCCGACCGGCTGCATCCGCGTCGCCAGCGTGGCGCGCTGCAATTCGGTCGAGTAACGCGAGGCCCGTTCCAGCGTTTCCGCCAGCGTCGCCATCAGCGTCGCGGCCTGGCCTTCGAATTTGAATTGCAGCAAGCGCTCCAGCAGCACGGCGGCCTGGTTGGCGGCCTGCACCGATTCACCGGCCACTTCCAGCAAGGCGTCCAGTTTCACCGCGTCGACGCGGATGCTGTCTTCCTTGACCGGCGCGCTGTTCGGCCGTTCTTCGCGGCGGTCGACGCCATCCCAGTTTTTGGCGGCAGGCTTGGCGGCGGCTGGCGCCGGCGCGGCGGCAACCGCAACGGCTGCAGGCGCAACTGGCGCGGCCGTTGGCGCGGCCGCCACGGCGGCCACGTGGGTGCCCGGCGGGGTCACCGCGACATACATCGCTTCCCAGTCCAGGCCATCGTCGCTGGCCAGCGGCTGGGCCGCTGCGGCGGCAACCGGCTGCGCCACCGGCGCAGCCACGGCAGGCGCGGCGGCTTCACCGGTCTTGCCTTCGATGGCGTCGGTCAGGATCACTTCGAGCTCTTCCGGCATGGCCGGCAAGCTTTCCGGCGCGGCGCCATTGGCCAGTTCGGTCAGTTGGTCGGCCACGAAGCCGGACGCCTGCAACGCCGCCTCGATCGCGATCGGCGTCACCGGCGCGGCGCCGGTACGCAAGGCGTCGAACAGGTTTTCGGTCAGATGGCAGGCCGCCACCAGGGCCGGCAAGTTCATGAAACCGGCGCCGCCCTTGATGGTGTGGAAGGAGCGGAAGACCGCGTTCAGTGTTTCTTTATTGTCCGGATCGCGCTCCAGACGTAATAAGTGTTCTTCAACATTAACCGCAAGATCCATCGCCTCGACGACAAAATCCTTGAGCATATCGTCCATTAGAATCCCAGATCGGCAAGAAGGTCGTCAACATTATCCTGGTCCAGCGCCACGGATGGCACGGATGGGCCCTGCATCAGCGGCGCCGGTTTTTGCGCCAGTTTTTCGCGTACTTCGGCCGGAGCATTGTCGCGCAGCAACTGAGCCAGCTCATTTTCAACGGTCTTGGTGATGTTCACCACCTTTTTGATCAATTGACCGGTGATGTCCTGGAAGTCTTGCGCCATCATGATTTCCAGCAAGCGGGCTTTTTCCGCTTCGGTCGCTTCGGAGACGGTTTGCGCGAACTGGCGCGAATCGCCGGCCAGCGCCTTGAATTCCTCCAGGCTCAGCTTGCCGTCGAACAGTGCGGCCCAGCGCTGATCCATGTCCTTGGCTTTTTTCGACAGCACATCTTGCGCCGGCATGCCTTCGTCCAGCGTGTTGAGCACCTTGTTGGCGGCTTGTTCGGTCAGCGAAGCGACATATTCCAGGCGGTCCTGGGCGTCGACGATTTGCGACGACGCTTCGGTCAGCGCCTTGTCGTAGCCCAGTTCGCGCAGCGAATCGTGCAGCAGGCGCACGATGCCGCCCAGGCGTTCAAACATCGGCTTGTCGGCGGGATCGATGTCGCCTTCCAGAAAGGCGGCGGTGGCTTGGTCGGCAGACTCGGCAGGCGCGGACGCGGGCGCGGATCCAGCAGCCACGGCGCCAGCCGGCGCGGCGGCGGCGGACACGGACTCGAACAAGGCGTCGAAATCATCTTCATCGGCGGCAGCCGCGGCCGCTGGCGGGGCCTTCACCGGTGCCGCCTCTGGTGCAGCGGTACGTTGCGCGGATACTTCATCGAATAATGCATCGAAATCATCAGCGGCGTTGGTCATAGTCCCTGCTTCTCCATAATTGGTCAAATTCTCGCCTCAGAATGCCGCACCCGACGTCGCTGGCGCGCTGACGCCTCGCCCACATATTGCCCGGCATTCTCAACTGTGCATGTTACAGACTGGTACCTGAAATTCTCGAATCAGAGTGATTACCAAAACGTCCACGGCATACTGGCGCCGCATTGTCTGGAACATATTGTTATAGACTCTAGTAAGATGATTTAAAGCAATACCGCTGCGATTATGCGAGTGTAGCAGGGCGTTGGCAGGTTGGTAAATCTGAAAACGCTTTTCTCCGGGCTAAGCTTGACGGTAATTTGTTTTTCCGCACAGAAATGATCTACTTTTCTGTTGTATTTCAAAATAGTAGCACCCGGCGCGCGGCCGGGATGCGGACTGGGCCGCAAATCCGGCTGCGATTTGCAACAGCGGCGGCGGCTGGCAACGGGACATGCATTTTTTCCCAACTTGTCTATACTTAAATTACGATCCTATTGATCAACATCAAGTCTTTACATCTAAACAATAGTCGTAATCACGCCTACAATGAACAGGAGACAGCGGCGACCCGCGGAGAGACGAGACGCCAAGGCGAGACGTCGAGACGGCATGCCGAGACGCAATAGCCGGCGACACTGTTCCACTGGTCACCTTGAAAAAGGAAATGCCATGTATAAGAAAATTCTGATCACCACCGATGGTTCGGCCGTTTCCAGCAAAACCGCGTGCGCCGGCGTGGCGTTCGCCGAACAGATGCACGCCGAAGTACTGGCCCTGTATGTGGCGCAGGAATATCAATATCCTGTCTACATAGAAATTATTCCCCCCAGCTATCCCAGCGAAGAGGAATACCGTATCGCCATGACCAAGGCTGGTGGCGAACACTTGCAGGCGGTACTCGACGCCTGTGCCAAACGCGGCATCAGTTGCCACGGCATCACGGCATTTTCCGACACCACCGCCTTGAAAATCGTCGACATCGCCGAACAGCAAGGCTGCGACCTGATTTTCATGGGCTCGCACGGACGCAGCGGATGGGGCCAGTTATTGCTGGGCAGCGTCACCAACAAGGTCTTGTCCCATTCGAAGATACCGGTACTGGTGCACCGCCTGATCAAGGAACCGGCTGCCTGAGCGCCGCTAGCGGCCGATGCCCCGGTCCGGCTGGCCGGGAGGGGCTCGCCTTGCCGTTAAAACGATCTCATCCATGGACAAAATGTTAAGAAAAAAGCAAAAACATGTAAAATCTATAGTAGTATGGCCGAAGCATGGCCCCAAGATTCAACTTTTCCGATAACACACCAGTACCCATTGAATACCTATGATTAGAATTGTGATTGCCGACGACCACACCATCATGCGCGAAGGCTTGAAGCGCATACTCGACGGCGCGCCGGATATCGACATCGTGGGCGAAGCGATCGACGGCTTCGAAGTGCTGACCCAGGTGCGCCAGGGCGGTTTCGACCTGCTGCTGCTCGACCTGTCGATGCCCGGCCGCAGCGGCGTCGACCTGATCCGCCAGATCAAGATCGAAGCGCCCAAACTGGCGATCCTGATCCTGACCATGCATGAAGAAGAACAATACGCGGTGCGCGCGATCCGCGCCGGCGCCCAGGGCTATCTGACCAAGGAAAGCGCCGGCACCCAGCTGGTCGGCGCGATCCGCAAAGTGGCCTCGGGCCGGCCCTACATCAGCGCCGAAGTGGCCGAGCAATTGGTGCTCAACATCATGATGCCGAATGAAAGCCTGCTCCACAAACAACTGTCCGACCGCGAATTCGAAGTATTTTCATTGCTAGTGGCCGGCAAGTCGATTACCGAAATCGCCAACAACCTGCATCTGAGCGTCAAGACCGTCAGCACGCATAAAACCCGCATCATGCAAAAGATGGGCATGAGCTCGCTATCCGAAATGGTGCAGTACGCCGTCGCGCACCGCCTGCTATCCCCCTTCAAGACTTGAAACAAGCGCCGTCCAGCGCTGCCAGTGTAGGAACAATCCTAACGTCAGCGCGCCATCTCCTACTGCCATATTCAGCGCCCGCTGATATCAATCATGCACTTCTGTTGGCATACTGAAACCAGCTAATCAAGTTGCTGGCAAGTTATATCAACCCACAGCAAGTCATCAGCGAATCGGGCCAACCCCGTAGGCAAGCCAGTGATCCGATACCCGGACGCAGGCTTGCCGGAATCAAGCCCGATCCTTTTCCAATTATCCGAACTTTGATGTACCTGTCACCAGGAGATGAGCATGCTGTCAACGCAAACGCCTGAAATCCGTCCCACATCGTCGCCAGCGGTGCCAACTTCTTCCATGGAAGCCGGCCGCCAGCGACAAGGGCGGCTCTGGTCCAACTTGAAGGAAGTCTGCGATTTGCTGCACATATCGGCCGCATGCACCATCGCCGCCGATGAATTATTGTTCCAGCATGTGCAGTTCAAGACCGGGCAGCGTGTGCACACCATCGGCCAGCCTTTCGACACCCTGTATATCGTCAACTCCGGTTTCCTGAAAACCGTGCTGATCGACGAATTCGGCAACGAACAAGTACTGAGCTTCCCGATGAAGGGCGACATGCTCGGCGTCGACGGCATCCACTCGCGCCACTACTCGTCGGAAGCGGTGGCCTTGTCCGACTGCGACCTGATCTTGCTGCCGTTCAAAAAACTGACGGCGCTGGGCCGCATCCACCTGGAACTCGAAAACATGATGTATGGCGTCATGAGCCGCGAACTGGTGCGCGAACAGGCGATGATCGGCATGCTGGGCGCGCTCAGCGCCGAAGCCCGCGTGGCGCGTTTCCTGGTGTCGCTGGCCGAGCGTTTTGCGCAAATGGGTTATTCCAGCAAATTGTTCAACCTGCGCATGACGCGCCACGAAATCGGCAGCTACCTGGGCCTGACGCTGGAAACCGTCAGCCGCACGCTGTCCGCCTTCAATGAAATTGGCCTGATCAGCGTCGACCAGCGCACCATCGGCATCAAGGATCCGGAAGCGCTGAAAACCCTGCGCCGCCTGCCGCCATCGCGTTCGCGTGCCAAGCAACTGGCCGCCGCCAAATTGAAAACCGGCGCCGAACCAGCCGTGCCGGCGCAATTGCTCGCCACCATCTAAGCCGCGTCCCCTGCATCAACCGAGTTAGTCCCAGCTTCGGCCCGGCCAGTTTTTCTGGTACGGGCCTTTTTTGTCGTTGCCGTTCTTGTCGTTCCCCTCCACGCCGCCTGGCCGCCTGGCCGCCAGCCACGCTGGCGCCTGCTTCGCTTTGCTGCATCGCGCGGGCCTGCCGCCACCACATTCCCGCACCGATAAAAAAGCATGGTTTTCATGCAAATAGGGCTTGCATTCAGCGCCGCATTCAACAATAATGCAAATACGAATCATTCTCAACTAAGACAAAAAGAAAGCGGAAATGCAAACCTCCAAGCCAACCCCGGCCAGCGACACCCTTCCCGTCCATGCGCACGCTATTGCTGCCGCGCCACAACAACCGCACCGCATCACCAGCGCGGCGCTGTTGCAGGAACGCCGTGAAGTGGAAATCGAGCATGGCGGAAAAATCTACCGTTTGCGCGTGACCCAGTTGAACAAGCTGATCTTGACCGCCTGAGAACGTCTCAGGACCACACCCGCAAGCCATCCGTCGTCTCCAGTGCACGGTAGCCAGCAACTCACCGACAGGAGCGTTTGATGGCAACCGACCGTATCGACCCGATATTTCTTTCCTCGAACCATGCCGGCAACCAGCCCGAGCTGATGCTGTCCGCCGTGTTGCACCTGATGTCGCATTACACCGCACGCAACGCCGACAGCGGCGCCTGCCTGAAACTTGCCTCGGTCATCGAGCGCCACTTGAAGGCGCTGGCCGGCCTGCCCGACCTGGGACCGGTACTGCAAGCCACTTGCCAGCAACTGTCGGAACAATGGGCCGGCATCGTCGAACGCGACATGCCGCAAGCGCCCAAAAGCTCTTTCCTCAGCCGCATCATGTCCGCCGCCAAAGCGGACAAGACCAGCGCTATCCCGGCGGCATTGTTGTAACCCTTGCTTTCATTTTCCCCAGCCCAGCCAGCGTAACTCGAACAGGAACCACGACCATGTGTGACAAAGACAAGCTTCCCGTCATCAGTAATTGCACCACCGACACCGAACCCGCCGCGCTGACCTCGCGCCGACGGCGCTTGTGGGAACTGTCGCATACCTGCCATTGCCCGCTGGTCGGTGTCGGCTTGCCGCTGGGCTACTTGCGCAAACTGGTCGGCAAGATGACCGGTGGCCGCGTGCTGGCCGACGATTACGAAGTCCACGTCGGCGCCGTCACCGAATGCGGCGTGCGCAACCGCCTGTCCGAAGCGTTGCAAAAAGAATTGGAGCGCCGTTACGCGCCGGTCATCCTGCGTTTCCGCGCAGCTAAAACCACCGCCCAGGTGGCCGAACTGTGGCACGGCGCGGTCTCCAACGGCGATGTCGCCGGCGCCTTCTGGGCCGGCTTGACCCACCCGCGCTGCGACCCCGACCTGGAAGAACAAATGTGCCGCGACCTGCACATGATCCAGCACCAGGCCGGTGCCTGCGTACGCGCCGACATGGGCAAATTTAATGCGCTGGTCGAAGAAAACGCCCATCTGAACCGCGAACTGGCCAAGCTGCAACAACGCAACAACGCGCTGCAGCTGGAAAAGGCCGCCGACACCGAACGCCAGGAAGTGTTGCTGATGCAAGCACGGTCACTGTCGATCGGCAAGGATAGCGTGATCGACGGCTTGCGCGCCGAACTGGCGCAATTGCAAGCCTCGGTGCCCGACCTGGAATCGCGCAGCCGGCTGGTCGAACGGCTGGCCCAGATGGATGAGCGCGAGCGCGAATTGCGCGCCCAGATTAGCGAATTGAAGCAGGCCCAACATCGCGCGCCGGAAACCCTGGCGCCAGTCGCGCCCGCCCCGATGGAACCGGTGCGCAGCATGAAAATGCCGATCCGCCTGGTCGACCAGAGCGTCTTGTGCGTCGGCGGACGCAGCGGCAACGTCGCCACCTACCGCGCGCTGATCGAACGGGTCGGCGCCCAGTTCGCCCATCACGACGGCGGCCTGGAAGACAATGCCAACAAGCTCGATTCCAGCCTGGCGGCAGCCGACCTGGTGATTTGCCAGACCGGCTGCATCAGCCACAGCGCGTATTGGCGGGTCAAGGATTATTGCAAGCGCACCGGCAAGCGTTGCGTGTTCATTGACAACCCGAGCATTTCCAGCCTGGAGCGCGGCTTGCAGGAAGTGACTGGCGAGCTGGAAACAGGCGTCGAAAGTTTGCCATAAAGTCAAGCTGTCGCTGATATCGCGACAGTGGCCTGCGCCGACAAAAAGATGTTGACATTCACCATGCACGCCATATAATTGATTAATTACTCAATTATATGGCGTGCATCACGTATGGCACTGCCTTTGGAGTTCGTCATCCTGCCGTGCATCTGTCGATCTACGGCACTTTTTTTAAATCATTAAATGCGTGATTACTCACGCAATTGGAAACTCATGAAAAAAGGTATTGCTTTAGTCACTGGCGCCTCCGCAGGTATCGGTGCGGAAACGGCGCGTCGTCTGGCGGCGGCAGGTTTTACGACGTATGCGGCGGCGCGCAGGGTCGACAAAATGGACAACTTGACAGCGCTTGGTATCAAGGTGCTGCCGCTCGACATCACCGATACCGGCTCGATTGCCGCCTGCCTGGCCGCCATCCGCTCCGAGAGCGGCGACATCGACGTGCTGGTCAACAACGCCGGCTACGGCTCCTACGGCGCGGTCGAGGAAGTGCCGATGGCGGAAGCGCGGCGCCAGTTCGAGGTCAACCTGTTCGGCCTGGCGGCGCTGACGCAGCAAGTGATCGCGCCGATGCGCCGCAAGCGCTGGGGCCGCATCATCAATATCTCGTCCACCGGCGGCGTCGCCGCGACGCCGTACGGCGCCTGGTATTACTCAAGCAAGTTTGCGCTGGAAGGCTATTCCGCCGCGCTGCGCCAGGAATTGGCGCCGTTCGGCGTCGATGTCAGCGTCATCCGTCCCAGCGGCACCAAGAGCGAATGGGGCGCCATCGCGACGCAAAGCCTGCTGGCCAACTCGGCGCATGGCCCGTATGCCGAGGCGGTCAAACCGATGGTGGCACTCTTCGACAAATCCGCCGCCCTGGAAGGAAACAGTGCGCTGCAAATACCGGCCAGCGTGATTGCCGACATGATCGTCAAAGCGGCGCTGGCAAAACGCGCCAACAGCGCCTACAACGCGCCGGGCGCCGGCAAGATCAGCATCTTCCTGCGCTGGCTGTTAAGCGACCGGCTGCACGACGCGATGGTGCGGACCGCGTTTGGCATGCCCAAAAGCATGGCTTGAAAATTGATGCCAGGCATAGCGTCAACTCGCGGCGGCTTGTCCAAATCCCGGGCAAGCCGCATAATTGAGCATTCAGTCACTCACCAATCACCCATGTCATGGCACGTCCTAAAAGCGAAGAAAAACGCCACGCCATCCTCGATGCGGCCACCAATGTGTTCGCGGAACAAGGGATAGGCGCGCCGACCTCCCGCATTGCCAAGGAAGCCGGCATCGCCGAAGGTTCGCTGTTCACCTATTTTGCCACCAAGGATGTCTTGCTCAATGAGTTGTACCTGGTCTTGAAGGCAGAGTTGCGTGACGTCATGATGCCCGGCTACCCTTTGACGGAATCGCCGCGCAACCGCGCCTGGCATACCTGGCAGGCGCTGGTGGACTGGGGCGTCGTCCATCCGCGCAAACGCCAGGTAATGGACATCCTCGGCCTGTCGGACCGGCTGACGGATCACAGCAAGACCGCCGGCGCACTGGCGTTTGCCCCTGCCGGCGCGATGCTGACGGAAATCGTTGAAAACGGTCCCATGCGGGCATTGCCGACTGCCTTCGTCGGCGCGCTGCTCGCTTCGATGGCGGAAGCGACGATGGACTGCATGGCCCGCGACCACAGCCGCCACGAGCAATTCCGGCTCGCCGGCTTCGAGGCGTTCTGGCGCGCCGTCGGCCAGGGCAATTAAGCGCCGATTCTAATATACGTCGCGCCGGTAACGCCCCGCCACTGCCAGCGCATCGAGTCCGGCGCGGCCGATGATCTGCTGCAGCGCCAGGTCGACGCCGCCGGCCATGCCGTCCAGGCTGCCGCAAATATACAGCGCGGCGCCCTGCTCCAGCCACTGTCTCAATTCGTCGGCGTTGCCCAGCAAACGGTCTTGCACATACAGCCGCTGCGGCTGGTCGCGTGAAAACACCATGTCCAGCCGCGGCAGCCAGCCATCGGCCTGCCATTGTCCGATTTCTGCGCGGTAGTGGTAATCGAACGCGGCATTGCGCTCGCCAAAGATCAGCCAATTGGACCGCTGGCCGGCCAGCACGCGGCTTTTCAGGTGGCCGCGCAAGCCGGCGATGCCACTGCCATTGCCGATCAATATCAAGGGCCGCTGTTCATTGCCATCCAGCCGGAAACGCTTATGCTGGCGCAAGCGCAACTGGATCAGATCGCCGACCACGGCTTGCGCCGTCAGCCAGCCCGAGACCAGACCCAGGCTGCCATCGGCATGGCGATGCTGGCGCACCAGCAACTGCACCCGGCCATCTTGCGGTATCGAGGCGATCGAATACTCGCGCGGCTGTCCAGGCTCCGACGGCGCGGCCACTTGCACCAGGTCGCCCGATTGCCAGGCCGGCAAC
Organism: Janthinobacterium agaricidamnosum NBRC 102515 = DSM 9628; assembly: GCF_000723165.1. NCBI lineage: Bacteria > Pseudomonadati > Pseudomonadota > Betaproteobacteria > Burkholderiales > Oxalobacteraceae > Janthinobacterium > Janthinobacterium agaricidamnosum. Next base: position 3,954,347 of record NZ_HG322949.1, read on the forward strand.
GCACCGGCGGCAGGCTCCAGTTCGAGGTGATACAGCGGCCGACCGGCGCTGCCTGGATTCAATAAATCCCGCTTGAGCAAGCGCCAGTCGCCGAACGCCGGCGCGCTCCAGTCCGGCGCATCGCTGGTGCCGGCCAGATGGCTCAGTTGCTGCCGCCACTGCGAAATCGCGTCCGGCGCGCTGCGGTTCACTTCGATGCGCTCGAACAGGCGCGATGCGCCCTGCCCAGCCAGCCATTGGTCCAGCGCGCGGCCGAAACCGCAGAATTGCGCATACGCACTGTCGCCCAGCGCCAGCACCGCGTAATGCAATTGCGTCAAAGGCAGTCCGCGCGCCATCAGACGTCCGGAAAAAGCGGCCGCATTATCCGGCGCATCGCCTTCGCCATAGGTGCTGACCAGGAACAGGATGCGCTCGGCGGACTGCAAGTCAGCATCAATCAGTTCCGACAAATCGCTCAGGCGCACCGGAATGCCGGCCAGCCGCAGCGTGGCCGCGGTTTGCCCGGCCAATTCCTCGGCGTTGCCGGTCTGGCTGGCGTAGGCGACGATCCAGGCCGGCACATTGGCCAGCGCCGCCTGGGCCTGCTGCGCGGCAAGCCGCTTGCGCCGGACCCGCAAGTACGGCGCCAGGCAAACCAGCAAATATGACAGCAACAAGACCAGCAGCAACGCTTGCCGGCTCGGGTCGGAAGTAAAGATCATTGGTCCAGCATGCCCTGTAAATGGCTGCTCAAGTATTCTGTGAGGCGGCTGCCGTCGCGCACCACAAACCGCGCCGCCAGGCCATGCTGTTCGGCCAGCGCCAGACCGGCCTCGATACCGAGCACGGTCAACGCGGTCGACCAGGCGTCGGCGGCCATGCATGCGGCGTGCACCACCGTCACCGAGGCCAGCTCGTTGGCGATCGGCGTACCGCAACGCGGGTCGATGGTATGCGAATAACGCTGGCCGCCGTCTTCAAAAAAGCGCCGGTAATCGCCCGAGGTGGCGACCGCCAAGCCGTGCAGCGCCAGCACCATCCCGTCTTGCTGTTCGGTGGCGCCATCGACTTGCTCCAGCGCCACCCACCACGGCTGGCCATCCGGCCGGGTGCCGGCGCCGCGCAATTCGCCGCCGACTTCCACCAGGTAATGTTTAATGCCCTGGCTTTCCAGGTAGCTCGCCAAACGGTCGACGCCGTAGCCCTTGGCCACCGCCGACAAGTCGAGCAGCAAGCCGCCCGGCTGGCGCGCGCGCCGCGCCGCCACGTCGAATTCCAGACGCCGGTCGCGCCGCTGCCGCACCGCGCAATCCACCGATGCCGCCGACGGCGGCACAAATCCGGGCTGGTCGTAGCGCTGCGTGGCGCCGAAGCCCCACAGCTTGACCAGCGCGCCGGCGCAAGGATCATAGGCTCCGCCACTGGCGTGCGACACCTCCATAGCGAACGACAATACCTCGCAAAACGCGGCCGGCAAACAATGCCAGCTGCCGGCCGGCGCCAGGTTGAAGCGGCCCAGCGCGGAGGTATCGCTCCAGTGGCTCATCTGGGCCACCACGCTATCGAGCTGTTGTTGCAGGGCCAGTTGCAAATGATGGGTGGCACCGCGCTCGACCACCTTCACCGACCAGCTGGTGCCCATGCTCAAGCCGTGGAAATCGCGCACCGGCGCATGGGCTGGCGCCGGCTGCCCGGAAAAATGGTGAGGCAGGAGTACCCGGCGCATCGTCAGACTTTATAAAAACAATTATTGAGGAAGGATTTCCACCGTCGCCGCATACGTCAAGCGGCGTTCCGGCATCGCTTGCGGCTGCCCCGCCACTGCTGGCGCGGCGGCCGGCCAGCTGGTGCTGAGGAAATACATGCCCGGCGCCGGTATCGTGAACGTGATGTCGCCGTTGGCGTCGGTGGTCTGGCGAATCTCTCCCAGCACGCCGCGGTAGCGCACGCCGCCGGCCGCCAGGCTGAACGACTGCCTGGCCGCCGGCTTGCCGTCGATCAAGAAACGCCAGGTGGCTTTTTCGCCGGTGCGCATATCGTTCGGATGGGTCACCGGCACGAATTCCAGCCCCACGCCGGTCGGCTTGAACACGTCAAAGCTGGTGTTCGATGCGCTAAAGAACGTTTCCAGGCGGCTGGTGGTGCGCGTGACTTTCAAGTCTTGCGCATCGGCCGGCACTTCTTTCTTGAATGCATCCTCAGTACCGCGCCAGCGTTTGGTTTCGCCATTCACCTTGTAGCTGGCGAACACGGTTTGCGACACCAGCGCCGCCTTGTAGGTACCCGGCTTGGCCATCTTGACGTCGAACACGCTGCGCAAACGGCCGGTGATCGCATTATCGGGCGACACCAGCGCGCCATCCGGACCGGTGATTTTCAGCGCTTCCAGGCGCAGCGGCTGATGGTCGATATCGAACAGGTCTTCGGAAATCGCCGCATCGACGGTGACCCACGGATCTTTCGATTCGACCAGCGAGCTCGACGGCACCATCCATGGCCGGTGCGCCTGCGCGCTCAGGGACAAGCCGGCCAGGGCCAGCGCCAGCAGCGGTTTATTCAGTTTGATCATCAACATGACGGCCCTTCGCTTATGGTTTGAGTTGGACGACGACAGCGCCGAGTTCTTCCTTGCCTTTTGCCGGGATGGCCTGCGCCGCTTTCGGCGGCCACTGGAATGGCACGCGCACCAGTTCGCGGCCGCCCGATTCGCGCGCCGCCTCGACCACCACCTGGTATTCGCCGGCCGGCAATTTATTCAATTCCGCCTTGGCCGCCGGGAACGACATGCTGTGCTCGCCCGGCGCGCGGGTCGCGCCGCTGATGCCGTCCAGCGGCATGGTCAGGTCGCGGCCGCTCTTGCGCCACCACTGGCGCATGTCCTTGAGCCACTTGGTGCCGCCGTTTTCCTTCTTTTGCAAGTCATACATGACCGACAGGTTGGTCACCACTTTCTGGTCCGGCGTTTCGATCCAGGCGGCAATGTAGGGACGGTGGTATTCGGCCACGTTCAATTGCGGGATTTCAAGCTTCAAGGCCAGGTCGGCGGCCATCGCCGAACTGCCCACCAGCGGAAGGCTGAGCGCGATGGAATAGCGTAATTTCATGGGAGTACCTGTCAAAAGAGATTAATGAATAAACAGTAAGGCGATGGCGCAAGGAATCACGATCCCCAGGCCCACCATCGGCCAGGTCAGCGCACGCTTGGCCGCGTGGAATTTCAAGATCAACAAACCGGTCAGGCAAAACACCAGGCAGGCGACGGCGAAAAAGTCGATGAACCAATTCCAGGCCGGACCGGTATTGCGGCCCTTGTGCACATCGTTGAGCCACGAAATCCAGCCGCGGTCGGTCAACTCGTATTCCGCCGCGCCATCGTCGAGGCCGACGCGCACCCAGGCGTCGCCGCCCGCTTTCGGCAACGGCAGATAGACTTCATCGAGCGACCACTCGGCCAGGCGTCCGCCGGCATTGAGCGACCAGGTATCCTTCAGCCAGCGTTCGGCGTCGGCCGGCAACGGCTGCTTGGCGCCGTCATGGCTTGCGGCAAATTTGCGCAACTCGGCTTGCAGCGATGCCGGCACAGTTGCCTTCTTGCTGGTGACGACAGGCTTGGCCTCGATCTGGGCCGCGTGGTTCAGCGTGATGCCGGTGGCGCTGAACAAGATCATCGCCAGCAGGCAGAGCGCCGAGCTGATCCAGTGCCATTGATGCAGATTCTTCAACCAGACCGCGCGGCTGGCGTTGCGTCTGGCGCTGTCGTCGAGATCCCGGGTATGCTGCGATGTGCTCATCGCCCGCCCCGGCGCTGCTGTTCCATGGCCGGCTTGCCCGGCGCGGATCGCGGACGGGCCAGGTGAAAGCGGTTCATGCACATCCTTCAAGAAAAATTAGTTCGCCGACAAAGATGGCTGGCTGCGCTATGCATGGAGGCAAAAGCAAAAGCTGGCGTCATCACAGATGATAATGATTATCATTTAATAAGTCAACCAGGGAAGCCCGTCCAGGGCAGAGAGTTTTGTAACAGCGCTGAAACAAAGTAAAAACCTGCTGCTGTTTATTCTAAATCAAGCCCGCCTCGATCGTCCCGGATGTTTAAGGAACAATACAATACCTTGCTACATTTTATCCGGGTAAAATATCCTCATCATTGATGAAGGAGACGACCATGTCATCCAACAAGCTGAGCGCCTTTGCCGGACATGACAAAGTGGCGAGCGGCGACTTGCGCAGCATCGCCGTCGATTTGAAAGCCATAATCGAGCACGATCCACTGGCGCAAATCCTGATTTTCGACGATATGACGGGCGCCCAGCTCGATTTGAACTTGCATGGCACGCTGGAACAAGTGTTGCAGCGCCTGCCGAGACCGCCTGTTGAGATGGCAACGCCGCGCACGGCGGGCCGCCCCAGGCTGGGCGTGGTGGCACGCGAAGTCACCCTGCTGCCGCGCCACTGGGAGTGGCTGGCCGGACAGCCGGGCGGCGCGTCGGTGGCACTGCGCAAACTGGTCGAACACGCACAGCGCGACAACAGGGAAGCCGACCAGCAACGCCAGGCGCGCGATGCCGCCTATCGCTTCATCAGTGCGATGGCGGGAAATCAAGCGGGGTTTGAAGAAGCATGCCGGGCGCTGTTTGCCGCCAAGCGGGAACAGTTTGCAGCTTGCATCGCCAACTGGCCGAGCGATATACGGCAGCAGGCATTGCGGATGGCGGCGCCCAGCTTCGGCGCCGCCGGGTGATTCGCCGAGTAGTTCGGCTAATAATTGCTACACGCCAGTACTGCCGGAGGTGTCCGGCCCGGCCTGCTGCTGGCTTTGCCCTGCGGAACCGCCCTGCCGGTGCGGCACCCGGTCGGCGCGGCGTACTTCGCCGATGGCAAACTGATCGTCGCCGATGTCGAGTCCCTGCTCGGAATCGACCAGCACGAAATTCTCCCCGGCCCGGGATAATGAACCTTGCTGCTGACTGGCCTGGCTTGGCGGATGATCCGGCGTTGCCTGGCCACCTTGTTGATTCCCTTGATTCGGCGTAGTCATATGCATCTCCTTGATGATCTGGACAGGCCCGCTGCGAACGCGGACAACCATCATGGTAGTCTACGCATCGCATGACCGGCATAGGACTACATTAGGGATCAATGTAGGATTTATCCGATAAAAGTGCAAACGAGAAGCAAGTTCCCGTTTGCATTCAGTTTTACTCAACAGTATCAAACTTCAAAAACTCACGTGGTGCGCGCACCGGAGCCGCCGCTTTTTTGACTGGAACCGCCCTGGTTTTGATCACGATCCCTATCCTCGTCGCGATCCAGATTGGGATTGTCGCGCGCGCCGGCGGCATTGCCGGCGTTGGCATTGGCGCTTTGGCGGTTGCCATCGTTTTTATGGCTTTGACTGCCGGCGCGGCGTGCTTCTTCAGAAGTGAATTCGTGCGCCGTGCCTTTTTCATGGGCGGCGCGTCCGCCTTCGCTGGCGATTTCACGCTGTTGTTCAGGGTCCATTGAGGCAAACCCCCGTTTGCTGGTGTCGCTCTGCTTGTTTTCGCTGGTCCGGCTGCCGCTTTGCTGGCTACCCTGGCTGCCGCCCTGCTTGACGTCCTGTTTGCTGTCCTGTTTGGTGTCTGGTTTATTATCTTGCCTGCTGCCTGATTTGTTGTCCGTGGCCATGATTATCTCCTTTAGAAATAGTTTGCTTACCTCGCACTCCGATCGGAGTAAAGCGGTAAGGAGTCGTCATGGTAGTGCGCTCCCGGGCGCTACAGAATAGGAGAACGGCACGGCCGTACGTAGGATGATTCCCGCCTGCGGTGGCATGGTCAAAAGCTGTTTTTGATCGCCGGTATCGCTGTGGATGCAAGCGTATCTGGAAGAATCAGGCGGCTTCAAACACCATATTATCCGCCGTCAAAAAAATCCGTTCTCCCGCTTGCGGTTTCACAAGATAACCACCGGTAAATGCGCCAAACGATGGCAAGACTGCCCGCGTCCGACCGATCAAGAAACATGGCAGGCGCAAGGCATCGCGGCGCGACGACAAGCGATACACCGGATGGACATGGCCCGCCAGTACATACAGCGGCGATTCCAGTTGCGGATGATGGCACAACGCGAACGGGACTACCTGATACGGTTCATCGGCCATGTCGATATTCAAGCCGGCCGCAGGATCGCCGGCGTGCACGTCATGATTGCCGCGCACCACGGTCAGGCGCAATCCCGCATGCTTGTGACGCCAGGCCAGCATCGCAGCCAGCGTGGCCGGCGCATGCGCGGCGCGGGAATGCAAAAAATCGCCAAGGAACACGATGTGCTCGACCTCATGCGCGGCCAGCAACACATCGAGCCCGGCCAGGTTGTCCGACGTCGTGCCATGCGGTACCGGCACGCCCAAGGCACGGAACGCGCTCGCCTTGCCGAAATGAATGTCGGCAACAATCAGCATCTTGCGGCGCGGCCAGTACAGTGCCTTTTGCGCCAGCAGCAACATGGTTTCGCCTGCCAACAGGATCTGCTTCATGCGGTGTCCTTCATCCGGCAGCCTGTTCCAGTTCGCGCAGCAAACGGGCTACGCGATCCGATAATTTCTCGGTCGTCAATTTTTCGCGGAAACGTTCGACCATCAAGCCGAAGCCGAACGGCGTGGCCCGTTTGACTTCCTTGAACACCATCTGGCGCGCATGCAATTGCAGCAAGGTATCGCGTAAGCGCGTCAATTCCAGTTCTTGCTCCAGCACTTCGCGTTGCGCCTGTATCAGCAATAAATTGCCGGCGTCGTGCTTGCGAAACACTTCAAAAAACAGCGACGACGACGCCTGCAACTGGCGCGCGCTTTTCGGCTGGCCCGGATAGCCCTGGAATACCAGCCCGGCGATGCGCGCGATTTCGCGGAAGCGGCGCTGCGACAACTCGGTCGCGTTCAAGCTGCACAGCACGTCTTCCAGCAAATGATCGATGCTCAGCAAGGCGACCCCGGCGCCGGTCGCCCCATCAAACAAGGATGTTACTTCCAGCGACGCCGGCGCCAGCAGCTCAATCCCGTAATCGTTGACGGCGATTGAAAACGTGGCCGGCTGCACACGGCCGATGCGGTAAGCCAGCAAGCTTGCCAGCCCGATATGCACCGGGCGTCCGGCAAACGGGTACAAAAACAGGTGCCGCCCTTCGCGGCTGGACATGCTTTCGATGAGCAACGAGGCGGCGCCCGGCAAGGCCGACCAGCGCTGCTGTATTTCCAGCAAGGGCCGCAGCGCCTGCATTTCCGGCCCGTCGTAGCGGCCCAGCGCGGCCAGTCTTAATTGCTCCAGTGCCGCATGCGCCAATTCCGACGACATCGGCATCTTGCCGCCTTGCCAGCGCGGCACGGCGCCCTTGCTGCCGGTGGCCCGTTTGACATAGGCCGTCATGTCATGCACCCGCACAAACTCCAAAATACGCCCGCCAAACAAAAAATGATCGCCCCGCTTCAAGCGCGAAATAAACGATTCCTCGATGCTGCCGATCTTGCCGCCGCGCAGATATTTCACCTGGATAGACGCTTCCGACACGATGGTGCCGATGCCTAAACGGTGACGCCGCCCCAGCGCCAGGTCCGGCACGCGGTACACGCCTTGTTCATCCGGCAAGACACGGCGGTATTCCGGATACACCGTCAGACTCTGGCCGCCGCGCGCGACAAAATCCAGCGCCCATTGCCATTCGTCCAGGCCCAGGTGGCGGTAAGACCACGCGCCCCGCACTTCCGCATATAAATCGTCGGAACGGAAACCGCCGCCCAGCGCCACCGTCACCAGATGCTGCACCAGCACGTCGAGCGGCTGCTCCGGCGCCAGCCGCGACTCGACCTGGCGGCTGGCCAGCGCCTGTTTTGCGCCGGCCGCTTCCAGCAATTCCAGGCTATGGGTCGGCACCAGCGTGATGCGCGACATGCGTCCCGGCGCATGGCCGCTGCGCCCAGCCCGCTGCAACAAGCGCGCAATGCCCTTGGCGCTGCCGATCTGCAAGACCCGCTCGACCGGCAAAAAATCGACGCCCAGGTCCAGGCTGGAGGTGCACACCACCGCTTTCAGCACACCGGCCTTTACACTTTTTTCGACCCATTCGCGCACCGTCTTGTCCAGCGAGCCGTGGTGCAGCGCGATCAAGCCGGCCCAATCGGGCCGCGCGTCCAGCAGATTCTGGTACCAGATTTCCGCCTGCGAGCGGGTATTGGTAAACACCAGCGTACTGGCGCTCGCTTCGATCTCGGCCAGTACCAGCGGCAACATCTGCATGCCCAGATGGCCACCCCACGGAAAACGAGACGGATGCAGCGGGATCAGGCTGTCGACCACGATTTCCTTGCCGGTATTGCCCTCGACAATTACACCATTCCCGGCGCCGAGCAGCACATCTTTCGCCTGCGCCAAATTCCCCAGCGTGGCCGACAGCCCCCACACCGGCAAGCCGGGATTCCAGCGCCGCAAACGGGCCAGCGCCAGCTGCGTTTGCACCCCGCGCTTGCTGCCCATCAATTCATGCCACTCATCGACGATGACCATCTCCAGCGCCGCAAAACGGCTGGCAGCATCAGGCTGGCTCAACATCAGCGTCAGGCTTTCCGGTGTGGTGATCAACACTTGCGGCAAGGACCTGGCTTGCCGCGCCCGCTGCGCCGATGTGGTGTCGCCGGTGCGCGCGGCGATGCTCCAGCCGGGCGCCAGTTCGGCGGCCGATTCTTGCAAGGCGCGCAGCGTGTCGGCTGCCAGCGCGCGCATCGGCGTCAGCCACAACACCCGCAAGCCAGCTTTTTTTCGTGTGACCTTTTCAGCGCGCAACAAGGCGCCAAACCATACCGCATAGGTCTTGCCGGAACCGGTGCTCGCATGCAGCAAGCCGGACTGGCCGGCGCCGGCAGCGCGCCACACCGCGCGCTGGAACGGAAACACGCTCCAGCCGCGCTGGACAAACCATTGCCCGATCTGTTGCGCCAGCATGGTTTGACTGGTCTCGCTCATGACGGCACGGCCAGCAAACCCTTCAATGCGGACAAGGTATCGGCGTCGGCGATGGTTTTGTCTTGACGGCGCCGCAAGATGCGCGGAAAACGCACCGCGATGCCCGCCTTGTGGCGGCTCGACAGGGCAATCCCTTCAAAGCCGATTTCAAACACCATGCTCGGCTTGACGCTGCGTACCGGGCCGAATTTTTCGATCGTGGTCTTGCGGATCACACTGTCGACCTGGGCGATTTCGGCGTCGCTCAAACCGGAGTACGCCTTGGCGAACGGCACCAGTTTGCGTTCCTCGCCCGCCGCATCGTCCCACACCGCGAAGGTGTAATCGGTGTACAGCGACGCGCGCCGGCCATGGCCGCTTTGCGCATAGATCAGGACCGCATCGATGGTGTACGGGTCGATCTTCCATTTCCACCAGGTACCGACATCCTTGGTGCGGCCGACGCCATAGGCCGCGTCGACGGCTTTCAGCATCAAGCCTTCGACACCGCGCACCCGCGATTCCGAACGCATCAAGGCCAGCGCATCCCAGCTGGCGGCCGTCACCAGCGGCGACAGTTTAAGCTGCGGCACATGCAATGCCGCCACCAGTTTTTCCAGCAAGACACGGCGCTCATGCTGCGGCAAGCCGCGGATATCGACGCCATCCAGTTCCAGCACATCGTAGGCCACCAGCACCACGGGAAATTCGGCCAGCAGCTTGGCCGACACCGTCTTGCGGCCTATGCGTTTTTGCAGGTCGGCAAATGGCGCGGGCATATCCCCAACACGCCACACCAGGATTTCGCCATCGATAACCGTGCCGTCCGGCAAGCACAGCGCCGTCAATTCTGGAAAACGCTCGGAAATCAACTCTTCGCCGCGCGACCACAGCCAACTGCTACCATCGCGCCGCAACAGTTGCGCGCGCATGCCATCGTATTTCCATTCGACCAGCCAGCGGCCCAGCTCGCCCAGGGTCGCCACGTCGCTTTGCAAGGGATGGGCCAGGAAAAACGGATAGGGCTGGCCGCCGCGCAAGGCGTGTTCCCGCTCCGATGGCGCGGCGATCAATTGCAAAAAACCGGCGGCGGTCGGGCTGACGCTGCCATCGGTCCAGCCCATCAGGCGCTGCGCGATCAGCTTGCCGTCCACCGCCGCGATGGCGCCCAGCGCCCGCGTCACCAGCAATTTCGATACGCCGACGCGAAAGCCGCCGGCGATCAGCTTCACCAGCAAAAACCGTTCGCGGCTCTCCAGCTGATCCCAAAAATCGAACAGCGCCGTCCGTATGGTGCCCGGCGCCGCGCCGCGCAACGGTGCGATGCGCTGCGTGATCCAGTCGGCCAGGCCGATATCGCTGTGGCGCGATGGCGCGGGCAAGATCAGCGCGATGGTTTCGGCCAGGTCGCCGACCGCGTGATAACACTCGTCGAACAGCCAGGTGTCGAGCATCGCGCATTCGGTGGCGTAGTCGCGCAGCAATTTGCTCGGCACCGCCTGGCGCGGCTTGCCGCCGGCCAGGAAATACACGGCCCACGCGGCGTTTTCCGGCGCGGCATGGCTGAAGTAATGTTTCAGCGCGTCGAGCTTGCGATTGGTGGCGGTGCTGTCGTCGAGTTCGGCGTACAGGCGTGCGAATTCACGCATGGCCGGCCTCTGCCTGCGCCGCCTCGGCGCTGTCGGCCGCCTCGTCGTCGCCATATTCGGTGTCGAAGGCGCCGGCTTGCAAGCCATTCTGTTGCAGCCAGCGCACCATCACCGCTATGGCACCGTGCGTGACGATGATGCGCGACGCTTCGGTGGCCTGGATCGCCTGCATCAATCCGGGCCAGTCGGCGTGGTCCGACAAGACAAAACCCCGGTCGATACCACGCCGCCGGCGCGCGCCGCGCAACAGCATCCAGCCGCTGGCGAAGGCGTCGCTGTAATCGCCGAAGCGCTTGAGCCACGGCGAGCCGGCCGCCGAGGGCGGCGCCAGCACGATGGTTTTTTTCAGGTCGGCTTTATCGGCGATATCGTTGACCATGATTGTCGGCGGCAACAACAGACCGCTATCGCGGTACACCTGGGTCAGCGCCTGCGCCGCGCCGTGGCAAATAATCGGGCCGATGCTGGCATCGAGGCCGCTCAATATGCGTTGCGCCTTGCCGAAGGCATAGCAAAACAAGACGCTGGCCCTGCCCTCGGCCTGGTTGTTACGCCACCACGCGTTGATGTCGTCGTAGATATCCTGCGGCGGCAGCCAGCGGTAGATGGGCAAGCCGAACGTCGATTCGCTAATAAAAGTGTGACAGCGCACCGGCTCGAACGGCGCGCACGTGGCGTCAGGCTGCAGCTTATAGTCGCCGGAGGCGACCCACACTTCGCCCCGGTATTCCAGCCGCACTTGCGCCGAACCGAGCACATGGCCGGCCGGATGCAGCGAAATCGTCACGCCATGGTGCTCGATGCTGGCCCCATAGTCGAGGCCATCAATTGTTATCGAACCCAGGCGCGCCTTCAGCAAGTTGACGCTGGCGGCGGTACTCAGATAATGGCGATGGCCGGCCCGTGCATGGTCGGCATGGGCGTGGGTAATGATGGCGCGCTCGACCGGGCGCCACGGATCGATGTAGAACTGGCCGGGCACACAATACAAACCTTCCTTGCGCACTATCACCAAATCACTCATGGGTCCCCGCTGTGGAGTGGTCGCGACAAGACTATTTTACCCAAAAGAAGCATCCGCACTGTCCGCTAACGCACACTGGCACACTGGCACGCTGCCGCGTTGGCGCTTACACCTGTGTCAGGAATTCCGCCATGAAAGTCTTGCTGCTATTTTCAGGGAATTCAATGATGATCTTGTCGCCCGCCAGCGACAGCAGCGTGCCGATGTCGAACTGCGGCGCGTGGACTGTCCGGGCTGCCTTGGTTTTGGCTTTCACCTGGCTGCCGGCCGCGCTTGCCGGCGCTTCGCTTCCCATCGCTTTGGCGGGCGGCGGAACATCGGCGATCTTGATGCCTTGCAGCATCGCCAGAAATTCCGGCGATATCAGTTGGCTACGCCCCCTCATCGTCTTGCCTGCACTCTTCTTCATATGCTTGTCGCTCCAGTCAGCCGGCATCAACATACTGCCCTTGACCGATGACTGTACCGTTGCGGCAACAGGGTCGCCATAGGACGCCGCCTAGCTGTCTCGTAGGAGGCCGGCGCGAGCTCAGGCGGGTACCAGGATAGCCCACAACAACATCAGCAAACCGGCGATCGACACCATCCATGCCAGCGTGCGCAGCACCGGAATGCCCAGCGCATACAGCGGAAGGTAGACGATGCGGGCCGCCAGGAACAGGCTGGCGCCCCACAAGGTCAGCGTGCTTTCGCGCGCGGTGACGTGGATAATCAGCAGCGCGGCTATGAAGAGCGGCAAGGTTTCAAACAGATTGGCCTGCGCCCGCCGCAGCCGCGCCGTGACCTTGCCGACCGGCGGCCCCGGCTCGTCGCGCGCACCGACATTGTAGGCGGCGCCGGTTTCCTGGTAACGAAAAGCCGACGGCAACAGGATCTGTACCAGCGCCAGCACCAGGGTCCAGCCCAGTATCATCATTTCGGTCGTCATGGTTTATCGCCTTTCGTGAGTGGAAGCAAGGATATCAATGATTATCGAGTGCCGTTTTCAACTCTGCCAGATCATACGGCTTGCGCAACACGCTGGCGGAAAAGCCCAGCTCATCCATGGCCTCCCTGCCATAACCGGTCGAAAAAATAATCCGCGTGGCCGGCTTGTCGCGCAGCACCAGCCGGGCCAGCGCGATGCCGGACATGCCGGGCAAGCTGACATCGGTAAACAATACGTCGAAATGCTGCTGGTTCATCAAATCCCAGGCCGCCTCGCCGTCGGCGACGCCGGTCACCGCATGGCCCAGCATGCCGACCAGTTCGCACACCATCATTTGCGAATCGAGATTGTCTTCGACCACCAGGATTTTCAGCGAGGCCGGCGTGGCGCCGGCTGGCGATCCGGCCGCCGCCTCGCCGGTCAAATCGACACTGGCGACGCTGTCCGGTCCCGCCAGCCGCGCTCCGCTCGATGAGGCGGCCAACTGGCGCGCATACCTTTGCTGCTGGCGGCTGGCCAGCACCAGCCGCAGTTTGTGCGCCAATTCTTCGCGCCGATAAGGCTTGCTGAGCAATTCCACTCCTTCGTCGAGCCGGCCGCCATGCACGATGGCGTTTTGCGGATAGCCGGAAGTAAATAACACCGCGATATCGGGCTGCAATTCGCGCGCGCGGCGCGCCATGTCGGGACTGCGCACCTGGCCCGGCATGATCACATCGGTAAACAACACATCGATCTCGACGCCGCTCTGCAGCACCACCAGCGCGCTTTCGCCATCTTCCGCCTTCAGCACCCTGTAACCGAGCGCGGTCAGCATGTCGACCACGGTCGAACGCACGCCCGGGTCATCCTCGACCACCAGGATGGTTTCGCTGCCGCCGGTCACCAGGCTGCTCGATGGCGCCTGGTCTTCGACTTCCGCCATCAACGAACGGGGCAAATAAATTTTGACACCGGTGCCCAGCCCCGGTTCACTGTAGATGCGGATATGGCCGCGGCTTTGCGTGACAAAACCATAGGCCATCGACAAGCCCAGCCCAGTGCCCTCGCCTTCCGGCTTGGTGGTAAAAAACGGCTCGAAGGCGCGCTGCAACACCTCGCCCGACATGCCGCGCCCGGTATCGGTGACCGACAGCATCACATATTGCCCTGACGGCACATCGACCAGGTTCATCACATATTGCTCGTCCAGCAGCACGTTGCCCAGTTCGATGGTCAGCTTGCCGGCCCCATCCATCGCATCGCGCGCATTGATGGCCAGGTTCAGGATCACATTTTCAATCTGGCTGCGGTCGACCAGCGTATTCCACAACCCGCCGCCGCCGATGATGGCGATCTCGATCGCCTCGCCCAAGGCGCGGCGCAGCAAGGCATCCATGTTGCGCACGATGCGGCCCAGGTCGGAGACCACCGGCTGCAACGGCTGGCGCCGCGCGAACGCCAGCAAATGCGACGACAGCTTGGCGCCCCGTTCGACCGCCGCGATCGCCGTTTCCAGGCGCTGGCGGGTGATGCTGTCCTGCATCGCCAATTGGTACAGCAAGTGCAAATTACCGGAAATAATTTGTAGCACATTATTAAAATCGTGCGCGATACCGCCAGTCAATTGCCCTACCGCCTCCATCTTTTGCGCCTGGCGCAACGCGTCTTCGGCCTTGGTACGCTCGCTGACCTCCTGCTCGACGCGGTGCTCCAGCGTATCGTTCAATTCATGCAGCGCGCGCTCGATGCGGCGCCGCTCGGTGATATCGGTCTTGACCGCAATAAACGCTTGCGGCTGGCCCGCTTCATCGACCAGGCGGCTGACATTGCTCGACACCCACACATACGAACCATCCGGTTTCAGGTAGCGTTTTTCCAGCGTGAACGAGGCGCCGGTATCGGCCAGGCGCTGGAACATCAGCTTGTTGCCGTCGACATCGGCCGGATGCAAGATATCGTTCATATTCAGTTGCAGCAACTGTTCCGGCGCCCTGCCCAGCATCGCGCACAAGGCCCCGTTGACGCGCTGGAAACGGCCATCGAGGCTCAGCTCCGACAAGCCGACCGAGGCCTGGCCGAAAATCGCCGCCAGCCGCTCCTGGCTTTCATGCAACGCCTGCTCGATCAATTTGCGCTCGGTAATGTCGAACGATACGCCGACATAGCGCCGCTGGCCCGGCGTCAAGCCTTCCACTACCTCGCCCTGGCGCGCGATCCAGCGCAATTGACCAGTGTCCGGACGGCGGATGCGGTATTCGACATAGGCCAGCGGATTGTGTTTTTGCTCCAGCAAGACCGGGCCGACATTGGGCCGGTCGCGTTCATCGACCATCCCGACCAGCACGCTGGAATTGATCGGCTGTCCGTCTTGCAAGCCCCAGATGCGGCGGAAGGTGCTCGACACCACCAGCTCGCCGGTTTCCGGAAACCATTCAAAACTGCCGATGCCGCCCGCTTGCTGCGCGATGCGCAAGCGCTCTTCGGCATCCATCCGTTCAGTGACGTCGACCCCCTCGACAAACACGCCCGACACTTGCCCATGCTCGTCGCGGATCGGCTGGTACACAAAATCGATGTGGCGCGGCACCAGCTCGCCGCTCCCATTGCGCAACAATTCGACCCGCAACTGGCGGCCGACGAACGCCTCGCCGCCGTGATACACGCTGTCGAGCAAATCGATGAAACCTTGCTGTTTCACTTCCGGCAAGGCTTGCTCGATCGGCTTGTCGATAATGTCGCGCTCGCCGATCAATTGCAGATACGGCTGATTGGCCAGTTCGAATACATGTTGCGGGCCACGCAACACCGCCATGAAACTCGGCGATTGTTCGAACAGTGCGCGCAGCAACGCCCCCTCCCGGCTCAGACGCCGATTGGCGGCCAGCACCGCTTGCGCCTCATGCGACAAACTGCTGTTCAAGAACGCCAGCTCTTGCGTCGCCGCCTGCAATTTGCGGTTCTGTAGCACCCTGGCCGTGACTTCTATCACCGTGCACAGCACGCCGGCCACCAGACCGCGTTCATCGTAGACCGGCGTATAAAACAAGTCCAGCCATACCGTCTCCGGCACGCCATGGCGCGACAGCAGGAACATGTTTTCATGATGAACCTGGGATTCGCCGCGAAATCCCGTTTCCAGGATATTCCGGTTCCAGGCCCAGACTTCCGGCCAGATTTCCTCCACCGTGCCGCCCATCGCCGCCGGATGCTTGGCGCCGGCAATGACGGCATATTCATCGTTGTACAGCATCACATGTTGCGGCCCCCACATCAGCACCATCGCGATCGGTGAATTAAGCACGATCTCGGTACTGGTGCGCAGCGATTGCGGCCACTGCCCGATCGGCCCCAGGCTGGTGGCCGACCAGTCCAGACTGCGCAGCAAGTCGCCGCTGGCGCCGCCGCCGGGCGGCAGGTAAGCGGTACGATCGACGCTCATAGGCTGACCTTTCGCGGCAAAACGATGGTAAACACGGTGCCTTGCGGTTCGGCCGAGGTCACGGCCACCGTGCCGCCATGGGCCTTGACGAACATGCTGACGGTGTACAAGCCCAGTCCCAGCCCCTGCGACGATTTGCGGCTGTCGTCGCCCTGGTGGAACGGCTCGAAAATAAACGGCAACACTGCTGGCGGAATCACGCCAAGATTGCGGACGGTTACTGCGATGTTGTCGGCCGCGCTGCCGTTGAGGTTCAATTGCACCGGCGCACCGGGCTGGCCATGGCTCAAGGCATTGCACAGCAAGTTCGACACCACCTGCGAAAACAGGCCGGCGTCGACTTCTCCGCCGACATCGCCGCTGACAGACAAGGCAATCAGCGACGGCTTGCCGGCCTGCTCGAACTCTTCGGCGGCGGCGCGGCACAGCGCGGCATAATCATGCTGCGCGACATTCAGCTGCATGGTGCCGTAACGAATCCGCGCCAGGTCCAGCAATTGATTGACCATGCGCGCCATGCGCCTGGCGCTGGCTTCGATACGCGCCGCCGTGGCCACCACTTTCGGCTGGTCCGTCATCATCGGCAACAGCGTCGCGCCATTCATCACCACCGACAGCGGGGTGCGCAAATCGTGGCCCAGCACGGCGGTAAACATTTCATTCAAATGCAGGGCGTGTTTCAGTTCCGCTAGTTGTTGCGACAACAGTTTCTTTTGCTGGTAGAGCTCGACAAATACATGGACCTTGCTGATCAACGCTTTGCCATCGACCGGCTTGAACAGGAAATCGACGGCGCCCGCCTCATAACCGCGAAAGCTGAAAGCCGCTTCGCGGGTGGCGGCGGTCAGGAAAATCAGCGGGATCGTACGGGTGCGTTCGCTGCCGCGTATCAGCTCGGCCAGTTCAAAACCGTCCATGCCCGGCATTTGCACATCGATCAGCGCCAGCGCGACCTCATGCACCAGCAGCATTTCCAGCGCCGCCGCGCCGGATGACGCTTTCAGCACGACGATGCCGGGCCGCAGCAGCAGCGCTTCGGCCGCCGTCAGATTTTGCTCGACGTCATCGACGACAAGAATATGGATGGGAGAAGATGTAAGTGAGGTCACGACTCGGTCATTTATTCCGGTGAAATACTGCCAACGCCTGTAAAACCGGCCAAAGCCGCTGCCATTTGATGTACATCCCATACCCTGTCGGCGCCCGCCAGCTTCAACGCGGCGGCCGGCATGATGCCGGCCAGCGCCTGCGCCGGATCCTGCACCCAGGCGTGTCCGCCGCATTGCCGCACCGTCGCCAGGCCCGCCGCGCCATCGGCGGAAGCACCGGTTAATATGATGCCCAGCATTTCCTTGCCGTAAGTATAAGCTGCCGATTCAAATAAAACATCAATTGCCGGACGAGAATAATTTACAGCCGCGTCGAGCGAGAGTGAAAAGGTCCGCTCCGGCTCGATCTGCAAATGATAGTCGGCCACCGCGAAATACACCGTGCCGGCCAGTACCGCCTCCTTGTCTTCCGCTTCTTTCAGGCGCAACTGGCAGCGCTGCGCATACAGCTGCGGCAAGCGGCTGGAACGGTCCGGCGCCATATGCAGCACCACCACAAATGCGGCTGGACAATTAGCGGGTATCGCGCGCAGCAAGATGCCCAGCGCCTCGACGCCGCCAGCCGACGCGCCGATCGCGACCAGGCGGATGGTCCCGGTCAGTCTGTCGGCGCGCGGCGGCAAGATGGTCTGCATGCTGGCCCTTCATACTCGCTGGTAAATTTTTTCCGGAATGGCAAACTCGTGGAACGCTTCGGCATGGCTGGTGAAACGCAAACTCTCGCGCAAGCCCAGGCCGAGGAAACCCCGATTCACCAGCGCCTCATGGAACAAGCCGGTGGCGCGGTCTTGCAATTCACGGTTGAAATAAATCATGACGTTGCGGCAAGACACCAGGTGCACTTCGGAAAATACACTGTCGGTCGCCAGGCTGTGGTCGGCGAACACGAACTGGCGCCGCAAACGGCGCTCGAAGATCGCATTGCTGTAGGCGGCGGTGTAGTAGTCGGACAGCGATTTCCGGCCGCCCGCCAACTGGTAATTATTGCTGAACTGGGCAATCCGTTCGATCGGGTAGATGCCGGCTTCGGCGATTGCCAGCGCTTCCGGGTTGATGTCGGTCGCATAGATCATGCTGCGCTCCAGCAGTCCCTCTTCTTCCAGCATGATCGCCAGCGACCAGACTTCTTCGCCGCTGCTGCAACCGGCGACCCAGATCTTGATCGACGGATAGGTATACAAGACCGGTACGACCTTGTCGCGCAAGGCGCGGAAATAGGCCGGGTCGCGGAACATTTCGCTGACTTGCACGGTGAAATATTGCAGCATCTGCGCAAATACGGCCGGTTCATGCAAAATGCGGTCCTGCAACTGCGACACGCTGGCGCAGGAAAACTTTTCCATCGCCTGGCGTATCCGGCGGCGCAGCGAAGCGATGGAATAATTGCGGAAGTCATGCTGGTATCTCAGCAATATCCCTTCCAGCAATAGCTTCAATTCGATATCGAAAACATTGTCCACTAGCACTTCCGACACGCTCCCTCACATGAAACAACCTCGCTTGCGCCCATGCACAAGGCAGGTTCGTATCAATCATGCATCGATGCTACCAGCTTTAATGCTGTGTTCCGCGCACGCTAGAAAGAGTGACTCCCGATGGAAACTATTGTCATTGGACATACATCCGCTGCATGCCTTCTGCAGTGTAGCGCCGGCCCGCCGCGATTCCCAATGGAAAAGCACTATCGATGGCGTGCCGCTGCGCCGGGCCTTCATCGACATGCGCCACCGATTACCCCGATGAGCCGGCTGTGCGCGATTGGTCCAGACGCGCTACCATAGCGGCTTACCGATTTTAAGCAGACTGCCGCCATGACCTTTACCATCAGCGATACCGCCTACCGCACCGACACTGCACAAGCCAA
Source organism: Janthinobacterium agaricidamnosum NBRC 102515 = DSM 9628 (assembly GCF_000723165.1). Taxonomy (NCBI): domain Bacteria; kingdom Pseudomonadati; phylum Pseudomonadota; class Betaproteobacteria; order Burkholderiales; family Oxalobacteraceae; genus Janthinobacterium; species Janthinobacterium agaricidamnosum. The sequence continues at coordinate 3,973,296 of NZ_HG322949.1, forward strand.
ACTGGCCATGTACGCCGACCTGCGTTCGCAATTACAAGGCTTGCTGGCCGGCGAAAGCGATTTCATCGCCAATACCGCCAACTTCAGCTCGCTGGTCTTCCATACCATGCCGGGTTTGAACTGGGCCGGGTTTTACTTCTTGAAGGGCGATGAACTGGTGCTCGGACCGTTCCAGGGCAAGCCGGCTTGCATCCGCATCAAGAAAGGCCGCGGCGTGTGCGGCACCACCGTGGTCGAAGGCCAGTCGATTGTCGTGCAGGACGTGCACGCCTTCCCCGGCCACATCGCCTGCGACGTCAACTCGCGCTCGGAGCTGGTGGTACCGGTATTTTGCAACGGCCAGATCGTCGGCGTGTTCGACCTGGACAGCCCATTGATCAGCCGTTTCGACGAATCCGACCGGGAAGGCGTCGAATCGCTGGTCAAGGTGCTGGAACAAAGCATCGGTGTACAAGCGTGATTAACGGTTCTTGACCGCAATAAACCAGCCCTTGCCGACCGCAACCAGGCAACTGGTGAGGCCGGCTGGGACACCGCTGTTTTGCGCGTGCGTTCCGTCTGTTTACATTTGCCTGCCGGCGACTGGTGCACGCCGCAACGGCTGCTTCAAATACTGTACCAGCACCACGCCCAGCAAGGTCACCCCGCCGCCGATCAGATGGTAGGCGTGCAACGGTTCGCCAAGGAACAGCACGGCGATGATCACCGTAAATACTGGCAGCAAGTTCATCAGCGTGGTGGTCTTGCTCGGCCCCAGCTTGCCGACCCCATGCATCCATAAAAACGGCGCAATGAAGGATGCCGGTATGCCGGCAAACAAGACCAGCGGCAAGCCGCCCGCCGTCAGCGGCGGCGCCGACTGGCTCATATAATAAATGAATAAGACCGGCACCGCGCTCCACACCTGGATCAGCAGCGAATGCCAGTTATTGAGCGGAATTTTCCAGCGTTTCAGCAACACGCCATATGCCGCGTACGACAAACAAGCCAGCAGCATCAGGCCGTCGCCGGCCGCCATGCCATGCGACAGCAGCGTCGCCGGATGGCCGTGACTGAGCAGGTAAGCCAAGCCCAGCAGCGACAACATGCCGCCGAACACAGCGCCCTGGGTGGCCGCCTCGCCCAGCAAGATCACACTCAGGCCAACCGCCAGCAGCGGCATCAACGACACCAGGATGCCCATATTGGTGGCGCTGGTGGTTTGCGCAGCGATATACGCCAGGCATTGGTACATGACCATGCCCAGCATGCCGAGCACAAACAGCTTCGGCAAATACACGCGGATCACGGTCCGCTGTTGCCACGCCGACTTGCCAAAAATGGCGGCCAGCAAACAGCCGGCCAGCAGCCAGCGGTAAAAGGCAATCGCCGCCGGCTCGATGATACCGACCGCCATCTTGTTGACGATGGTATTGATGGCCCAGATCAGGACCGCGACCACCGGGAAGATATAGTGTTTGAGTGAGGGGGAAGATGCGTTGCTGGTCATGACGGCCTTTGCGACTGGAATGACAGCATTGTCCCATGGTCTGTTTGTATGGATATAATCCAAAACAGACATAACATGCGCGTTCCAGGACAATATGGCGACCAAACTGCATCCCCCGCAATTTTCCGAACTTCCCTACGAAGTCTACTTCCGCATCGAAGATTATGCCCCCGACCAGCAATACATCACCCATCGCCATCAGTGGGGCCAACTGAACTATTGCGCGACTGGCGTGATGGAAATCACGGTGGCCGGGCAGCGCTACCTGTCGCCGCCGCAATATGCGCTGTGGATACCGCCCGATACGCCGCACGACGGCCACATCCGCCAGCCGGTGATTTACCACTCGGCTTACATCGCCACGGCGCTGTGCCGCGACTTGCCGGCCGAACCCTGCGCGCTGGTGATGAGCCCCCTGCTGAAGGCGATACTGGCCGATTTCGCCGAACGCCATGTGATGACGCCGGCAACCCCGGCCGACAAGCGCCTGGCGCAAGTACTGGTCGACCAGTTGATCATCGCCCCGCACAGCAGTAATTACTTGCCGGGCACGCAAGACCCAGTGCTGTCGAACTTGCTGACTTATCTACAGCAAGACTTGAGCGACAACCGTCCGCTGGCCGACTGGGCGCATTTATTGCACATCACCGAACGCACGCTGGCGCGCCGTTGCCAGCGCGAATTAGGCATCAGTTTTGGCGAATGGCGCCAGCGCCAGCGTTTCCTGGCGGCGCTGCCCTTGCTGGAACAGGGCCAGCCGGTGCACAGCATCGCGCTCGACCTCGGCTACAGCACCTCGTCGGCCTTCATCGCCATGTTCCGGCGCCAGAGCGGCAGCACGCCGGACCAGTTCCGGCGCGGCTTGCGCTAGCACAAAAATGCCAAGGAATCCTCACTGAAACGGCAAATAAATATTTCATTTTGGTAATTTTTTAGCGCATTCCCGGTGATAAAATTATTGCTGAAGCCGCCTTCCGCGCTGGTGCCGTCCGTATTCCGCCGTCGTCCTTAATCGTCTGTCATCGTCCATAACGTCCTGGGAAACAAGCATGAATCAACTGCCGCTGCTCGACATCGATGCCACCAGCACGCCCGCCTTGCCTGGACTCGACGCCACGGGACCGGCGGCGCCCGCCGTGAACCCGGACCAGCCGCGCGCCATTGCGGTGCTCGACAAGGTCCGCAAACTGGTGCAGGACAAGACCCGTTTCGCGCCGGAAGATATCCAGGCGATCGCGGAAACCGATACGCTTCAAGACTACACCTTGCTGGCCAGCTACAGCCTGGAAGCGCATTTCGAAAGCCGCGTCATCAATGGTTTTTTCGACCGTGGCGCGGCCGACCGATCCTGCGATTACGCCGAGGAAGTCGAGGCGGCGGCCCGGGCCTTGAGCAAGCCGCGCCTGTTATTGGCCGCCAACAGCATGGAAAGCCATTTGCGTGCGCTGGACACCCCGCACGATGAAATCCAGGCCGGCCTGTACTTGCCGCACGCCGGCAAGCACTGGCACCTGGACACTTGCGGCGGCTGCGGCGGCGACGGCAGCAGCACTTGCCACCACTGCCGCGGCCGCAAATCCGAAACCTGCGACGCCTGCCAGGGCGGGCGCAGCGTCCTATGCAGCGCCTACAATTGTTGCGGCACCGGCAAGATCAATTGCCCGGCCTGCGGCGGCAGCGGCCAGGCACACGAATCGGCCAGCGAATACGTGACCGAACAAGTGCCGGTGGTGACCTACCAAAACGGCAGCGCGCACACGACTTACCGCAAGGAATCGCGGATGGTCCATGGCACCCGGCAAGTCCATTGCCATTCCTGCTCCCATGGCAAGATCACTTGTCATACTTGCTCAGGCTCCGGCAACATCCATTGCGTCACTTGCAATGCATCCGGCAATATCACATGCCGCACTTGCAGCGGCCGCGGCGATATCACCTGCGGCCCGTGCAAAGGTTCCGGCAAACGCGGCACGGCCGCCTGGGTCGATGTCTACGCCACGCCGGCCTACAGCGTGGCATTGCCGGAACAGGCCGATGACGACAGCCGCGCAATTGTCGACAAGCACGATCCGCATGCCATCGCCGCGCTGTCCCAGTCACTCACGCTCGGCAAGATCGCGCTGGACGATCCCGCCTTCCCGCAGCGCATCGATGCGCGCTACCAGGGCAAGCTGCGCATCGTGCGGCTGCAGGCATCGTGCAATGGCGCCAGCCACCACATCGTCGCGTATGGCGCGGACCTGCGCTGGCTGAGCTTGGACGATATCGTCGAAAAGCTGCTGCAGGGAGACTTGCAAGCGCTCGGCAATGCGCTGAACCATAGCGCCGACGGCGGTTTTTTTGCCTCCGACATCGACCGCCTGCTGCTGCCGCTGCGCGACGTCGCCGCGTCCGAACTGAATGGCGAGGTGATCGAATCGGTGCTCGACGGCGTAGCGGCGCACGCCCATCCCGACGTGGTGTCGCCGGAATACGCGCAGCAGTTGCGCAGCTGCATGCTGGGCGCGCTGCGCCACATCTACACCCGGCTGGCCAAGCAGTTCTGGTGGAAGAATGCACTGGCCGCGCTGGCCGTGGCGCTGCTCGCCTTCCTGTTCAGCGGCGCGCTGCCGGCGGCCGTGGCCGGCGTGCTGGCGGCCGGCGCCGGCTTGCCGGTATTCGGCAGACGGGTGCGCGGCGTGCTGACCGGCGCGCTCGGCAGCCGGCGCCAGGTCGACCGCGCCATCGCGATTGCCGGCAAGGGAAAACGCAACCGCCTGGCCCACGCGCTGGTGCTGGGACCGGCGATTGCCGCCGTGCTGGCGGCCGGCCACCTGCTGCCCGAGCGCGGCCCGTTCGCGCCGGCCAAGGCGGCGACAAACATCATCCGCTAAGCGCGCCGGCCGGCGCGCCAACATCAACGCGCCAATGGATTCGGCGTCGGTGCGGCGATCCTGGTCAACAGATTACGGTCGATATGGTGAAACGGCTCATCCTTGCCGCGAATTTGCATCACCGTATCTTCTTCATATTGCCAGGTGCCATCGGCGTGGATATCGACCTTGATGCGGTATTCGGTGGTGGTGAACGCATGTTCCAGGAACGGGTTCGAGCAAATGCCGTAACTGGTCGATTCGCGTTGTGCCACCAGCTCGAAACTGGTCGCGTCCGGCGCCGCGATGCAGGACGCCATGGCGATCTGGCCGCGCGGTATCGCCAGCGTCTGGATGATGGCGCCGGTGGCCGGCTCCCACAGCCAGTAGCCGACTTGTTCATGGTAAGTCTTGAGCTGGTCCGGCTTGGTGATGTGTATGTAATAGCGCAAGCCGTAAAACAGTTGCGGGCCATTGGTCACCGGATCGATCGGCTGCAATTCGATGCGTTCGACAAACGCCTGCTTGCGCGGGCCGTCGGCTTTCGGCTTGACGTCGAGGCCGCGCGTGCCGGTCCAGATGCCGGCCATGCCGGTCAGCGGGCCAAGGTTGGCCAGGGTATCGACATCGACTGACGGTTCGGTATAAATATCTTCGGAAAATTCGCTCATGCGGGGCTCAGGGTGGTGGGAAGCAAAGGTGCTCCCCGAATTGTAGAACCTCAGCCCGCTTTGCGGAAAGTGAAATTGATGCGGCTGTCGCCGGTCAGCGCATGCCTCTCTTCCTTAATCGGCAAGATGCCGTGATAACGCAGGCGGTCCGGGCCGCCCCACACCACCACGTCGCCATGGAACAGCGGCACCTTGAGCGTCTTGTCGCTGCGCGCGAAACCGCCGAACAGGAACATTGCCGGGATGCCGAGCGACACCGAGACGATCGGTGCGTTGAAATCGTGTTCGTCCTTGTCCTGGTGCAGCGTCATTTTGGCGCCCGCTCCGTAGCGGTTGATCAGGCAGGCGTCCGGCGTGAAAGCGGCGAAACCGGCCTCCGCCGCCGCCGCTTGCGCCAGTTCCAGGAACAGCGCCGGCATGGCCGGCCACGGCTGGCCGGATGCGGGATCGGTGCTGCTGTAGCGGTAGCCGCGCCGGTCGCTGGTCCAGCCCAGCGCACCGCAATTGGTCAGCGCCACCGACATGCGGAAACCGCCCGGCGTGACCATGTGGCGCAACGGCGCCGCCGCGACGATCTCGTCGATGGCCGGCATCAGCCGCGCCGCATACGGCGCCGCGAAAGCGCGCAGCACGTACGCCGCCTCGCTCAGCGGCTCACGCGCGGGCGGCGCCGCTTCCTCGGAAAAATCGAACAAGTCGTAATTCATCGGCCTGGCAGGCAGAACAAACCAATCAGGCGGCGACGGCTTGCGGCAAGGCCGACAAGGTGAAAATCTCGAAGCCCGTTTCGGTCACCGCGATCGAGTGCTCGAATTGCGCCGACAGCGAGCGGTCCTTGGTCACCGTGGTCCATTTGTCGGGCAGGACCTTGACCTGGAAACTGCCGGCGTTCAGCATCGGCTCGATGGTGAAGATCATGCCCGGTTCCAGCACGATGCCGGTGCCGGCGCGGCCGTAATGCAGCACTTGCGGCGCGTCGTGGAACACCTTGCCCAGGCCGTGGCCGCAAAAATCGCGCACCGATGAAAAACCCTGCGCGCGCGCCACCGCCTCGATCGCCGCGCCGACGTCGCCCAGCGTGGCGCCGGGACGCACCGTGTTAATCCCGGTCATCATCGCTTGATAGGCGGTCCTGACCAGCCGCGCGGCCAGGATCGAGACCTCGCCCACTTGAAAGGTGCGGCTGGTGTCGCCGTGCCAGTCATTGAATTTCGGCGTCACGTCGATGTTGACGATGTCACCGTTTTTCAGGATCTTGGTATCGGACGGAATGCCATGCGTGACCACGTGATTGACCGAGATGCAGCTGGCGTGCTTGTAGCCGTGGTAGTCGATGGTGGCCGGGATGCTGCCGGCGGCGCGCATGAATTCTTCGCACAGCTGGTCCAGCCTGGCGGTCGAGACGCCGGCCTTGACGTACGGCGTGATGTAGTCGAGCGTGTCAGCGGCGATGCGGCCGGCGGCGCGCATGCCGATAAAACCTTCTTCATCGTGCAGCGGGATTTTCTTGCCGTGGTCGAGCTGGGTGGAATAGCGCATAGATATATTTTCAGTGAGAAATTCAGTGAGGAGTTCGGGTGGCCCAGCCGCATACCGCGTCGTGCGAGGCGCGCAGCATGGCGTCGGCGCTGGCCGGTATCGGCTGGTTCTGGGTCAGGTAAGGCTTGACGATGGCCACCGGCGCGTCGACCAATACAAAGCGCAGCATGCTGCCGGTGTGCGCGGCCTGGCCCGGCATCGCGGCCACGCAGCGCTCGAAACAGGCGTCGAGTTCGGCCTGCTCGGCTTCCAGCGCGGCCGTCAATTCGGCGCTCAGCGCGCCGTTGAAATCGGGGCTGTCTTCGCATTGCAGCAGGAAGCGCGCATACACCGGCTTGCGCCGGCACCAGTCCAGCAAGCCATGCACGCCGGCCCAGGTATCGCCGTCGCCGCGCGCCCACAGGCTGGCCACTTCGCTGCGGAAGTCGGCCTTGACGCGCAGCCACGCGCGCGCCAGGATCGCGCCGCGCGAATCGAAGCGGTGATACACCGAACCGATCGGCGCGCCGGCCTTGACCGCGATGGCGGACATCGACACCGCCGCGAAACCGCACTGGGCGGCGATCTCGATGGCGCTGTCGATAAAGTTGTTTTCGTTGAATTTGGCAAGTCTGACCATGCAAATAGAATACAGATTCTATTTGCATCCGTCAAGCAGCTACAAGCGGCATGGCGACTTCGCGGCGATGCGGCCCACAAAACCCTTGGCTGCCTTACAATGACATGCACGAACCCTCACAGGAGTTATCGATTGCATACGCCACCTTTCATCGCCTCCACCCGTTACGACGATCCGCGCCTCGCGCTTGAACAGGTACAAGCAATCTACCGGAGCAGCATCGACCACCTGCGCGACGCCTTGCAGCGTTTTGTCGGCGGCGAAAATCCGAACGGCCGGGTACGCGCCTGCTACCCCTTCGTGCGGATCCAGACCGACACCGTGGCGCGCGCCGATTCGCCGCTGGCTTACGGCTTCGTGGCCGGCCCCGGCGTGTTTGAAACCACGCTGACCCGGCCCGACCTGTTCGCCGATTATTATCTCGAACAATTCACGCTGCTGCTGAAGAACCACAACCGCGAACAAAAAGTAATGCTGGAAATCGGCGTCAGCGCGCAGCCGATTCCGGTGCATTTTTCATTCGCCGAACACGACCATATCGAAGGCAGCATGACGGCCGAGCGGCGCATGGCGATGCGCGACATGTTCGACTTGCCGGACCTGTCGGCGATGGACGACGGCATCGCCAACGGCACCCACGAACTGGCGGCCGGCGAAGCGCAGCCGCTGGCGTTGTTCACCGGCCCGCGCGTCGATTACTCGCTGCAGCGGCTGCGCCATTACAGCGGCACCGGGCCGCGGCACTTCCAGAACTTCGTGCTGTTCACCAACTACCAGTTCTACATCGATGAATTCGTGCGCCTCGGCCATGAAATGATGAACCGTCCGGCCGATCCGCTGGCGGCCAGCGAAGACGACGACTATATCGCCTTCATCGAACCGGGCAACGTCGTCACGCGGCGCATCGGCCACACCGCCGAAGCCGACGACGCGCTGGGCGTGGCGCCGCCGCGGCTGCCGCAAATGCCGGCCTACCACCTGGTGCGCGCCAACGGCAGCGGCATCACCATGGTCAATATCGGCGTCGGTCCCGCCAACGCCAAGACCATCACCGACCACATCGCCGTGCTGCGTCCGCACGCCTGGCTGATGCTGGGCCATTGCGCCGGGCTGCGCACCACCCAGAGCCTGGGCGACTACGTGCTGGCGCATGCGTATGTGCGCGAAGACCATGTGCTGGACGAAGACTTGCCGCTGTGGGTGCCGATCCCGCCGCTGGCCGAAGTGCAGCTGGCGCTGGAAGCGGCGGTGGCCGAAATCACCCAGCTGACCGGCTACGACCTGAAGCACATCATGCGTACCGGCACCGTGGCCAGCACCGACAACCGCAACTGGGAATTGCTGCCGCAGCGCACGCCGGAACGCCGCTTCAGCCAAAGCCGCGCGATCGCGCTGGACATGGAAAGCGCGACCATCGCCGCCAACGGCTTCCGCTTCCGCGTGCCGTACGGCACCTTGCTGTGCGTCAGCGACAAACCGCTGCATGGCGAAATCAAGCTGCCGGGCATGGCCAATCACTTTTACCGCGAACGGGTCGACCAGCATCTGCGGATCGGCATCCGCGCGGTGGAACTGCTGCGCCGCCAGGGAGTCGACAAGCTGCACAGCCGCAAACTGCGCAGTTTCGCCGAAGTCGCGTTCCAATAAGAAAAACCGGAGACAGGTCACGTTTTCCGGGCAATATTGCCCGGAAAACGTGGCCTGTCCCCGGTATCAGCCTGGGCTGCCAGCTATTACAAGAAACGGTCGAGTATCTTGCGGCTGTGCTTGTCGATGCCGAACATGTCGCGCACCAGGAAGTGGATGCCATGGCTGTCGGCCACCAGCAGCGACGCCGCGCCGATGCGGCGGATGTCCTCTTCGCCCTTCAGCACGAATCCGGTGTCGCCACGGTCGGTCCTGACCTGCCAGGTGCACGGCGTCGCATAGCTGCTGACGCTCGCGATATGCAGGATCTCGGGCATGAATTCGCGCCCTTCCAATTCTTCCGTCACCAAGCTCCGTATCGCTTCCGGCAAGTCGGCGATGTCGTCGATCCACGCCACTTCGCGGCCGTCTTGCAGCACCAGCGAAATGCCCTGGTCCGGCGCCTGGATCGGGAAGGCACGCACCGGCGCCACGCCTTCATGCAGCTGGCCGTCTTCGGCCGTCAAGATCAGTTTGCCGTAGCTGTTGCGGGTCAGTTGAAACAATGTCGTCGCCATCTTTAGTCGTCCTTGTCGTCCGGGTCCACGTCGACGTTGCGCGCCTGCGCTTCGTAGAGGCGGAAGTAGGCGCCTTCGCGCGCCATCAATTCATCGTGGCTGCCCACCTCGACCACTTCGCCGCGGTCCAGCACCACCAGCCGGTCGGCGCGGTGCAAGGTGGACAGGCGGTGCGCGATGGCGATGGTGGTGCGGCCCTGCACCAGGTTGTCCAGCGCTTTCTGGATTTCCTTCTCGGTTTCCGAGTCGACCGACGATGTCGCTTCGTCCATGATCAGGATGCGCGGGTCGATCAGCAAGGCGCGCGCGATCGAGATCCGTTGGCGCTCGCCGCCCGACAAGCCCTGGCCGCGTTCGCCGACCATCGAATCGTAGCCTTGCGGCAGGCGCAGGATGAATTCGTGGGCGTGCGCGGCGCGCGCCGAGGCGATGATTTCTTCGCGCGTCGCATGCGGTTTGCCGTAGGCGATGTTTTCGGCGATGGTGCCGAAGAACAGGAACGGCTCTTGCAGCACCAGGCCGATATTGCGCCGGTAATCGGACACCGCGAACGCGCGGATGTCGACGCCGTCGAGCAGGATCGCGCCTTCCGACACGTCGTAGAAACGGCAGATCAGGTTGACCAGCGTGCTCTTGCCGGAACCGCTGTGGCCGACCAGGCCGATCATCTCGCCCGCCTTGATGTTCAGCGAAATGCCGCGGTTGACGGCCCGGTTGCCGTAACGGAAACCGACTTCGCGCAAGTCGATCCGGCCTTCGACCTGGTCCAGCCTGACCGGCTGCGCCGGTTCCGGCACGCTCGATACGTGGTCCAGTATGTCGAAGATGCGCTTGGCGGCCGAGGCCGATTTCTGGGTCACCGAAACGATGCGGCTCATCGAATCGAGGCGGCCATAAAAACGGCTGCTGTAGGCGATGAAGGCGGTCAGCACGCCGACGGTGATGTCGCCGTTCGACACTTGCCAGATGCCGAAGCACCAGATCACCAGCAAGCCCAGTTCGGTCAGGAAGGTGACCGTCGGCGAAAACAGCGACCACACTTTATTGAGTTTGTCGTTGACCGCCAGGTTGTGCGCGTTGGCGTCGCGAAAGCGCACGGCTTCGCGTTTTTCCTGCGCAAACGCTTTTACCACGCGGATGCCGGGGATGGTATCGGCCAGCACGTTGGTCACTTCGCTCCAGACCCGGTCGATCTTTTCAAAGCCGGTGCGCAGGCGGTCGCGCACCAGGTGGATCATCCACGCGATGAACGGCAGCGGCACCAGCGTCATCACCGCCAGCCATGGGTTCATGCTCCACAAGATCACGCCGGTCATGATGATCATCAGCACGTCGGAGGCGAAGTCGAGCAAATGCAGCGACAGGAACACGCAGATGCGGTCGCTGCCGCTGCCGATGCGCGACATCAGGTCGCCGGTGCGTTTGCCGCCAAAGAATTCCAGCGACAGTTTCAGCAAGTGCTCATAGGTCGCCGAACGCAGATCGGCGCCCATGCGTTCCGACACGATCGCCAGGATATAGGTTTTCCACCAGCCCAGCAGCCAGGCCAGCATTGCCGAACCAAGCAGGCCGCCCATATACATCACCACCAGCCATGGATCGATTTTCTGGCCGTTTTGATACGGAATCAGCACATTGTCCATCAACGGCTTGGTCAGGTAGGGCGGAATCAGGTGCGCGGCGGTGCTCAGCAGCATCAGCGTGAAACCCAGCGCCAGCTGCAGCCGGTACGGATGGGCGAAGCGCCACAGGCGGAACAGCGTCCACGTCGATGGCGGCGTATGCAGCACCTTGGTGCAAATCGGGCATTCTTCCTGGTCCGGGGCCAACGGCGCCTTGCAACTTGGACAAACTTCCTGCTCAGCAACGAATACTGGCTTGCCAGTCAGATGGCTGGTCAGCCGCTCCTGGAATTGCTCCAGCACCCGGATTGCGTGCAGGTTCTGGCCCAGCGTGAAGCGCCAGGACGCCAGCCGGCCTTGCTCATCGAGCAACTCCAGATGGCCGACGCCGGCGTGATCGTGGTGTTTTAGCGACAGTCCAGGCCGGTAAGACCAGTCCTTCCAGGTCGTTTCACCCGGCGCGCGCGATAGCAAACGGCGCTCGGTGACCACGATTAATCCTTTTGTGAAACGTAATCGCGCATCGAGGTCAACCTCAACGCTAGTTAAAACGTTCTCCCCTGAGGCCAGCTTTTTTTCGACCTCGGCCCGCCAGCTTTCAGGCAAGGTCAACGCCGCAGGCGGCAGGGTGGTTGTGGGAACGAGTTGTTCAGTTGTCATCGTAAAAGCATACTCCGGCTCAAGGCCACGCCCTTTACGGGCAGGGATTCTGGGAAAAAAGGGGAAAGCAAATTCCATGCTGAGCGTGAAACCGGGACAGTGCCCGGGCTCGCCACCATGTCATGGTAGTGGCAATTACTGTATTGTATCGAATGGATTCAAACCGGTAATCAGCGGATCGGCAAGATACTCTGCGCTTGTGCAAGTATACAACATGATACGCTGCAAAAAACCGGCCTTTCCAGCATTTTTAGCGGCGTACAGCCGCTTTGGCCGCCGCATGGCAGGGTTACGCGCAATCGTTAAAAAATGCTGAAAAGTTGCGGTAGAGATAAGAATATCGCCGGCTTGCCATGGCAATATGGCAAACGGCTGCTATGCATTACAGCAAGGCATGTGCGCCTTGCAAAAAAGTCATTATAGAAAATCTGGCTGATCAAGAAACCACTTACATGAACAACAAGAAGAACATCGATATCCTCCACGTCAGCCATTTGCGCGGACCGAACATCTGGACTTATCGCCCGGTGATCGAAGCCCGGCTGGACATCGGCTTGCTGGAGGATTTCCCGTCCGACACCCTGCCCGGCCTGTATGAACGGCTGACGGCGTGGTTGCCGGGCTTGATCGAGCACCGCTGCGGCGTCGGCGAGCGCGGCGGCTTCCTGGAGCGCCTGCGCGAAGGCACCTGGTCCGGCCACATCCTGGAACACGTGGTGCTGGAATTGCAAAACCTGGCCGGCATGCGCACCGGCTTCGGCCAGACCCGCTCGACCAGCGTGCGCGGGGTCTACAAGATGGCCTTCCGCACACGCCAGGAACAGGTCGGGCGCGCCGCGCTGGCCGCCGGCCGCGACTTGCTGATGGCGGCCATCGACGACCAGCCATACGACCTGGAAGCGGCGCTGACCGTGCTGCGCGACCTGGTCGATGAACATTGCCTCGGCCCGAGCACGGCGAACATCGTCGACGCGGCCACCGAACGAAAAATTCCCTCGGTGCGCCTGACCGACGGCAACCTGGTGCAACTGGGCCACGGCGCCAGCCAGCGCCGCATCTGGACCGCCGAAACCGACCGCACCAGCGCAATCGCCGAGAGCATCGCCAGCGACAAGGACTTGACCAAGTTCCTGCTGAAATCGTGCGGCGTGCCGGTGCCGGAAGGCAGCCTGGTGCGCAGCGCCGCCGAAGCGTGGGAAGAAGCGCAGGATATCGGCGTGCCGGTGGTGGTCAAGCCGTATGACGGCAACCATGGCCGCGGCGTGTCGCTGAACCTGATGACCGAAGCCGACGTCAGCGCCGCCTATCAGCTTGCCAGCCGCAAGGGCGACAGTTCGGCGGTGCTGGTCGAGCGTTTCATCCCCGGCGACGAACACCGCCTGCTGGTGGTCGGCAACAAGCTGGTCGCCGCCGCCAAGGGCGAATCGCTGTGGGTCACCGGCGACGGCCGGTCCGACATCCTGGCGCTGGTCAACAGCCAGATCAATACCGACCCGCGGCGCGGCTCCGGCGAAGATTTCCCGCTCAATATCGTGGAGCCGGACAGCGGCGCCGAAGTCATCCTCGAATTGCAGCGCCAGGGCATGAGCGCCAGTTCGGTGCCGCTGGAGGGGCAGCAAGTGCTGATCCAGCCGAACGGCAACGTCGCCATCGACGTCACCGACGAGGTTCACCCATCGGTGGCCCAGGCGGCGCTGCTGGCCGCGCGGGTGGTCGGCCTCGACATCGCCGGGGTCGACCTGGTGACCCAGGATATCACCCGTCCGTTCGACGAACAGCGCGGCGCCATCATCGAAGTCAACGCCAGCCCGGGCCTGCTGGCCCATTTGAAACCGGCCGTCGGCCAGCCGCGTCCGGTCGGCACGGCCATCATCGAACACCTGTTTGCCGACGACGACACCGGCCGCATCCCGGTGGTCGGCGTCACCGGCACCCGCGGCACCAGCCTGATCGCGCGGCTGGTCGGCGCGCTGGTCAACGTCAGCGGCAAGCAGACCGGCGTGGTCTGCGCCGACGGTTTGTACCTGAACCAGCGCAAGGTCAACGGCAATGACAACATCAGCTGGGACGCCGGCCAGCGCCTGCTGCTGAACCGCTCGGTGCAAACCGCCGTCTTCGAAAGCAATCCGCGCCTGATCCTGGCCGAAGGCCTGGCCTACGACAAGTGCGCGGTCGGCATCGTCACCGACATGCACAGCCAGCACGACCTGGCCGCATTCGACTACATGCCCGGCGCCGACTTGTACAAGGTGGTGCGCACCCAGATCGACGTGGTCTTGCCGGGCGGCGCGGCGGTGCTCAACGCGGCCGACCAGGAAGTCGCCGGACTGGCCGAACTGTCCGACGGCGCGGTGATTTTCTACGGTCTCGATCCGCGACTGGAAGCCATCGCGACCCAGCTGGCGGACGGCGGGCGCGCGGTATTCCTGCGCGACGGCCATATCGTGCTGGCCCACGGCGCCAATCAGACGGCGCTGCCGGGCCTGGCCCAGTTGAAGCCGGCCATCGCGGCCGATCCGGAAAGCGTGCTGGCGGCGGTTGCCGCGGCGTGGGCGCTGGACGTGGCGCCGGAATTGATCGGCGCCGGCTTGCGCTCCTTCGATTTGAATTAATGATCTAATCTACACTAATGACAACGTCCGGCCAGGAACGCCGGACGCAGCGCGCCGCCACTTGCGCAGACTTGCGCGCGGCGGCGCGACAACCATCGAAATAGGACTAACGGTTTATGGAAGTATCTCGCGTCAGGGCCTTGCGCGGCCCCAACCTCTGGAGCCACCACACCGCGGTGGAAGCGATCGTCGCCTGCAGCGCCGACGAATTGCACATCGGCGGCATCGCCGGTTTCGAGGCGCGCCTGCGGGTCCGCTTCCCGCAACTGGGCCCGCTGCAATCGACCGGCAACGACCACGCGATCCCGATGTCGTGCGTGCTGGAGCTGGCGGCGCTGGGCTTGCAGGCGCAAGCCGGCTGCCCGGTCACGTTCAGCCGCACCACCCCGACGCTGGAACTGGGTATCTTCCAGGTAGTCGTCGAGTACTCCGAGGAAGCGGTCGGCCGCCTGGCGCTGGACCTGGCGCAGCAACTGTGCCGCGCCGCGCTGGACGACCAGCCGTTCGACCTGGCCGCCGCGCTGGCCCAGTTGCGCGACCTGGATGAAGACGTGCGCCTGGGACCGAGCACCGGTTCGATCGTGCAGGCGGCGCTGGCGCGCAACATCCCGTTCCGCCGCCTGACCGACGGCAGCCTGGTCACGTTCGGCTGGGGCAGCCGCCAGCGCAAGATCCAGGCGGCGGAAATGGACGGCACCAGTGCGATCGCCGAAGCCATCGCGCAAGACAAGGAATTGACCAAGAAGCTGCTCGACGCGGCCGGCGTGCCGGTGCCGATGGGCCGCGTGGTCAGCGACCCGGACGATGCGTGGGCCGCGGCCAATGAAATCGGCTTGCCGGTGGTGATCAAGCCGAAGGACGGCAACCAGGGCAAGGGCGTGACGGTCAACATCACCACCCGCGACCAACTGACGGCCGGCTTCCACGCCGCGTCCGAATTCCGCGACGACATCCTGGTCGAACGCTACCTGCCGGGCAACGACTTCCGCCTGCTGGTGATCGGCAACAAGCTGGTCGCCGCGGCGCGCCGCGATCCGCCGCAAGTGGTCGGCGACGGTATCCATTCGGTGCGTCAACTGGTCGACACCGTCAACCTCGACCCGCGCCGCGGCAGCGGCCACGCGACCTCGCTGACCAAGATCCGCTTCGACGACATCGCGCTGGCCAGCCTGGCGGTGCAGGGCTATGTGGCCGAATCGGTGCCGCCGCAAGGCCAGCGCGTCATCCTGCGCAATAACGCCAACCTGTCGACCGGCGGCGCGGCCACCGACGTCACCGACGACGTGCACCCGGACGTCGCCGCCAGCGCCATCGCCGCCGCCCACATGATCGGCCTCGACATCTGCGGCGTCGACGTGGTCTGCGACAGCGTGCTGAAGCCGCTGGAAGAACAAAACGGCGGCATCGTCGAAGTCAACGCCGCGCCGGGCTTGCGGATGCACTTGTCGCCGTCGTTCGGCAAGGGCCGCGCGGTCGGCGAAGCGATCGTCTCGGCCATGTTCGAAGACGGCGACGACGGCCGCATTCCGGTGGTGGCGGTGACCGGCACCAACGGCAAGACCACCACCGTGCGCCTGATCGCCCACCTGCTGACGACCAGCGGCCTGCGCACCGGCATGACCAATACCGACGGCGTGTATATCGAAGGCCGCCAGATCGACAGCGGCGATTGCAGCGGCCCGCGCAGCGCGCGCAACGTGCTGCTGCACCCGGACGTCGACGCGGCGGTGTTTGAAACCGCGCGCGGCGGCATGCTGCGCGAGGGCCTCGCCTTCGACCGCTGCCAGGTCGCGGTGGTGACCAATATCGGCGCCGGCGACCACCTCGGCCTGAACTACATCACCACGGTGGAAGACCTGGCCGTGCTGAAACGGGTGATCGTGCAAAACATCGCCGACCATGGCGTGGCGGTGCTCAACGCGGCCGACCCGGCGGTGGTCAAGATGGCGGCCGCCGCCAACAAGCGCGGTTCGGTGACCTTCTTTGCGCAAGACCCGGAATTGCCGGTGATGGCGGCGCACCGCGCCAACGGCTTGCGGGTGGTGTTCGTCGAAGACGGCAAGCTGGTCGCCGCCGAAGGCAAGCAGCGCCATGAAATCGCGCTGTCGGCGGTGCCGATCACGCGCAACGGCGGCATCGGCTTCCAGGTCGAGAACGTGATGGCGTCGGTGGCGGCGGCATGGGCGGTCGGACTGGAATGGGATGTGATCCGCGCCGGCCTGAAATCGTTCGCCAACGAGAGCGACAACGCGCCGGGGCGCTTCAATGTGTTCCACTACCGCGGCGCGACGCTGATCGCCGACTACGGCCACAATCCGGACGCCATCCTGGCGCTGGTGCGGGCGGTCGAAAGCATGCCGGCCAAGCGCCGCTCGGTGGTCATCAGCGGCGCCGGCGACCGGCGCGACGAAGACATCCGCCAGCAAACCGAAATCCTCGGCGCGGCCTTCGACGACGTGCTGCTGTACCAGGACCAGTGCCAGCGCGGCCGCGCCGACGGCGAAGTGGTCGCCTTGCTGCGCCAGGGCTTGCAGGGCGCCAGCCGCACCGCCTATATCGATGAAATCAACGGCGAATTCGTCGCCATCGACAAGGCGCTGGCGCGCCTGTCGGAAGGCGACCTGTGCCTGATCCTGATCGACCAGGTGGAGGACGCGCTGGCGCATATCGCGGCGCGCGTCGCGCAAGGCTGAGCTTGACCATCCGGGGCGGCGCGCGTTTCCAGCGCCGCCCTTTCTGTTGTCCCGTTCTACACTCCCCCTTTATCCCCGGTTTTGCGGCGGAATATGCTCGCCCGCCTCGACCACCAGCTGTTCGCGCAGCCAGCGGTGGCCGGGGTCGTTGTCGCTGCGCGGATGCCAGGCCAGCGACAGCGTGAAATCCAGGTCGGCCAGCGGCAGCGGAAACACGTCCAGCGTGTCGCTGAAGCGGCGCAGCAGGCATTGCGGCAAGGCGCACACATAATCGGTCCGGGCCAGTATCAGCGGCACCAGGTTGTAGTTCGACACCGACAGCGCCACCCTGCGCCGCATGCCCAGCAAGGCCAGCCGCTCATCGATGAGGCCATGGAAGCCGCCGCTGTTCGACACGATCACATGCTGCAAATCGCAGTAGGCCGCCAGGTCCGGCGCTCCAGCGCCGCGCGGATGGCCCTTGCGCTGCGCCAGCATGAAGACATCGTTGAGCAGCGTGCGCGTCTTCAGCGCGTCCGGCAGGAAGCGCGAGCCGGCCAGTATCACATCGACCTCGCCGCGCTCCATCTGGCCCACCACCTGCTGCGGATCGGCGCTGCGGAACGCCAGCCGCAAGCCGGCGCTGTTGACCGCCTCGAACCTGCGCGCCAGGCCCAGGCCCAGCACCACGGTGGCGTTATCGTTGGCCGCCACGCTGAAAGTGCGCTGGGCGCTGGCCGGATCGAATACCGGCGGTTCGCGCACGGTCTTTTCCAGGCCGCGCAGCGCGTCATGCAGCGGCGTCCGCAACAGTTCGGCGCGCGCGGTCGGCACCATGCCGCGCCCGCTTTCGGACGGCACCAGCAGCGGATCGCCGAGCAGTTCGCGCAAGCGCGCCAGTTGCGCCGACAGCGCCGGCTGGCTGATATTCAGGCGCAGCGCCGCCTTGGTCACGTTGGCTTCTTCCAGCAACACGTCGAGCGACACCAGCAAGGCCAGGTCCGCCCCTTTCATATCGATCATGGTTATACCTCGAATACAAACAATCGATTTCCAATATACCATTAAAGACCGCATCATGCGGGCATCCTTATTCTGCCGAGATCATCATGCCGGACCGCGCCACCTCCATCACCCTCAGGACGCTGAGTTTTTCGTTTTTCGCCACCGGCACCGCCTCGCTGTCGGTGATCGGCGCGCTGCAGGAAATCGCCAGCGCGCTGGCCATATCGCGCGGCGCGGTGGCGATGCTGGCGGCGGTGTTCGCCATCACCTTCGCCGTCAGCGCGCCTCTGATACAGGTGTTCGCCGGCCATTTGCCGCGCCGCACGCTGCTGCTGGCCGGACTGGCCACGGTGGCGCTGGGCGCGGCCGGCTGCGCGCTGGCGCCGAATTACGCGGTGCTGATCGCGGCGCGCATCGTCACCGGCCTCGGCATGGCGGCGGTGACCCCGGTCGGTTCGTCGCTCGCTTCGACCATGGTGCCGCCGGAACGCCAGGGCCAGGCGCTGGCGATCGTATTTACCGGCATGACGGTGGCCTCGGTGGTCGGCGTGCCGCTGTCGTCGTGGATCGCGCATGCGCTGGGCTGGCGCTGGATGTTCGGCTTGATCGCGCTGCTGTCGGTGCTGTCCGGCGTGTTGCTGGCGGCCCTGCTGAAAGACCGCTCGCCGGGCCGGCAAGTGCGCTTGCGCGACTTGCTGGCGGTGCTGCGCCGGCGCGACCTGAGCAGCGCGCTGGCGGTGATGGTGCTGGGCCTCGGCGGCCTGTTCACCAGCTACACCATGATCACGCCTATCCTGCACGACAAATTCGGCGCCGGCCCACACATGGTGTCGGTCGCGCTGCTGGTCTACGGCCTGGCCGGCATCGCCGGCAACCAGGTGGCGCGCAGGCTGGCGATGCTGTGGTCGGCCGAACGTTCGCTGACGATGTCGCTGCTGATGATGAGCGTCGCCTTCGTGGTGCTGGCCGTGACGCCGGGCTGGCTGGCCGTGGCGCTGGCCACGCTGGTGCTGTGGGCGCTGGCGGTCGACATCTTCCTGCCGGCGCAGCAGCGGCGCATGGTGGAACTGGCGCCGGAATGGCGCGGCCTGGTGCTGGCGCTCAATTCATCGTGCCTGTTCATCGGCATGGCGCTGGGGTCGTCGAGCGCCGGCAAGATCGCGCCGCGGTGGGGCCTGGACAGCTTGCCGCTGGTGTCGATCGGCTTGATACTGCTGGCCTTCGCGGCGCTCGGCTGGTCGCGCTCGGCCCGCTCGGCGCGGCTGGCGGCCTGCGCCTGAATCACATCATAAGCGTCAGATGATGGCGGCCGGCGGCATGCCCAGCGCGCGCAGCTGCGCCACGTCGCGCCCCGGCGGCGCGCCGAACAAGCGGCTGTACTCGCGGCTGAATTGCGACGGGCTGTCGTAGCCGACGCTGTAGCCGACCGCCGCCACGTCGGCCGCCTCGCGCATCAGTTGCACCCGCGCTTGCTGCAAGCGGATCTGCTTTTGGTATTGCAAGGGGCTCATCGCGGTCACGGCGCGGAAGTGCCGGTGGAACGATGACACGCTCATCGACGCCAGCCGCGCCAGGTCTTCGCTGCGCAGCGCTTGCGCATAATGGGTGCAGATCCAGCTGATGGCGCGGCCGATGTGCGACAAGCGGCTGTCGGCCATGCCGATCTGGCGTAGCGCCGCGCCCTGCTCGCCCGACAGCAGGCGCCAGTGGATTTCGCGCTCGATCAGCGGCGCCAGCACCGCGATATCGGCCGGATGATCCGCCAGGCGCAGCAAACGCAGCAGCGCATCGAGCACATCGGGCGTGGCGCTGCTGACATGCAGGCCGGACAAACCCGATCGCGGCGCGCCGGCCGGCATCTCCAGCAGCAGAGAAGCGATGATGGCCGGCTTCAGCGTCAGGCCGACCGCCAGGAACGGCTCGGCCGGACTGGCCCGGGTAATGCTGCCGCTGATCGGCAAATCGACCGACACCACCAGGTATTGTCCGGCGCCATAGTCGTACACCCGGTCGCCCAGCATGGTGCGCTTGGCGCCCTGCGCCACCAGCGCAAACACCGGCTCGGCCACATGCCGCAAAGGCGCGGTGACGCCCTCCGAGGCCAACACCCGCACGCCGTCCAGCGCCAGCCGGCTTGGCCAGCGCTGCGCATGGCGCTGGATCAAGGCGCCGATTTCAGTCAATTTTTCCATGCCTTGATGGTAGCCGCCGCTCATGGCCGGCGCAAGCCAAAACCGGCCGGCGCGGGGCGATTGAGCGGATCGTGCAAGAGTCAGCGCGGTTTCGGCTATCGTCACGACGCCGTGAAATGGTTAGATAGCGACTTGGGCAAACCCGCCTTCCCCTTATCATCAGGAGTACACCATGTCGCTCGATTCCTACATCACCCTCGGCCATTCCGGCCTGCATGTCAGCCCCTTGTGCCTCGGCGCCATGACCTTCGGCGAAGATTGGGGCTGGGGCTGCAGCCCGGCCGAAGCGGAAGCCATCCTCGACACCTACCTGGAACAGGGCGGCAACTTCATCGATACCGCCAATATGTACACCAATGGCCACTCAGAAAAAATCATCGGCGATTATTTTGCCAGGCGCAAGGGCCGCGACCGCAGCGTGATCGCCACCAAATTCTTTGGCAACCTGCATGCCGGCGACCCGAACGGCGGCGGCAACGGCCGCAAGGCGATCATCGAACAATGCGAAGCGTCGCTGCGCCGCCTGCAAACCGACTATATCGACCTGTACTGGATCCATAACTGGGAACCCAGCACGCCGATCGAAGAAACCATGCGCACGCTCGACGACCTGGTGCGCGCCGGCAAGATCCGCTACATCGGCATTTCCGACGCGCCAGCATGGAAAACTACCCAGGCGCACATGATTGCGCAATTCCGCGGCTGGGCGCCGCTGATCGCCTTGCAACTGGAATACTCGCTGCTGCAACGCACGGTCGAAGGCGAATTGATGCCGATGGCGCGCGAACTGAAGCTGGGCGCGATGCCCTGGAGCCCGCTGAAGAGCGGCTGGCTGTCCGGCAAATATACCCGCGAGAATGCCGGCATCAGCCAATCCGGGCGTTCCAAGCTGATCGGCACATCGCCATCCGAAAAGGATTTCCTGGTGATCGATGTGGTGCGAGCCATCGCCGCCGAACTCCATACCAGCCCGGCAGCGGTGGCGCTGGCCTGGGTACAAGGCCGTGCTGGCGTGGCCTCGACGCTGATCGGCGCGCGCCGGCTGGAGCAGTTGCACGACAACCTGACCTCGCTAGCCATCAAGCTGGGCGCCGAACAGATCGCCAGGCTGGACGCGGCATCGACACCGGCGCTGAACTTCCCGGCCGACATCAACGAGCACCTGGCGCCGATGCTGGCGTTTGCCGGCGCCAAGGTCGACGGCAGGCAAACCACCGCCCTGCCTTGGCTGGCGGCCAGCAGCACGCGTTATTAACCGGACCAGGCCCGCAACTCACGTATGCCCTTGCCGGTCCGCCGCCGCAGCAAGGTGCGTAAAGTGACGCCGTCCGCATAGCCGACCTGCCCGGCGATGCGGTCGACGGTGAGCTTGCTCGTCTTGAGCAAATGAACGGCACGCTCCACCCGCAGATCCTGAATGTACTCGATGGGGGTTTTACCGAACACGGCATTCAGACGCCGCGTCAAGGTTCGCTTGCTGGTCGCCAATGCATCGGCGACCGCGTCGAGCGAGATCGCCGTGCCAAGGTGCTCGCGCGCCCAACGGTCGAAACGCTCGACCAGCGGGTCGGAATGGGCAATGTGATCGGTGATCGCATAGACCGACTGCGACAGCCGCGTATCGTATACCAGGTACTTGGCCACCAGCGCCGCAAGCTCGGGATTGCTGTTGCGGATCAGGCACAGTGCAAGGTCGAGGTGGCTCAGCGCCGCCCCGGCCGTCAGCGCGCCGCCGCTGGGAACGACAATCCGGTGCGCATCCAGGTGCACCTGCGGGTAGCGCTGCCGGAATAGCGCCGAAAGCCACCAGGTGGTCGTGGCCGCATGACCGTCGAGCAGCCCGCTTTCAGCCAGTACGAAGGTACCCGTACAGGCCGCTGCAACGCTGGCGCCGCCACTGTGCCAGCGACGCAAGGCATCCATGGCATCGACGACATCGTCACGGCCGAGTACCGGCACAAGTTCCTCGGCGGTCATATGACTGAGCGCCGGCAAGACCACCCAGTCGGGCGCAGCAGCCTCGCTCATGTCGCGCACCGGCACTTGCATCCCCAGCGCTGTGCGTACGTGCGGCCGCACTCCCACCACGCTAATGTCGAACGCCTCTGCCGCGATGCCCGCCGCGCGCGCAAGACCATTGGCCATGGTTACGCTGTCGAACACCGTGGCGAGGCCGGTGTCGAATACTCCTTCGAGCGCAAGAATAAAGATTCGCATGGCTGGATCGATACCTTAATTGTCGATCGGGACAATATACATCAGCTTGTCCAGTTCGTATAGTGCTCCAGACCGCATGAATCCCTCATGCCGACACTGGAGAACAAAGATGATCAAGCATGCTTTATTTGTACGACTGGAAGCCAAACCAGGCAAGGAACAAGCCGTAGCGGACTTCCTTGCCGCCGGCCTTGAACTGACCAATCGGGAAACCACTACGCCAATCTGGTTCGCCCTCAGGCTGTCGCCGACGACGTTCGGCGTATTCGACGCCTTCGCGACTGACGCGGATCGCCAGGCGCATTTGCACGGCAGCATGGCCGACGCCCTGATGGCGCGCGTCGAAGAACTGCTGGCAAGTCCCCCGGCCATCGAAGCCATTGATGTCCTTGCCATGAAGAATCAGTTGACCTGATTCCTGGGTGTTTCTGCAGTTCAGCAACGCTGTCGCCAGGCTGGCCCGGGCGGCTGCGGGATGCGCCAGCAAGCGGCAGCCCCGTTCAATCGTACTTATCTAAATTGGAGTAACTCATGTCGATTCATTACAAACTGGGCGTGTTGTGCGCCGCGATGGCGTTGTCGGGCGCGTCGTTTGCGCAAACGCCTGACGTCAAGCCGGAACGCATTCGTGGCGATATCGTGTCGTTCAAAGGCGAAATGCTGACCGTGCACCGCAACAGCGGCGACACCGTGTCGATTAATGTCAAGCCTGCTGTCGGGGTGTCGGCGTTCAAGCCCGCCAAGCTTTCCGACGTCAGGGTCGGCTCTTACGTGGGCACGCCGGCGCTCACCGGGAGCGACGGCAAATTGACGGCGACTTCGATGATCGTCTTTCCCGAGGCAGCGCGCGGTACCGCCGAAGGGCATTTTGCCTATGACTTCGGGCCCAACAGCAGCATGACCAACGCCAACGTCGTCTCCATGGTGACCGGCGCCAGTGGCCAGGAACTCCATCTGTCCTACAAGGGGGGCGCCAGCACGGTGACCGTGCCGAAAAGCGTGCCGGTCGTGACGCCGGTTCCAGCGAGCAAGACGGATCTGACGACCGGTAAAAAAGTGTTTGTGGTGGTGACGCCAGGCGCGAAAGGAGTGTATGACGCGCATGTGCTGTTCGTCGAAAAGGACGGCATGGCGCCGCAATTCTGACTTCCAGCGCGAGGCCGCCGTGCACCATGCAACGATTCAACCCGCCTGGGTCCGTATGACACACTGGATTAATGCAGGCGCTGTCGCATTGATGGCGGCAAGTGGCTGGCAGATCTATGATGCGTCACCGATTTTTCCAGTGATACGTTTTGCTCCCGGTATTACCTTGGGCGGCTGGCTTGGCGGCGCCTTGCAATGGCATTTTGCGGTCATGTGGGTATTGGCCGCAAATTTCCTCGTCTACCTCTGGCTGAATATCGTGTCTGGACGCCTGCGGCGGAAACTGCTGCCGCTCAGCGTACAGTCGCTGGCCAGCGATGCCATCGCCGCGCTGCGCGGCAGGCTCGGACATGCGGACCTCAGCCGCTACAATGCCATACAAAAATTGGCCTATCTGATCGTCATCATGGATAGTGCGCTCCTCATCCTGTCCGGACTGACGCTATGGAAATCCGTGCAGTTCCCGCTGCTGCGCACGCTGATGGGCGGCTACGACAATGCGCGCGTGGTGCATTTTGTCGCAATGAGCGTCTTGCTGGTGTTTTTTATCGTGCACGTCATCATGGCCGCACTGGTGCCGCGCTCGCTGCTTCTGATGATACGCGGACGCTAATCATGACTTTTCATAAAAAGATACCGCAGCCCGGCACGCTGATTGTCCCGGATGCTGAATCCATCATCCGGGATGCGCGCAAGGAACTGAAAAAGCCGGCGCGCCGCCTGCTCGGCAAGCAAGTCCTCACGCTCGGCGGGCTGTCCATGCTATCCGGCTGCGATTTGTCCACCGGCCAATCCGTCAACATGATGCTGCGCAAAATGTCGGCCTTCAACGACCAGGCGCAAGCGCTGCTGTTCAATCCGAAGCAGATGGCGCCCACCTATCCGGCATCGATGATCACGCGGCCGTTTCCCTTCAACGCGTTTTACGACATCGATGATGTTCCCGCCATCGATGCCGCCAACTACCGCCTCCGGGTGAGCGGCCTGGCGCATGGCAAGCGTGCCTGGACACTAGCGGAACTGCGGGCCATGCCGCAGCAAAGCCAGATCACGCGTCATATTTGCATCGAAGGATGGAGTGCCATCGGCCGATGGGGCGGCGTGCGCTTCTCCGATTTCCTGCGGCATGCGGGCGCCGATCTCAGCGCGAAGTACGTGTCGCTGCATTGTGCGGACAATTACTGGACCAGCATCGACATGCCCAGCGCACTGCATACGCAAACGCTGCTGGCGCTGACCTATGGCGGCCAGGTGCTGCCGCCGCAATATGGCTTCCCGGTGAAGCTGCGCATTCCGACCAAACTCGGCTACAAAAATCCCAAGCATATCGTGGCCATCGGCGTGACCAACGACTACCCTGGCGGTTACTGGGAGAACCAGGGTTATAACTGGTTTGGCGGATCCTGAACGGCCATTTCATCATCGCGCATCAGCGATAGTCGGTCTGGCGCGACAGCGTTTCCCACCGATCCAGTTCGGCGCTCAGCGCGTCGATACGGGAGCGCACCAGTTTCAGCGCGTCGCTGCCCAGTAGCAAATGGCGCGGCGGCTGGTCCGCGTTGACAATATCCAGCAAGACCCGCGCCGCCTGCCGCGGATCGCCGGCCTGCGCGCCGCTCCTGGCCTGGCGCGCCGCGCGGATCGGATCGAACACCGTGTCGTAGTCGCCGATCCGGCGCTCGGCCCGCACCATCGAACGGCCGGCCCAGTCGGTGCGGAAGGAACCGGGCGCCAGCGCGATGACCTTGATGCCGAACGGCGCCACTTCCTGCGCCAGCGATGCGGTGATGCCTTCCAGCGCGAATTTGCTGCCGCTGTAGTACGCAATGCCCGGCAGCGCCGCCATGCCCGCCATCGACGTGACGTTGACGATATGCCCGCGGCGCCGCTCGCGCATTTGCGGCAACACGGCCTTGATCAGCGCCACCGCGCCGAACACGTTGACGTCGAACTGGCGCAGCAAATCTTCCAGCGGCGACTCTTCCAGCGTGCCTTCATGGCCATAACCGGCGTTATTGACCAGCACGTCGATCGGGCCGAACTGCTGCAGCATCCGCGCCACCGCCACGGCGATGGCGGAAAAGTCGCTGACATCGAGCCGCAGCGCGTGGGCGCGTCCCGGCGCCAGTTGTTCAAACTCGCCGCGATCGCCGTCCTTGCGCACCGTGCCGATCACGCGGTCGCCGGCCGCCAGCGCGGCCTGCGCAAACGCCAGGCCCAGGCCGGAACTGACGCCGGTGATCAGCCACGTGCGCCGCGCGCCATCGTGACTCTCGTTGTTTTCCATCGTAGCGACTCTTTGGTTGATCTGGTTTCAGCAGAAAGCGCACCTTGCGCATGGCATCGCTCCCCGGATATCTCCGGGCGCTACCGCTTGTGTTCATGCACGGCGCAAGCGCGCCGCGCAGATCCACAAGCTAGCGGCCGATTACCACTTGCCGTTGTGCGCGCCGCCGTCGACGCGCAGCACTTCGCCGGTGACTTGCTTGGCTTCGGTCAGGTAGACCACCGCGTCGGCGATTTCCTCGACGCTGGAAATCGTGCCCAGCGGGTGCAGCGATTTCAGGAACTCTTGCGGAATGCCTTTCAGCAGCGGGGTGTCGACCGAACCCGGCGCGACCACGTTGACGCGGATGCCGTCCTTGGCGAACTCCGATGCGAGGCTGCGGCTGATGGCGTCGATGCCGCCCTTGGTAATCATCGGCACGGCGGCGGTCAGCGAGGTGTTCGGCGCATCGACCAGCGTGCTGCTGATGCCGACGATGCTGCCGCCGCGCTGCTGCGCCTGCATTTGCTTGATGACCAGCTGGCTGATGTACAGATAACCTTCCAGGTTGGTGCGCACCAAGGCGTTGAAATCTTCCGGGGTATATTCGAGGAAAGGCTTGGCGATGAAAATGCCGGCGTTGTTGACCAGGGCGTCAATGCCGCCGAATTTCTGCATGGCGGTATCGACAATCTTGCTCGCGGTGGCAGCGTCGGCAATGTCGCCGTCGACCAGCGCCAGCTTGTCGGATGCCGCGAAAACGCCGCTCTTGCCGATGCTGCGCGAGGTGGCGACCACGTTGTAGCCGCGCTTCAGGAACGCTTCGACGATGCCGGCGCCTATGCCTTGCGAAGCGCCGGTGACGATGATGGTTTTTTGTTGCTGGGTCATGGTGAAACTCCAAATAGTTGTGTCAGATGGATACGATCAGCGATCAAATCCGCTGCAACAACTTTACGCCAGACAGTTCCCGGGATAAATCGGCCCGCCAGATAATTAGTTATTACATGAAGTAACTAATTCAACGGTGTTTTGGCGCTATTCTGACCCTATTGTTAATCAAAGTATGCTGGATGCAAGTTAAACCCCGGCGTACAACTCACCCTGATCAGGAACTTCATCATGCTGGAACTGCACTATTGGCCCACCGCGAATGGCAATAAAATCGCGCTCTTTCTGGAAGAGGCCAGCCTGGAATACCGCCTGGTTCCTATCCGCATCGGCAACGGCGAACAATTTCACCCCGACGTCCTGAAGCTGTCGCCCAACAACCGCGTCCCGGCGCTGGTCGACCGGGCGCCGGCCGACGGCGGCGCGCCGTACAGCCTGTTCGAGTCGGGCGCGATCCTGTGCTATCTGGCGGAAAAGACCGGCAAGTTCTTGCCAGCCAGTCCGCGCGACCGCCATCTGGCCATGCAGTGGCTGTTCTGGCAAGTGGGCGGGCTGGGTCCGATGGCGGGGCAAAGCAACCACTTCCTGCACGCGGCGCCGGAGCAGCTGCCGTACGCGATCGAACGCTATCGCAAGGAAACCGCGCGCCTGTACGGCGTGCTCGAGCGGCATATGAACGACGGCCGCGAGCATATCGCCGGCGCCGAATACAGCATCGCCGACATGGCTTGCTACCCCTGGATCGCCGCGCATCACAAGCAAGGCCAGCAACTGGACGCGTTCCCCGCGCTCCGGCAATGGGTAGCGCGGGTGGCCGCGCGGCCGGCCACGCAACGCGCGTATGCGCTGGCGAGCGGCATCATCGCCAGTTAAGCGCCGCCGCGTTCCGGCGCGGATGCCCCCCCTTGGGCGATCTCCCCTGCACGGCCAGTCGCCGATGAGAGGGACCAGCCGGTGCCGCCTCGTCACAATGATGATGACTTATTCATCGAAATAACGATCTTCCCGAAGTGGCCCCCCTTGGCCAGCTTTTGGTAGGCTGCCGGCGCATCCTCGAAGGCGAACACCTGGTCGATTACCGGTGTTATCCTGGCCGCTTCAATCGCGCGCATCGCATCCCTGAAATCCTTGATCGAGCCGGTGTCATTGCCAATGATGCGCAACACCTTGTGCATGATGGGCCAGATTGAAATTTGGAAATCGGCGCCGCTGACCACGCCAATCACAAATATCGTGGCGCCGATCGCCGCGGCCTTGAGCGAGCGGGCAAAGGTTTCTTGTCCTATCGTTTCAACCACCAGATCCGCGCCCCGATGTTGTGTCAGTCTCATCACTTCCTCATCCCAGTTCGGATGAGTACGGTAGTTAATCGTGTCATCCGCCCCCAGTTCCCGCGCGCGCCGCAACTTGTCATCGGACGATGAGGTGATGATCACGCGCGCGCCCTGGCTTTTTGCAAACTGCAATGCAAACAGACTGACGCCACCGGTTCCCAGTAACACCACGGTAGAACCCGGCTTCACGTTGCCCGCCGCGATAGCATTCCAGGCGGTCACTGCCGCAATCGGCAACGCAGCCGCTTCCTCGAAGGATAAATGCGCCGGCATCGGCACCAGGCAAGCGGCCGGGACGACGCCATACTCCGTCAGCGAACCTGGCAGATTCACGCCGCGCATGGGCTTTAATTCGGCCAGCGTCGGCAGGCCGGCCACCCAGCCGGCATGGAAATTGGGAATCACGGCATCGCCGACCGAAAAGCCTTGCACACCCGGACCAATTGCCGCAACGACGCCCGCGCCATCCGTACCGGGAACCAAGGGGAAGACCATGCCCTCAAAATTAAAATCACCGCGAGCAACAATCAAATCAAGAAAATTAAGACTGGCCGCATGGAACTTGAGCAGCACCTCGCCAAATCCCGGTGTTGGCAGATCCGCCTCGACACATTGAAAGCTGTTCAGTTGTTGATCAGCATTAGTAATCAGATATTTTTTCATCAGTGCCCCACAAGCAAATAATTATTTAATATTTATCAGTTTCTTAAGAAATAATATCCATGAAACCTATAAGGTTATCATTGTCTCAATGATTTATTATAGGCTTAAACCGCAAAATCTGTTTCCTACACACAATGTGGCTGACCGCCAGCAGGCAGCTCACGCCAATCGCCAAGGGCAAGGCGGCGCCGCGATTCCCGGCAGGCATGCGTTTTGTCGCGACCACCTGTTGTGAAAGCGGTAAAATGCACGGCTATCCAGCGCGCATGCGCGCAGTCCTTAGCCCAAGATCACATGACCATAGTTCCAAACGAAATTAATGCCGCCGCGGCGAAGAAAAGCGCGGGCGAGAAACACACGCCGATGATGCAGCAATACCTGCGCATCAAGGCCGAACATCCGACCATGCTGGTGTTCTACCGCATGGGCGACTTTTATGAACTGTTCTTCGAGGATGCCGAAAAAGCCGCGCGCCTGCTCGGCATCACGCTGACCCAGCGCGGCGCGTCGAACGGCAATCCGATCAAGATGTGCGGCGTGCCGTTCCACTCGCTCGACGGTTACCTGGGCAAGCTGGTCAAGCTCGGCGAATCGGTGGCGATTTGCGAACAGATCGGCGATCCGGCCACCAGCAAGGGACCGGTCGAACGCAAGGTGATGCGGGTGGTCACGCCCGGTACGCTGACCGACGCCGATTTGCTGCCCGAAAAATCCGAGCGCCCTTTGCTGGCGCTGTGCGTGATTACCCAGCGCAAGGTGGTCAGCACCGGCCTGGCCTGGCTGTCGCTGGCCAGCGGCGCGCTGAAGCTGATGGAGTTTTCCGGCGATAGCAAGACCGCCGCGGTGCGCTTGCAGCAAGAACTGGAACGCATCGCGCCGGCCGAAATCTTGCGCGCCGACAATGGCGACATGTTCGACGATGGCGCCAGCCTGAACGTCAACCGGGTGCCGGAATGGCATTTCGACGTGGTCGGCGGCCACAAGGCCTTGCTCGACCAGCTGGGCGTCGCGACCTTGACCGGTTTCGGCGCCGACGGCCTGGGTGCGGCGTTCGGCGCGGCCGGCGCCTTGCTGCGTTACGCCCAGTCGACCCAGGGCCGCGGCTTGCAGCATGTGCGCAGCCTGGCGACCGAAACGGAAACCGAATTCATCGGCCTGGATGCGGCCACCCGGCGCAACCTGGAATTGACGGAGACCATACGCGGCCAGGAAGCGCCGACGCTGTTTTCCCTGCTGGATCATTGCCGCACGGCGATGGGTTCGCGCTTGCTGCGCCACTGGCTGCACCATGCGCGGCGCGACCAGGACGTGGCGCGCGCGCGCCACGCAGCGATCGGTGCGCTGGCGCAAAGCGAAGCCAGCGGCGCACTGGCGGCCACGCTGGCGCAAGTGCCGGATATCGAACGCATCACCACCCGCGTCGCGCTGCTGTCGGCGCGGCCGCGCGACTTGGCGGCGCTGCGCGATGGCTTGCAGCAATTGCCGGCGCTGCGCCACAGCGTGCTGCGCTGCTACGGCCCCGGCCAGGGCGGCGAACACGGCTTGCTGGCCGCCATCCATGGCGCGCTGGCGACGCCCGATGCCTGCCTCGATTTGCTGCAACGCGCGGTGGCGCCGGAGCCGGCCGCGATGGTGCGCGACGGCGGCGTGTTCGCGCGCGGTTTCGACGCCGAACTCGATGAGTTGCGCGCGCTGTCGGAAAACGCCGGCCAATTCCTGGTCGACCTGGAAACCCGCGAACGGGCCCGCACCGGCATCGCCAACCTGCGCGTCGAATACAACAGGGTGCATGGCTTTTATATTGAAGTCACGCACGGCCAGACCGACAAGGTGCCGGACGATTACCGCCGCCGCCAAACGCTGAAAAATGCCGAACGTTACATCACGCCGGAATTGAAGGTGTTTGAAGACAAGGCCCTGTCGGCGCAAGACAAGGCGCTGGTGCGCGAAAAAGTGTTGTACGACCAATTGCTGGCCGACCTGGCGCCGCATATCGGCACGCTGCAAACCATCGCCCAGGGCCTGGCCCAGCTCGACACGCTGACCGCGCTGACCGAGCACGCGCTGCAATACAACTGGAATGCGCCGCAACTGGTCGGCGAGCCGTGCATCAATATCGTCGAAGGCCGCCATCCGGTGGTCGAGAACCAGATCGAACGCTTTATCGCCAACGATTGCCGCTTCGTCAATAACCGCAGATTGCTGCTGATCACCGGCCCGAACATGGGCGGTAAATCGACCTTCATGCGCCAGGTGGCGCTGATCACGCTGCTGGCCTATGTCGGCAGCTACGTGCCGGCCAGCAGCGCGGTGATCGGCCCGATCGACCGCATCTTCACCCGCATCGGCGCGACCGACGACCTGGCCGGCGGCCGTTCGACCTTCATGGTGGAAATGACCGAATCGGCCGGCATCCTGAACGCCGCCACCGAACATTCGCTGGTGCTGATGGATGAGGTCGGGCGCGGCACGTCGACCTTCGACGGCCTGGCGCTGGCGTGGGCCATCGCGCGCCATCTGATCGATACCAGCCGCAGCTTCACGCTGTTCGCGACGCACTATTTCGAATTGACGCAATTGCCGGAAAGCCACCCTAGCGCGGCCAACGTGCATTTGTCGGCGGTCGAGCACAAGGACAGCATCATCTTCCTGCACGCGGTGCAAGCCGGGCCGGCGTCGCAAAGCTACGGCTTGCAAGTGGCCCAGCTGGCCGGCGTGCCGCAGCCGGTGATCAAGGCCGCGCGCAAGCATTTGGCGCGGCTGGAAGCGCAGGCGCTGGACGCCACCCCGCAACGCGACCTGTTCGCCGCGCCGCTGGCCGATCCGTATGAAGAAGACGAGCCGGTGGCCGAGGCCGCTGTTGCCAGCGGCCATCCGGCGGCGGTACAGGAATTGCTGGATGCGCTGGATCGGCTCGATCCGGATGCGCTGTCGCCGCGCGATGCGCTGGAACAGTTGTACCAGTTAAAACGCCTGGCCGTTCCCGCGCTGGCATGAGACGCCATTGCGCCCTGACGCTCGTGCTGCTGGCCGCCCTGGCCTGTCAGGCGGCCTCGGCCGCTCCGCCGCCCGGGCGCAAGGGCGGCTTCCAATTCGGCGTCATCGGCCATTCCTTCAAGACCGGGTCCGACGATGCGCCCTTAAAACAGGCGATCAAGGAAACCAACCTGGCGCAACCGGCCTTCGTGGTGGCGACCGGCCTCAAGTCGATGGCGGAATCGTGCGGTGACAAGCTGTACAGCCAGCGCAAGGAATTGTTCGGCCATAGCGAACCGCCGCTGGTCTTGTCGCTGGCGGCCAGCGACTGGAGCGCCTGCAAGAATTCGGCCGGCCGCTCGAATGCGATCGAACGCCTGAACCGGCTGCGCGACGTCTTCTTTGCCGACGACAATTCCCTGGGCCTGCACAAGCTGGGCCTGTCGCGGCTGTCGGCCAGCGCCAAGTTCCGCAGCTATGCCGAAAATGCACACTGGGAATACGGTAAAGTCTTGTTCGCCACCATTAATTTACCGGCCAATAATAATCACTACTTGCCGGAAGCCGGACGCAACAGTGAATTCGAAGACCGGCTGGTGGCCAACCGTTCCTGGCTAAAGCGCTTGTTCGCGATGGCGCAGCGCAGGAAGCTCGATGGCATCGTGCTGTTTTCCGATGGCGACGTCGGTGCGCTGAACGATGAGGAAAGTTCGCTGCTGTCGGGGTTGAATGGCCGGCAAGATGGTTTTGCCGGTCCGCGGCGCCAGATCAAGGCGCTCGCCAAACACTACGATGGCAAGGTATTGCTGGTCGATACGCAAGGCAAGACCAAGCTGGACAAGGCGCTGAAACAGCAAATCGCCTGGCGCGACAACCTGGGCCATATCAGCGTCAGTGCCGGCTGGGTCGAGATCGACGTCAACCCGCCGCACAGCGCTTATCCCCTGTTTGATGTCGGAGATAACCGTTAGAACTACTACGCTTCAGAACCTCTTAAAACCGTAGCGAGCGGTTCAAGTCCTGACCGAGAAGCGGAGCTGTACGAACAGTACAGTGAGCATCGCAGGCCGGGAATTGAATCGCGCAGCAGGTTTTTAGAGCGTTCTTAGAG
>NZ_HG322949.1:4006072-4053494 GCF_000723165.1 Janthinobacterium agaricidamnosum NBRC 102515 = DSM 9628
CGTTTTAGAACCTATCCCAGTCGTGAGCGTCTTCTGCTGGCCGCGCATCGGGAGCGCGGACCAGGCGTGAGGAGGACGCGTGGCGCGCCACGCGACGACGATCAACGCAGTCCCCGCTACTGAGGAGCGCCAGAACAGGGCGTATTCATCTACTGGGATAGGTTCCTGGAGCGCCGATGACCGCCAGGCAAGTGTCCAGGCCGGCCGCGCCGCGTGACTGAAACAAATTACGTTGCCGGCCGTAACACTGTTATACTTCGCCCGTGCGGCAGCTATGTCCAGTCCCCTTGCCGCTGTCTTTCGACCTCTAATCTGATTGCCTGCGACTGGCGCCTTGTATGGCGACAGGCCGATCTCACAATAAAGTTACCATGTCCTTTTCCACTCTCGGATTGTCCGACGCTATCGTACGTGCAGTTACCGAACACGGCTACACCGTCCCGACACCGATCCAGACACAAGCAATTCCCGCCGTGCTGGCTGGCGGCGACTTGCTGGCCGGCGCGCAAACCGGCACCGGCAAGACCGCCGGTTTCACGCTGCCGATCCTGCACCGCCTGTCGACCGACGCAAAAGGTAGCGCGATCACCAGCAATACCTCGACCCGCCCGATCCGCGCGCTGATCCTGACCCCGACGCGCGAACTCGCAGCGCAGGTCGAGGAAAGCGTGCGCGCCTACGGCAAATACACCAAGCTGAACTCGGCCGTGATCTTCGGCGGCGTCGGCATCAACCCGCAAATCAAGCAATTGAAGCACGGCGTCGACATCCTGGTGGCGACCCCGGGACGCTTGCTGGACCACATGGGCCAGAACACCGTCGACCTGTCGCACATCGAAATCCTGATCCTCGACGAAGCCGACCGCATGCTGGACATGGGCTTCATCCGCGACATCAAGAAAGTCTTGGCGGTATTGCCGCCGAAACGGCAAAACCTGCTGTTCTCGGCAACTTTCTCGGAAGAAATCAAGGCGCTGGCCGACGGCTTGCTGAACAAGCCGGCAATGATCGAAGTGGCGCGCCGCAATTCGACCGTCGAAGTCATCGCGCAAAAAATCCATCCGGTCGACCGCGACAAGAAACACCCGATGCTGTCGTACCTGATCAAGTCGAACAACTGGACCCAGGTGCTGGTGTTCACCCGCACCAAGCACGGCGCCAACAAGCTGGTCGAGCAACTCGGCGCGGACGGCATCGGCGCGCTGGCGATCCACGGCAACAAGAGCCAGTCGGCGCGTACCCGCGCATTGTCCGAATTCAAGGATGGCACGCTGCAAGTGCTGGTCGCCACCGACATCGCCGCGCGCGGTATCGATATCGACCAGTTGCCGCACGTCGTCAACTACGACTTGCCGAACATTCCGGAAGACTATGTACACCGTATCGGCCGCACCGGCCGCGCCGGCGCCACCGGCGAAGCGGTATCGCTGGTCTGCGTGGATGAACACGAAATGTTGAAAGACATCGAAAAGCTGATCAAGCAAACCTTGCCGCGCGCCGTCATTCCTGGCTTCGAGCCAGACTTGAACGCCCGCGCCCAGCCTGTGCAATTGCGCAGCGGCACCGGCGGCCATCGCAATCCGCGGCCGGCCGGCACCGTCGTGCGCGTCAAGACCGGCGGCGGCGCCAAACCGCGCAGCGGCGGCAATGGTGGTGGTGGCAATGGCGGCGGTGGCCGCAGCGCCCCGCGTTCGGCAGCCCAGCACCGTTCGGGCGGCCGTGGCCGTTAAGCCGTATTGAGCTTTAGTGTCATGGAGAAACAGCGCCAGCATCCTCGCGGATCTGGCGCTGTTTTTTTATACCGGCGTGCGGCAATCTGGTTTAGCATGGCAGGCTGCCTGCTCCCCTTATTTTGATGCCGATGCCACGCTTTGCCGCCAATATTTCGATGCTGTTCACCGAACTGGACTTCCTGGACCGCTTTGGCGCCGCCAGGGCAGCCGGTTTTGACGCCGTCGAATTGCTGTTTCCCTATCCTTACCAGCCGGAGCAACTGGCCGAACGGCTGCAACGGCACGCCATGCAACTGGTGCTGTTCAATATGCCGCCCGGCGACTGGATCAATGGCGAACGCGGCATTGCCTGCGACCCGCGCCGCGGCGATGAATTCCAGCACGGCGTGCAGCAGGCGCTGAGGTACGCGCTGGCACTGGGCGTGAGGCAATTGCATTGCATGTCAGGCATCGTGCCGCCGGACCTGCCGCTGGAACAGGCGCGCGCGACGCTGATCGTCAACCTGCAATACGCCGCCGACCAGTGCCGGCCGCATGGCATCGATGTGCTGATCGAACCGATCAACCACTACGACATGCCGGGCTATTTCCTGAACCACAGCCGGCAAGCGGCCGGCATCATCGCCGATTGCCAGCGCGACAATGTCTTCCTGCAATACGACATTTATCATATGCAGCGCATGGAAGGCGAGTTAAGCAATACCATCGGTACGCTGCTGCCGCTGATACGCCATATACAGCTGGCCGATACGCCGGGCCGCCATGAACCGGGCAGCGGTGAAATCAATTTCCGCCACCTGTTCGGATTGCTCGACCGGATCGGCTACCAGGGCTGGGTCGGCTGCGAATACCGGCCGCTGGGCCAGACCGTGGCCGGCCTGGGCTGGCGCGAGATGTCGGCAGGCTGAGCATCGCCTTGCGTTTTCGCAAGACATCCACCGTCCCCTACAGCAACAATACCTTTTGCGACGCATTCCGCTGTCGCTGAAAGGACCCATGCAATCCTTGCATTTGATGGCATCGCCAGTATTGTCACTGATATTGACACTGATGCTGGCCGGCTGCGCCAGCCATCCGAAACCGTTGCACGAAGTCCGCGATTTCGCCGCCGAATCGGCCAGGCTGGGCGCATTCTCGGAGTTGACGACGCGCTACCGCAACACTTACCAGCGCGAGCAAGCGTACCTGTCGCCCGCCGCCGACAGCCGGGAACGGGTGCTCGATGCCAGCCGCCGCGCCGCCGCCGACGATTTTCTCCATATCCAGAAAAGCGTGGTGCTGTACATGCAAACGCTGGGCAAACTGGCTGGCGGCGACCAGTACGATTTTTCGCGCCAGGTCAAGGATCTCGCTGCTTCGATCAAAGCCTGGCCGGACAGCGGCTTGAACCAGCGCCATGTCACCGCCTATGCCGACCTGGGCCGTTTGCTGGGCCGGCTGGCAAGCGCGTCCTACCAGCAACGGGCGGTACACGACATGGCCGGCGAAGGCGGCGAACCGGTGCAGCAACTGCTCGATGCCATGACCGTGCTGCTGCGCATGTATGACAAGAGCAACCAGGAAGAAAAGAAAATCGTGCAGGGATTTTTCGACGTCAACATTCCATTTGCCGATGCGCCGAAAGACAGTTTGCTGGCCGCGCTGGCCAGGACCCAGGCGCAAGACAAGCACACCGAATACAGCCTGATTACGCGGCGCATCAGGCTGGCCGAAAAGAATCTCGATACGATTGCGCAAGGCCACCGGCAATTGCTGGACCAGCTGGGGCAACTGTCCGGCGCGACGGCGCAAACGGCGCTGAACCGGGCCGGCGCCAACATCCGCAACAGCCGCGCGGCGCTCGACAGCGCCGCCTATCAGGCTTATTAACCCGGGAGACGGCCATGGTGAAACCGACGGCAGCGCTGGCCAATGCTGCGCAGATAGAACAATTGGCCGACGGCTTGTCCCTGCTGGCCGATGCGCTGCATGGCCAGCTGGTGCGCGCGCTCAGGAAACGTGCCGCCGACCACGGCAACGGCATCAGCCAGCAAGAAGCGCAGCAATTATTCGACATCGAAGTGGGCTTGCGCCAGCAAGCGATGACATTGCACCTGGACGCCGCCATCCACGCCATCGCCGGGCTGCAGGTATCGCAAGACAGCGTGCTGAAACTGGCCGAGGCAGCCAGGATCAAAATCGCGAAACTCGACAAGGCCAGGGATTTGCTTGGCATCGGCACGAGTTTGCTGGAACTGGCCGGCGCCATCGTCGGCGGCAAACTGGACAAAGTGGCCAGCACCTTCAAGGACGTCAAAAGTCAGTTACAGGATCTCCAGCAAGTTCCCCCCTCATCGAGCTGAATCCGGGCTGAATGCGGCACAGCAGACGGCGCGCAAGCAAACCATCACTTGGCCTTTGCATTCGCGCCGCAGTTACCTACACTGTTCCTGAGCGCCGCTATCAAATGGGTGCGTGCGCCGTATAGCCTGGCCTGGTCGTGCAAGCAATGCCGCGATTTCAAAAGACATTGAGGAGACATTCATGGATATCAACCCCTATCTGCAATTTAACGGCAATTGCGCCCAGGCTTTCACGTATTACCGGCAGCACCTGGGTGGCCAGGAATTAACTTTGATGCCCTTTCGCGGCAGCCCGGCCGAAGATCAGGTCGAGGGCGACTGGAAAGACAAAATCATGCACGGCTCGATCAAGATCGGCAACACCACGCTGATGGGTTCCGATACGATGTGCGCGGAAACCGGCGCCGCCAGTGCCATCCAGGGATGCAGCATCTCGATCCACCTGGACGACCCGGCAGAAGCCGAACGTCTGTTCAATACGCTGGCGGAACGCGGCAAGACCACCATGGCGCTGGAAAAAACCTTTTGGGCGCGCAAGTTCGGCACCCTGACCGACCAGTTCGGCGTGCCGTGGATGATCAATTGCGAATGAACGGACTGGAACCAGCCCAGCGCCAGCGCTTGCAACACATGCTGGAACAGCGCAAGGCATCCTTGCTCGGCCAGATGGCGATCGATACCGCCGAGGCGGACTTGCGCGCGGCGATGGCGCATGAAATCGAAGCGTCGCCCGCCGACAATGCCAGCGTGCGCACCCTGAACGAATTGGTCAACGAAGCGGCGGAACACAATGCGGCGCAATTACGCACCGTTAAATATGCGCTGGCCAAGGTTGCCGATGGCAGTTATGGTATCTGTGAAAGCTGCGGCGAGGAAATCGGCTGGTCGCGCCTGGAAGCAAAACCGGAGGCGCGTTTTTGCATCAACTGCCAGACCCGCATAGAAAAGGCCCGCAAATAAGGCGCCAGCCGACTGGACCCGATTTGCGGGACTACCCCTTTCCACCGCTCCTGCTACAGGCGGCGGGCCGGCTCTTTGTCCAGCCTCGCGCACCTGGTCTCCTCCACAAATCATGCTCAGCTCATGTGCTGGCCGCCATTAATCGCAATATTAGCACCGGTCACGAATGCGGCTTCTTCCGACGCCAGGTAAGCGACCAGCGCCGCCACTTCCTCCGGTTCGCCCAGCCTGCCCATCGGAATTTGCGGCAAGATCTTGCTTTCCATGATATCGGCCGGCACCGCCGTCACCATCTTGGTGCGCAGATACCCGGGAGAAACGGTGTTGACCGTCACGCCATGGCGCGCCACTTCCAGCGCCAGCGACTTGGTAAAACCATGCATGCCGGCCTTGGCCGCCGCATAATTACATTGACCAAACGCACCTTTTTGCGCGTTTACCGACGAAATATTAATGATGCGGCCCCACTTGCGGGCCAGCATCGGTTCCAGCACTTGCTTGCTCATATTGAACAGGCTGTCCAGGTTGGCCGCCATCACCGCCGACCAATGTCCCAGTTCCATCTTGCGCATGCTTTGGTCGCGCGTGATGCCGGCATTATTGACCAGCACATCGACCCGTCCCAGGTCGGTCAGCACGCGCTCCACCGCCGCCGCGCAGGAATCGAAATCGGCCGCATCGGTCTGGTAAGCCGTGAAACGAAAACCCGCGTCTTTTTGTTCTTCGATCCAGTGCTGGAAGCGATCGTTGCCGGGCGAATACGTCGTTACCACTTGAAAACCCGCCGCATGCAATTTTTGACAAATTGCCGTACCTAAACCACCCATGCCGCCGGTTACCAATGCCACTTTCTTGTCGTTCATCTTCGTCTCCTGTTTTTTTGGTTTCTATTTTTTTAACTGCAAGAAACCAGTCTATGAGCTACGTCGATAAACGACATTGAGCAAAATCAAAGGCTGCGATTGCTGGCAACGATCAAATCGTGCGCGGACCAGCGCCGCGAGTATGCCAAAATGAACCTCACGCAGGAAATCGCAGGAGGTTTGGCCATGTCCTACAAAAACGTACTGGTGCACCTGGATGAAAGTGAGCGCAGCCTGGAACGCAGCGCCATCGCGGCCGGCATCGCCCACGCGTGCGGCGGCCATTTACTGGGCGTGGCGCTGACCGGCGTATCGCGGCTGCTATATCAAAACGGCCTCGGCGAAGGCGAAGACCCGAACCTGGAATTACACCTGGACTTGCTGCGCCAGCGCGCCAGCCGCGCGCTGGCCGGCTTCGGCGAACGGGCTGCGGCCACCGGCTTGCTGTCGTTCGAGCAGCGCGTGGTCGATGACGAAGCGGGCGGCGGCATCAGTTCGCTGGCGCGCTACGCCGACCTGGTGGTGATCGGCCAATTCAACCCGCAACAGCCGTCGCGATCGGTGATGAGCGATTTTCCCGGCCACGTATTGCTGCATGCCGGACGGCCGGTGCTGATCGTGCCCTACGCGGCGCCGGCAGCCGACCTGGCGCCGGTGCACGCGGCCCGTAACATCCTGGTTTCATGGAATGCCAGCAAGGAAGCCAGCCGCGCCGTCAGCGCCGCCCTGCCCCTGCTGCAACGGGCCGGCGCCGTGCATGTGACGGTGATCGACCCGCAACATCATGCCCACGAGCATGGCGAACAACCGGGCGCCGACATCGTGCGCTACCTGCAGCGGCATGGCGTGGCCAGCCGGCTGACGCTGCACCAGGTCGCCAGGCGGCGCGGCGACGTCGGCGACATCCTGCTATCGCTGGCGGCCGACGTGGCGGCGGATGTGATGGTGATGGGCGCTTACGGCCATTCGCGGCTGCGCGAAACGATACTCGGCGGCGCTACGCATACGGTGTTGCAGAAAATGACGATCCCGGTACTGATGAGCCATTAAAAAGAGCGCCGGAGAAAACCTTGAGGGCAAGGCAACGCCGCGATGGACGTTGTGTCAGGCGCTCTCATCCTCGGAAGCCCAAGGCTGGCCGCGGATCTTGGCCACCTGCCGCTGCGCCAGCCAAGTCCATAGCTGCAACGCGGCTTGCTGGCTCAGCGCCTGCATGTGGCGCGGACTGGCCAGCGCGATTTCGCAGTCGCGGTCCGACCATTCCTCGAACGTGACGGCGCCGCCATCGGCCACTTCCAGCTGGTACATCAAGCCGTCGTCGTAACCAAAACGCAACAGCGCCGATGCGGGCAGCCGATCCGCCCCTTGCGCCGCGCCTTGATACACTTCGGCCAGCGCCGCCGCCAATTGCGCTTCGCTAGGCGCACTCACTTCGCGGCCATCCGGCCTGGTGAGGATTACCCATGCTTGTGTCATGACCGCGCCCCCTGTGTCTACTCGTTAGCGTGCGATGAGCGCCGTTGCTGGAATAGCGGGCGCCTGTTGGCGGTATGAATTTATTTAATATCCAGGTAATCATACCGAAAAATGCCATGCAAGGAGGGCATTTTTCGGCAACGTTGAATTTGTGACACAGCGGCGCAAGGCAAGCAGCGCAGCGCGTTCAAGCCACCAGCACCGGCGTGGTCAAGGGATTGAAGTCGCTCCAGTCGCCGTTGGCGATGGTGCCCTGGGCTTCCTCGATATGCTCGGCGCCCAGCTGGTGCAGCACGTCGAGCGCCCGCTGGCGGTCGGCCGCGCCGTGCAGGGCGACGGCGATCAGCATGCCGGCCTTGCGCGGCGCGGCCCGGTTTTCGCCGCCCTGCTCGGCCTCGCCGCGTTCTTTCATGCTGTTGAAGCTATACAGCGAACCGACGTGCGCCCCGACCAGCGCACCGACCACCGGCCCGATCGGCCCCGTCGCCAGCACTGTCGCGGCGCCGACCGCCGCACCGACGGCGCCGCCGACCGCCACGCCCTGGCTAATGCCTTGCGGGGTTTCCTTGGCGCCAGGAGATGCAGCGCGGTCGCCGCCCAATTCATGCAAATCATGCTGGCCCGGCTGGTTGACGTAAAACGCGCTGATCTGGCTGTCCGGAAAACCGGCTTGCACCAGCGCCGCGCGCGCCTCGGCGATTTGATCCTGCAACTGAAAATGGCCTGCGAGTATGCGTGACATGATGTTTTTCTCCATGGTGACGATAGCCGGGACGCTCTGCTCCCCGATTACAAGCTTGCACCTTGCGCGGGCTGAAATCCGTACGCTTGCGCACACACGGCCAGCAATCGAAAAAATGTTCCAACAGCAAGAAAACATGCGGCTTTCGCCGTATAATAAATTGCGCAAACCGTAGCCATGACCTCTGCAAAGAAGGGAACGCTCGATGTATCCGCACCAGACGCACTCAGCCGAAACGCCCGGGACGACGCCGCTGCCGCGCTTGCAAAAGCGCCAGTTGCTGCTGGTCGACGATGAGCCGAATATCGTGTCCGCGCTGAAACGTTTGCTGCGCCGCGACGGTTACCGGATTTTTTCCGCGACCAATGGCCAGCAAGGCCTGGACTTGCTCGCCAGCGAAAGTATCGATGTGATCGTGTCGGACCAGCGCATGCCCGGCATGATAGGCGTCGATTTTTTGCGCAAAGCCAAACTGTTGTATCCCGATACGATACGCATCATGCTGTCCGGCTACACCGAGCTGCAATCGGTGACCGACGCCGTCAATGAAGGCGCGATCTACAAATTCCTGACCAAGCCGTGGGAAGACGATTTATTGCGTGGCCACATAGCCGAAGCGTTCCGCCTGAAAGAAATTTCCGATGAGAATCAGCGCCTGAACCAGGAGTTACGCCGCACCAACCTGGAGCTGGCGCTCGCCAACCGCAAGATGGAAGAGTTGCTGCAACAAAAGCAGCAGCAAATCCAGCGCGACGAGATCAGCCTCAGCATTGCGCGCGAATTGCTGCAATTGCTGCCGCTGCCGGTGATCGGCATGGATGAGGACGGCATGATCGCCTTCACCAACAGCGCCGCCGACAGCGTATTCCGCCACGGCCCGCCATTGCTCGGCTACCAGGCCAGCCTGGTGCTGCCCAAGCTGATGCATCGCGACGACATCGCCGATATCGACGGCCGCCGCTACCGCATCGAAGTGCATGCGATGGGCGAACATTCCGCATCGCGCGGCAGCTTGCTCGTCCTCAACCGTTGCGAAAGTCCGCCATGAGCGGCGCCGTGTTGATCGACATGAGCCAGGCCCGCGCCGGCATGGTGCTGGCCGGTCCGCTGCACGACAGCGGCGGCGGCATCTTGCTGCCGGCCGGCGCCACTTTAAGCGACAGCAATATCCAGTCGCTGCTGCGGCGCGGCATCGAAGTGTGCTGCGTGGCCGAACGGGAGCCGCCGCAAGACGAGGCCGCGCTGCGCTTGCGCCGGCAATACCACATGCAGCGCCTGGAACGCCTGTTCCGCCACAGCATTGCCGCCAGTGGTGGCGCAGACCGCGACGACGACGCCTCCGGCCTGCTGCTGCAATTGCTGCGCAACTACCGCAACACTTGTCAGGAGCATCGTTGACCATGCCCGGGATAGACTTGCAAGATGTGATCGCCCGCATCCAGGACTTGCCGTCGCTGCCGGCCGTGGTCACGGAATTGCTGTCGAGTATGGAGCAAGAAGATATCGACACGCACTTGCTGGCCGACAAAATCACGCTGGACCAGGCTTTGACGGCGAAAACCTTGCGCTTGGCGAATTCCTCGTTTTACGGCATGCAGTCGCAAGTCACTAGCATCCAGCAAGCCATCACGGTACTCGGTTTCCACAGCATTCGCACGCTGGTGACCGCCTGTTCGATTACCGGCAGTTTCCAGCCCGCGCCGGGCAGCCGCTTCGACTTCGAGGCCTTTTGGCGCCATGCGGTCGGCACGGCGGTGGCGGCGCGCGCGCTGGCGCCGCACCTGCGCCAAAATCCCGAAACGGCCTTCACCGCCGGCTTGCTGCACGACCTCGGCACGCTGGTGCTGGTCACCAGCTATCCGGCGCTGTACCGGCAGGCCGAACTGTACCGCGGCAGCCACGATTGCGGCGAGGCCGAAGCCGAACGCGCCATCTTCGGGCTGGATCACGCGCTGGTCGGCAGCACGCTGGCGGCGCACTGGAAATTTCCACTGGCGATACAGGCCGCCGTGGCCGGCCATCACGATCTGTCCGGCCCGGACGCGTGCTCGCCATCGCTGGCCCTGACGGTACACCTGGCCAACATCCTGGCCCACGCGCTGGACTTGTCCGGCATCGAAGACGACCTGGTACCGCCGCTGTCGCGGCAAGCGTGGACCAGCGCCGCGCTCAGCGATGATGATTGCTTGCAAGTATTGCGCGACATCGAACTGGGGTTCCAGGAAATGTGCCAGATCCTGGTCGGCGCATGAAGGATAACGCCCATAAAACCGCGGCCATCGCCCTGTCGGAATTCTTCGACGGCCACCCGGTGGCCACCTTCGCGATCGATACCGACCATATGATCACGCAATGGAACAAGGCGTGCGAACACTTGCTGGGCTGGAATGCGGCCGAGATGATCGGCACCCGCAAGCACGGCCTGGCGTTTTATGGACAACACCAGCCGATGCTGTGCGACCTGATCGTCGATGCCGACACCGCGCTGGCTAACCACGCCGGTTCGGACGTGATCCCCGGCGCCTATGAAGCCGAGGATTTTTTTCCCAACATCGGCGCCGGCGGCCATTGGCTGCACTTCACCGCCGCGCCGCTGCGCGATGAAAGCGGCAAGCTGGTCGGCGCGATCGAAACCATGCTCGACGTCACCGAACGGCGGGTGGCCGAAAACGCGCTGCGGCGCACCAACGACAACCTGGAACTCATCGTCGAAAAACGCACCGCCCAGCTGGCCGAAGCGAACCAGCGGCTGGAAGACGATATCCGCCAGCGCGAAGCGGCCGAGGCGGAATTGCGCAGCCGCAACCTTGCCCTGACAGAATTGAACGCCCGCCTGTCGATGGCCCAGCAACAATTGCTGCAAGCGGAAAAACTGGCCTCGATCGGCCAGCTGGCGGCCGGCGTGGCGCATGAAATCAATAATCCGATCGGCTATATTTTCTCGAATGTCGGCACGCTGCAAACCTA
Source organism: Janthinobacterium agaricidamnosum NBRC 102515 = DSM 9628 (assembly GCF_000723165.1). NCBI lineage: Bacteria > Pseudomonadati > Pseudomonadota > Betaproteobacteria > Burkholderiales > Oxalobacteraceae > Janthinobacterium > Janthinobacterium agaricidamnosum. The sequence goes on from NZ_HG322949.1 coordinate 4,017,156, forward strand.
TCTGGACGACTTGTTCCACATGCTGGCCAGCTACCAGGACGCCGAAGCGGCGCTGGCCGGCCCGGCCGCCGCACAACTGCGCCAGCGGCGCGCGCAGATCGACCTGGATTTCCTGCGCGCCGACATCCCGGTGCTGATGTTTGAAACCAGGGAAGGCATCGCCCGGGTGCGCCACATCGTGCAGGACTTGAAGGATTTTTCACGGGTCGATGCCAGCCAGCAATGGGTGTGGGCCGACTTGCACCAGGGCATAGATTCAACGCTGAACATCGTTGCCCATGAAACCAAATACAAGGCCGAGCTGGTCAAGCAATACGGCGACATTCCCGACATCGAATGCCTGCCGTCGCAACTGAACCAGGTCATCATGAACCTGGTCGTCAACGCGGCCCACGCGATCAGCGGGCCGCGCGGCACCATCACCATCGCCACCGGCTGCGACCTGCGGCGCGAGCATGTGTGGCTCAGCATCCAGGACAGCGGCGCCGGCATCGCGCCGGAAAACCTGTCGCGCATCTTCGATCCCTTTTTTACCACCAAGGCGGTCGGCCAAGGCACCGGCCTGGGCTTGTCGCTGGCCTACGGCATCGTGCAAAAGCACTGCGGCCGCATCGAGGTCGACAGCCTTCCCGGCCGCGGCAGCACCTTCCGCATCACCTTGCCGGTACGCCAGCCAACACCGCAGTCACAGGACCCGCCGCCATGAGCCTATCCAACCAACAACTGGCGCAAGCCACCGTGCTGTGCGTCGACGACGAACCGAATATATTGTCGTCGCTGCGGCGGCTGTTCCGCGCGCGCGGCTACCGCGTGCTGACTGCCGACAGCGGCGCGGCCGGACTGGCCGTGCTCGACAGCGAAACGGTGGACCTGGTGATTTCCGACATGCGCATGCCGGAAATGGACGGTGCCCGGTTCCTGGCCGAAGTACGCCAGCGCCAGCCGGACGTGATGCGGCTGCTGCTGACCGGCTATTCCGATATCCAGTCGATACTGGACGCCATCAACCGCGGTGAAATCTACCGCTACATCACCAAGCCGTGGGACGACAACGATTTGCTGCTGACGGTGCGCGACGCCTTGGTCCGGCGCGGGCTGGAACAGGACAAGCAACGCCTGGAAGCGCTGACGCGCCAGCAAAACGACGAGCTGAAAGCCCTCAACCAGACGCTGGAAGCGAAGGTCGAGATGCGCACCCTGCAACTGAAACGAAGCCACGATGAAGTGCAGGCGGTCAACGTGAAGCTCAAGATGAACTTCATCACCACCATCAAGCTGTTTTCGGGGATGATAGAAATGCGCGGCGGCAATTTGTGCGGCCATTCGCGCCGGGTGGCCGACCTGGCCCGCAAGATCGCCGTCGAGATGGCGCTGCCGGCGCCGGAAGTGCAGGAAATCTTCATCGCGGCGCTGCTGCTCGACATCGGCAAGATCGGCTTGACGGACGAGTTGCTGGCCAAGCCGGTGACGCTGATGAATGGCGAGGAACTGGGCTTGTTCCGCAAGCATCCGCTGCGCGCCGAACAATTGCTGATGGCGCTGGAGGACTTGCGCGGCGCCGCCGCCATCTTGCGGGCGCAACTGGAACGTTTCGACGGCGCCGGGTTCCCGGCCGGCCTGGCCGGGCTGGCGATCCCGCTCGGCGCGCGCATCCTGGCGCTGGCCGCCGATTACGACAACTTGCAAAACGGCGCCATGGTCAAGCGCCCGCTGCGTCAGGAAGAAGCCAAGGCGCTGATCTACGACAGCAGCGGCAAGCGCTACGATCCGGCGGTGGTGGCCGCGTTCCGCCACCTGCTCGACGGCGATGCGGCGCAGGAAATCGATGACGTCGCCGCGCTGTCGGGCCAACTGGTGCCGGGCATGGTGCTGTCGCGCGACTTGCTGAGCCGCGAAGGCTTGATGCTGCTGGCGGCCGAACATATCCTCGATGCGCGGCTGATCCAGCAAGTGCAGGATTTCGAGAGCAAGAGCGGCGGGCGCCTGGCGATCCGGATCCACCCGCCGAAGGACGAATCAGGCAGTTGCTATAATGGGTCATCCAGCACTCACCAGACATGACAGCATGCCGCCATCCAGCAACCGCAATCAACCCGATCAAAATAAGCCCGCTTCCGCGCCGAAAAGAAATGCCTGGATCTGGCCGCTGTTGCTGGTGCTGATCGGCTTGTACGATATGCGCAGCGGCTTCGTGCTCGGCAGCACCGGCGAAATGCTGTGGGGTGGCGCGTTTGTGGCCGGCGCCGCGGCCGTGATGGTGAAACTGCGCTGGCTGGCCGACACGCCGCCGGCTGAACGCTCGCCACGCCAGCAACGCCTGGCGCAACTGGTGGCGGCGCTGGGCGCGGTCACCGTGCTGATGGCGGTGGCCGGCTTTTGCATGATGCGCGGCTACTTTTAATCGGCGTTCAAGCGCCTGCGGCAAACGGCGTGCGGATATCCGACAGGAATTGCCGGGCGCGCGGATGTTGCGGGCGGTTGAAAAACTGGTCCGGCGTGGCCCGCTCCAGCACCTGGCCGTGGTCCATGAACCAGACCCGGTCCGCCACTTCGCGCGCAAAGCCCATTTCATGCGTCACGCAGACCATCGTCATGCCGTCGCGCGCCAGGTCGCGCATCACCAATAGCACTTCGCCAACCATTTCCGGATCGAGCGCGCTGGTCGGCTCATCGAACAGCATCAGCGGCGGCTGCATCGCCAGCGCGCGGGCAATCGCCACGCGCTGCTGCTGGCCGCCGGACAAGGCCGACGGCAGCGCCTGCGCCTTGTGGACCAGGCCGACCCGCTCCAGCAAATCGAGCGCGCGCCGTTCCGCTTCCTTGCGCGGCAAGCCGCGCAGCCGGGCCGGCGCCAGCGCGCAATTTTGCAGCACCGTCAAATGCGGGAACAGATTGAATTGCTGGAACACAAAACCGATATGCGAGCGGAATGCATTGACGTCGAGACCGCGTCCATGAATATCCCGGCCATCGACGTCGATCTGTCCGGAATGGATGCCTTCCAGCCGGTTCACCGTGCGTATCAAGGTCGACTTGCCGGAACCGGACGGCCCGCACACCACCACCACTTCGCCCTTGGCGACGTGGCCGCTGACATTCACCAGTGCGTGGTAGTCGCCGTAATATTTATTGACGTTATTAAATTGGATCATGAGGTTTTTGTTTCGTTTTTATTCGCTGTGCGCCGTTCCAGCGCAAAGGCCAGCCGCGACAAGCCGAAACACAGGATGAAATAACTCAAGCCGAGCAAGAAATACACTGCGGTCGATTTGGTCAGCACCAGGCTGTTGATCTGGGTCGCGATGAACGACACTTCGGTCAAGCCGATGATGTAGCCGAGCGAGGTTTCCTTGATGGTCGACACAAACTGGTTGATCATCGACGGCAGCATATGACGCAACGCTTGCGGCAGCACGATCAAACGCATGGTGTGCAGATAGCCGAAACCCAGCGCGCGCGACGCCTCGGCCTGCCCTGTCGGCAAAGCCAGTATGCCGGCCCGAATGATTTCCGCCAGATACACGGCGTCGTAGATCACCAGCGCCGTCAGCATGGTGGTGAATTGCCCGGTTTTATGGCCGGTCACGGCCGGCAAGAAAAAGTAGGCCCAGAAAATCACCAGCAATAACGGGATGCCGCGCACCACGTGCATCAGGACCGTCACCGGCCAGCGCAGCCAGCGACAAGGGCTGACGCGGGCCAGCCCCAGCAGCAAGCCGAGCGGCAAGCTGAGCAACAGCCCCAGCGCCGCCAGCCAGACCGTCAGCGCCAGGCCGCCCAGCGGACCGTCCGGGTATTGGCCGATCAGGAAATAAATCCAGTAATCCTGTATCAATTGCAGCATCAGCTTTGCCCCCGCGGCCAGTGGCGCTGGCTCCACGATGCCAGGGCGGCGATGCCCAGCGATACGCCCAGATAACAGACGCTGGCGAAGGCAAACACTTCGATGCTGCGGAACGACGCGCTTTCAACCCGCTGCGCCTGGTTAATCAATTCGGCGGCGCCGATCACCGTGGCGATGCTGGTGTTTTGCCACAGAATCAGGGTTTGCGACATCAACGGCGGCGTGCTCAGGCGCAATGCCTGCGGCAAGATGAAGCAGCGCATGGTCGCCACAAAACTGAAGCCCAGCGCGCGGCCCGCTTCGAATTGCTGCTTGGGAATGGCTCGGATGCCGCTGCGGATATCTTCCGCCATGTAGGCGGCGCTGTACAGCGTCAGCGCGACGATGGCGGCGATGCATTCGACATTGCCTTCGTACAAGCGCTCCTTCCATTGCTGCGGCAATAATTCGGGCGCGCCGAAATACCAGAACAGCAGATGCACCAGCAAGGGAATATTGCGGATCGCCTCGACATAGGCAAACCCGCAGGCGTTCAACACGCGCGACGGCGCCAGCCGCAACAGCGCCAGCAGACAAGCCAGCGGCAAGGCCAGCGAGAAACTGACGACTGTCAATTGCAGCGACAGTAACAAGCCGGCGATCAGCCAGTCGTGATAATTACCGGACAATAAAAGAGCAAGATCGAAATGCGCCATGATATAGCACCCGGCCGCCCTGTACATTCACACGGCGGCGCATGGGTTTACGCTCCTGCCCTGTCGGAATCGAGCTTGAAGTTGCGCTTGTCGTATTTCACATTGCTGCTCGGGCCATACCATTTGAAGAACAGTTTTTCCGCGTCGCCCGATTGTTCCAGCGCGCGCAAGGTGCCGTCGATGCTGGCTTTCAAGCCGGTTTCGCCCTTCTTGATGCCCAGCGCCAGCGCTTCGACGCCTATGCTTTGCGGCAACACCAGATACTCCTTTTGCGCCGCGCCCAGCTTGCCGTAATTATTCAGCAGCGACACTTCATCGTCGACATAAGCGACCCCCTTGCCTTGCTGCAGCGCCAGGAATCCCTGCACGGCAGTTTCAAAAGTCACCACATCGACACCCGGCACGGCCTTGCGGATATTCGGTTCTTGCGTGCCGCCCTTGACGGTCAGCACTTTCTTTCCCGTCAGGCCGGCCAGGCTGGTGATATTGCTGCTTTTCTTGACCAGTACTTTTTGCCCGGTGACAAACGTCGAAATCGAAAAATCGACCAGCGCTTCGCGTTCCTTGTTATGGGTCAGCGACGCGCTCAGGATATCGACCCGGCCCTGCTGCAATTCCGGGATGCGCGCGGCCACCGCCAATTGCTTGATCACCGGCTTGACGCCCAGCGTCTTCGCCACCGCATAGCACAGGTCGACTTCGTAACCGACGATCTGGCGGGTTTTCGGATCGACAAAACTATTCGGTTCATCGGTGCCCAAGGTGCCGCACACCAACTCTCCCTTGGCCTTGATGGCCGCCAATTGATCGGCATGGCACAGCGGCGCGATCACAGCGCCGGCGATCAGCGCGGCGACGAATGTAAAACGAAGGTGCATGTAAACTCCCGGGTAATGGATGACAGGCGCCATGGTAGGGCGCGGGCATCGCATTAAACCGCAGGATGGTTATTCTAAAAACGAATCTTTTATTGCATGAATATGCAATAAATGCATATCAGGCAACAGCGTTGCCCGGCGGCTGCACCGGCAGACGTATCGTGAAGCGCGTGCCCTTGCCCAGCTCGGTGGCCACGTCGATCCTGCCGCCGTGTTTCTTGACGATGCCGTACGATAGCGACAAGCCCAGCCCGGTGCCGCTGCCGACCGGCTTGGTGGTAAAAAACGGCTCGAAGATGCGGTTCAGGTGCTGCGGCGCGATGCCGGCGCCGGTGTCGCCGATCTCGATCCAGACCCAGCCGTCGTCATGGCCGGTGCGGATGCTGATCACGCCCTGGCCCTGGATCGCATGGCCGGCGTTGACCAGCAAGTTCATGAATACCTGATTCAGCTGCGACGCCAGGCATTTGATTGGAGGCAACTGACCATAGTGTTTCTCAACCGTCGCCTTGTACTTGATTTCATTGGCGACGATGTGCAGCGTGCTTTCCAGGCCGTGATGCAGGTCGGCAATTTGCCATTCGGTTTCGCCGACGTGGGAAAAATCCTTCAGCGACTGGACGATATCGCGCACCCGCTTCAAACCATCCATCGATTCGCGCACCAGTTCGGTGACATCTTCTTTCAGGAAAGCCAGGTCGGCTTGCTGGCGGATGGCCGCCATGGTTGCCGCAGCGGCAGTAGCGGCAGGATGCCGGGCGACGGCCAGTTCGTATTGCTCGATGACGCCGAACAGGGTCGTCACATACGCTTCCAGCGACCCCATATTGGAATTGACGAAGCCAACCGGATTATTGATTTCATGGGCAATGCCGGCCGCCAGTTGGCCAATCGACGCCATCTTTTCCGATTGCAGCAATTGTTCATGCGCCTCTTGCAGCCGGGCAATCAGCAATTGCTGTTCCTCGCCCTTGGTATGCAGCGCCTGCTCCATTTCCTTGCGGCTGGTGATGTCGGTCAGCGAGCCGATCACTTCCAGCGGCGCGCCATGTTCGTCGCGGATCAGGCGCAAGGTGTCATGCATCCACAAATACGTGCCGTCGCTGGTACGAAACCGGTATTCATAGGCACGCTGGCCTTCGACAAATACCAGCGCCAGGCTGGAAAAGATCTGCGGCGCATCGTCCGGGTGAATGTGGTCGAACCAGAAATTGGGATCGGCAACCATGTCTTCCGGCCGGTAACCCAGCACATGGTAGGCGTTCTGGCTGACAAAGGTCATCTTGAAGTCGCCGCTGGGCACGGTGCAATAGATGATCGCCGGCGTATTATCGACCAGGTATTGCAGCCGCACCAGCGGCGAAGCGGGCTCTGCGGCCAGCGCCGGAGCGGCAGCCGCGGCATCGCTGGAAAAGAATTCGAATTCGTCGAATTGCATGGGCCGGACCTCGCTTGCGGCAGACCTGCCCGCACAGGATCAAACGTTGACCATGAGATTCATTATGCCTCAATTCAACAGCCTTGGCTGGCCGGTTTGCTGATCGAATGTCACCAGTGCGCAGCATAATTCGGCGGCTGCTCCACCGCTGGCGGCGGTGGAGGCGGCAGCCACTCGCGCGGATCGACCCGATAATATTTCTGGAATTCCTGATACAGCGCCGCGTGGTGTTCGGCCATCTGGTACGGTTTCTCAAAGAAAGTTTCCGTCGCCACCGCAAAGAATTCCGCCGGATTGGTCGCGCCGTAATGGTCCAGCACGCTTTGCTGCTGGTAAATCGCGTCATGGCGCAAATTGGCGAAATCGCGCGACAGCACTTGCGCCCAGCTGCGGTAGCTCGATACAGTGGCGAGGAATGGCGCACCGTTCGGTTCGCCCGATTCGCTGTCGAGCTGATGCGCGAATTCATGCAACACCACATTGTGGCCATCGGTCCAGTCGGCGGCGCCGCGCTGTACATGGTCCCACGCCAGGATCACACGGCCATCGCCCCAGGATTCGCCCAGCATGCCGTTTTCGATCGGCGTCACCACCCCGCCCGGCCCGACTTCATTGCGCTCCACAAAAAATTCGGTCGGATACACGAGGATGGTATGCAATTCCGGATAGACCTTGGTCGGCCGGTTCAGCAATAGCAGACACGCCTGGCCGGCGATGGTGTAGCGCATTTCATCGGTGACTTCCAGCCCGTCGCAGCCGACAAATTTCTTTTGGAATAGGAATTGCACCATCAGGCGCTGCAATTGCTGCTGCAATTCAAGCGGCATGCGCTGATAGATTGGAATATTGTTTTGCAGAATATGCACCGCTACTTCCGGCAAGGGCCGCTTCAAGGCCCGCTGCAAGCGCCAGCCCGGCCACCACAACACGACAGCCACGGCCAGCACCGACACCAGCAGCAAGATCAGCGCGTCCATGCGGCGCTCCCGGTGACAGGATGGCGGTGGACACGACTGCATCGACAGGCAAGAGCGAACAAGGACAGACTCCTTTATATGGCGGCCCGCGGCGCGAAGCGCCGGGAATCCCGAACCAGATGGGGCTCCTTGTTGTCATTTCAATTGCGGCCAGCATACAAGCGCAATAAAAAGAGTAATCAATAGAGGGCAATAAAAAAGCCGGGCGATGCCCGGCGATTGTATTCAGCCATCCAGACTGCGTGGGGTCTGGTACGTGGCTTGGCGCGTGGCGTGCCCACCCGCTCAGGTGTTTTCGCTTTTTTGCTGCGACGGCGCCGAACCGAACAAGGCCGCCACCAGCGGATCGCGCATCACCGGACCGCGGTTGACGCGGATCGCATAATGGGTATCGTCGGCCAGGATGTGGAAGTGGCGACCGCTGCCCGCCATGCTTTGCTCGCGCAGGCCCGGACGGTCCTTGCGTGGCGTGACGCCTTCGCGTTTTGGTTGCACGATGGCGGCCAGGAAGGCGCGCACGCGTTCCGGATCGGGCGTCAATTGATACACAGCCTTGCCCAGGTAGGTGGCGGTGCCTTCGATGTAGCGCGCCAGTTCGATCACGCCGGCATCGCGCAGGTCGCGGATGTATTTGCGGGCGCCGGACGGCGAAAACTTCAGGAACCAGGCGATTTCATCAGCCAGCATTTCGTGCAGCGATAATTCACCGATCAACTTTTGCATGTTTTCAATACGACGCAGCGTTGCCGAAGTGGAACGGACACGCTCGATAGGCGCCATCGAAATAGGATTTTTACGTTCCGGCGGAATCGGCGCGGCGCGCTCTACCATTGCCACCGAACCCTTGCTGGATGCACGATGTTCTTGGCGCGCTGCGTTCATATCGCTCGTTACGGATGCGTGTGATTGGGTCATTGCATGCATTTGTATACTCCTTTATAACGTTTTCCGGTAGCTTGGATTGTTGCAACATTAATGCTGTTTGAGCTTATGAGACCGCTAATCCAAGACATCTGACGCCAGAATGCCAGCCTGCGGCTTCCCGGTCTGTGCGCCAACGAACATAAAATAAGAATTGTTCAGTTCGCCTGGCTTAAAAAAACGTGCGTTCCCGTACAGCGATTCCATTTCAGGAGGCTTACAATCGTGATAAGTCCACCGTCAAGGAGCCACCATGAAATATCCTTTCCTGATAGCAAGCGCGATACTGGGCCTGAACGTGGCGGCGTGCGACAAACCGGTCAATAAACCCGTTCCCGTCGTCAGCGCACCGGGCCCCACCGATGCCGACACGCTGGCGCGCGCCGCCGGCAAGGCGGTCAGGCCGCCCACTCCCGATGGCGTTTTGCCGCCGCCAAAACCGGGAGAAGTGATACACCCTGTGCCCAAAACCCAATAAACACTGATTAACCGCACTCAGTACCGCGCTTACTTAGCGGAATTAAATACCGGGTTCACCGCATTCCAGATTGATGGAATGCAGAGCCGCCCTGCGTTTTTAAAACTTTGAGTACGTATTCGTAACTTAGTTCCAGCCATCGTGGAGGCGTCGTCATTGTGCGGAATTCCAGACTTGATTCCGCATGACTGTGCGAAAAATCGGAAAGACGATTATTTCCCTTGATCAATCACAAGAAACTATCTGTTTAAAAACAGCTACTTATATTTAATCTTGACGAATTCATCAATTGGCATGAAAGATGCTCTTATACTGAAAAGCTACCGTAGAAGTAGTGAAAAAGTATGCGTCCAATAATCTGACCTTGATGGAGACAAACAATGACCTCGTCTGCACGTTTCAAATCCTTCCTGAATAGCAAAGTAATGACCATCGCGCTGACGCTGGCCGCGCAATTGCCGCTGGCCGCCCATGCCGCCGATGTGGTGCGCTTGGGAAACCTTAAATTCGCCCATTACGGCGCGGTCGCGTATATGAAGGAAATTGCACCCAAGTACAACCTGAAAATCGAAGAGCGCATCTTCGCCAAGGGCCTCGATATCGTGCCGGCCATGATCGCCGGTGAAATCGATGTTTCCGCCAGTGCGCTGGAAGCCGCCATTTCCGGCCGCGCCAGCGGCGTGCCGGTATATCTGGTCGGCGGTTTCGCCAAGGGCGGCGTGCGCATCGTCGGCCGCCCGGACTTGAACCTCAGCAAAATTTCCGAATTGAAAGGTAAAAAAGTCGGCGTCACCCGCGGCAGCCCGCAAGAAATCCTGCTGTTTTCCGAATTGGCAAAAAACAAGCTGACCTGGTCGGACAAGCCGGGCAAGGACGTATTGATCATTTACATGGGTTATCCTGATTTAAATCAAGCTTTATTAACCAAGGAAATTGATGCGATGAGCCAATCCGAGCCATACTCGACCCAGGCCATCCATAAGAAATACGGCCATGAAATCCTGAAACCATACGACACCCCGCTGGGCGAACCGGTGCGCGCACTGGTGATGTCGGAAAAAATGTACAAGGAAAAACGCGACGTGGCACAACGGTTCATGGATTGTTTTGTCGCCGCGACCCGCCAATTCCTGGCCGATCCGAAACTGGCCGAGAATTACGTGCGTGTCTCGATGTTCAAGAACCAGGTGACGTCCGAGGATTACCGCGACGCCATGGAAAACGCCAGCTTTACCGAAGACATCACCATCAGCCACGTCCAGCTGACCACCGATTACATGGTCAAGTATGGCGTCGGCCGCATGTCCAATCCGCCGGCCGCCAAGGACTGGGTCAAGCTGGACTTGCTGGAAACCGCCAAGAAATCCTACGCACCACGTTGATAAGCGAGCGTCACGATGAATCTGCCATTCCTGAAACGCGTCCTGCATGGCGCAATCGTGCCGCTGGTGGCGCTTGCTATCTGGCAAGCGCTGTCCACCTTCGGCTGGATCAATCCGCATATCTTGCCGTCGCCGGTGGCGGTGATACGCAAATGGTTTGAATACATCGCGCCGATGGAGGCGTACCAGCCGGACAGCGGCAACTACCTGCTGTGGCTGATTTCCGGCGAATTGCCGCACGACGCGTGGGCCAGCCTGTCGCGCGTGCTGGGCGGTTTTGCCATCGGCGCCGGCCTGGCCTTGCCGCTGGGTTTGCTGATGGGCGCCAATCAGGCCATCTACAAATTGTTCGATCCGCTGGTGCAAATCCTGCGGCCGATTCCGCCGATCGCCTATATTCCGCTGGCGATCCTGTGGTTTGGCCTCGGCAATCCACCCGCCTTCTTCCTGATCAGCATCGGTTCCTTCTTCCCCGTGCTGATGAACACCATCGCCGGCGTGCGCCAGGTCGACGGCATCTATATCCGCGCCGCGCGCAACCTGGGCGCCAGCCAGATGACCATGTTCCGTCGCGTCATCTTGCCGGCCGCCACGCCCTACATCCTGGCCGGCGCCCGCATCGGCATGGGTACCGCCTTCATCGTCGTGATCGTCGCGGAAATGATCGCCGTCAATAACGGCCTCGGTTTCCGCATTCTGGAAGCCCGTGAATATTTCTGGTCAGACAAAATTATCGCCGGCATGTTCACCATCGGCTTTTTCGGCCTGGCGATCGATATCGCCATGAATGCGCTGAACAATCACTTGCTGCAGTGGCATCGCGGTCTCGAACATTAAAATATTGATCAGGAAGCAGCATGACCACCATACATATCGATGCAGTCAATAAAGTGTTCACCAGCGGCGGCAAGGATGTCGTCGCGCTCAAGGATATCCATCTCGACATCGCCAGCGGCGAATTCATTTGCCTGCTGGGCCCGTCCGGCTGCGGCAAATCGACCTTGCTGAACGCCATCGCCGGTTTTTCCCATCCCTCGTCGGGCCGTATCCTGGCCGACAGCAAGCTGATCACGCAGCCCGGACCGGACCGCGGCATGGTGTTCCAGGAATATGCGCTGTTTCCATGGATGAATATCGAACGCAATATCGCGTTCGGCCTGGAAATCGCCGGCAAGAGCGCGCCGCACATCAAGGAGCGCGTCGACATGCTGCTCGGCATGCTGGGCTTGCAGGAATTCCGCGACCGTTTTCCGAAAGACTTGTCGGGCGGCATGCGCCAGCGCGTCGCGATCGCCCGCGTGCTGGCGCTCGATTCGCCGATCATGCTGATGGACGAGCCCTTCGGCGCGCTCGATGCCTTGACCCGGCGTAACTTGCAAGACGAGTTGCTGAAAATCTGGAAAGTGTTCGGCACCACCATCGTGTTTGTCACGCACAGTATCGAGGAATCGATCTACCTGGCCGACCGCACCATCGTCATGACGTATCGCCCGGGCACCATCAAACGCGACGTAGCGATTACACTAGAGCGACCGCGCGATCCGAGCGATCCGGAATTCAACCGTCTGAAGCGTATGCTGGGCGACATGGTAATGGAAGAACAACAACGCCATCACCACGCCGAAACCATGGTCAGCACGGCGGATTAACATCAATTGAACAAGTAGAGAGTAGAGAGACATGGCCAACAAAACACAATTTCACTGGGACGATCCGCTGTTACTGTCCAGCCAGCTGAGCGACGATGAGCGCATGGTGCGCGACGCCGCCCACGCCTATAGCCAGGACAAGCTGCAACCGCGGGTGCTGGAAGCATTCCGCCACGAAAAGATGGACACCACCATCTTCCGCGAAATGGGCGAACTGGGCTTACTCGGCGTCACCATTCCGACCGAATACGGCGGTTCCGGCCTGAACTACGTCAGCTACGGCTTGATCGCGCGCGAAGTCGAGCGCGTCGATTCCGGCTACCGCTCGATGATGAGCGTGCAATCGTCGCTGGTGATGGTGCCGATTTATGAATTCGGTTCCGAAGCCCAGCGCCAGAAATACTTGCCGAAACTGGCGAGCGGCGAATCGATAGGCTGCTTCGGCTTGACCGAACCGAACCACGGTTCCGATCCGGGCTCGATGATCACCCGCGCCAGGAAAGTGCCGGGCGGTTACGCCTTGTCGGGCGCCAAGATGTGGATCACCAACTCGCCGGTAGCCGACGTCTTCGTCGTCTGGGCCAAGGACGACGACGGCGCGATCCGCGGCTTCATCCTCGAAAAAGGCGCGGCCGGCTTGTCGGCGCCGGCGATCCACGGCAAGTTCGGCTTGCGCGCGTCGGTCACCGGCGAAATCGTCATGGACAATGTGTTTTGCCCTGAAGAAAACGCGTTCCCCGACGTGCGCGGCTTGAAAGGCCCGTTCACCTGCCTGAATTCGGCCCGTTACGGCATCGCCTGGGGCGCGCTGGGCGCGGCCGAAGCGTGCTGGCACATCGCGCGCCAATACGTGCTCGACCGCAAACAGTTCGGCCGTCCGCTGGCCGCCAATCAACTGGTGCAAAAGAAACTGGCCGACATGCAAACCGAGATCACGCTCGGCCTGCAAGGCTGCTTGCAACTGGGCCGCATGAAAGACGCCGGCACGGCGGCGGTTGAAATCACGTCGATGATGAAGCGCAATTCCTGCGGCAAATCGCTGGAGATCGCCCGCATGGCGCGTGACATGCTCGGCGGCAACGGCATTTCCGACGAATTCGGCGTGATCCGCCACATGGTCAACCTGGAAGTGGTGAACACCTACGAAGGCACGCACGACGTGCACGCCTTGATCCTGGGCCGCGCGCAAACCGGCATCCAGGCGTTCTCTTAATTCTCACACCCCGGTTGTCTGTTTCCTGTTATCTCACGGAGTCACTCCCATGTCTGCAGCTCTTTCTCACCTTAAAGTCCTCGATCTGTCGCGCGTGCTGGCCGGTCCGTGGTCGGGCCAGGTCCTGGCCGACCTGGGCGCCGATGTCATCAAGATCGAACGTCCCGGCGTCGGCGACGATACCCGTACCTGGGGGCCGCCATACCTGAAGGACCGCCACGGCGAGGCCACCCGCGAATCGGCCTATTTCATGGCCGCCAACCGCGGCAAGCAATCGGTGACGGTCGATATTTCCCAGCCCGCCGGACAAGAGATCATCCGCGAACTGGTCAAGCAGTCCGATATCTTGCTGGAAAATTACAAGGTCGGCGCCCTGAAGAAATACGGCCTCGATTATGAATCGCTGCATGCCGTCAACCCGCGCCTGATTTATTGCTCGATCACCGGTTTCGGCCAGGATGGTCCCGACGCCCAGCGCGCCGGCTACGATTTCATGATCCAGGGCATGGGCGGCTTGATGAGCATCACCGGCACGCCCGATACGCTTCCCGGCGGCGGCCCGGTCAAGGTCGGCGTCGCGGTGACCGATGTGCTGACCGGCATGTACGCCACCGTCGGCATCCTGGCCGCCGTGACGCAGCGCGAAAAAACCGGTCTCGGCCAGCATATCGACATGGCCCTGCTCGACGTGCAAGTGGCGATGCTGGCCAACCAGGCCTCGAATTACCTGGTCGGCGGCGTGGTGCCCGGCCGGCTCGGCAACGCCCATCCGAATATCGTGCCTTACCAGGCGTTCGCCACCAGCGACGGCCATGTGATCCTGGCGGTCGGCAATGACCGCCAGTTCGCCAGTTTCAGCAGCGTGGCCGGCCATGCGGAATGGGCCGACGATGTCCGCTTTGCCAGCAACAATGCGCGCGTCGCGCACCGGGCCGAGCTGGTGGCCTTGCTGGAACCGGTATTGCTGACCCGCAGCACCCGCTTATGGCTGGATCAACTGGAAGCGGTCGCCGTGCCTTGCGGCCCGATCAATACCATCGATCAAGTATTTGAAGAGCCGCAGGTACGCGCCCGTCAGCTGGTGCACCATGTGCCGCACGCGCTGGCCGACGACGTGCCGACCGTGGCCTGCCCGATCCGCATGTCCGGATCGCCGCGCAGCGCCGAGCGGGCGCCGCCGCTGCTGGGCCAGCACACGCGCGACATCTTGCGCGAACGCTTGCAGCTGGACGATGCCGGCATCGACCGCCTGCTGGCGCAAGGCGTCATTTAAAGCGGCATGGAAATGGCATTGCGGGGATGGCGCGGCTGGGGCGTCAGGCGGCCGGCCGGCGTGCTGCTGGCCGCCGGCTCGCTGCTCGCCGTCACGCTGTTGTCGTACTGGTCTGTGAAGCAGCGCCAGCTCGACGATTTGCATCGCGCGCTGGCGTCGCGCGCCGAACTGTACGCCGCCACCATCGGCGGCGCACTGGGCAAATATGAATTCCTGCCGCTGGCCATCGCGCAAAGCGATGAAGTCGCCAGGCTGCTGGAAAAAAAAGACCCGGCGCTGGTGCCGCATTTGAACGCTTACCTGGAAGGCATCAACCGGCGCGCCGGCGCCTTTGCCGTGTATCTGCTGGACATGCAGGGCGTGACGCTGGCATCGAGCAACTGGCAAGAGTCCAGTTCCTACGTCGGCCAGTATTACGGTTTCCGGCCGTATTTCACGCAGGCGGCGGCGGGCGGCATCGGCCGCTTCTACGGCATCGGCGCGTCGACCTTCGAAGCCGGCTATTTTATTGCCCAGCCGGTGCGCCGCAACGGCGCCATCATCGGCGTCGCCGTCGCCAAGGTCAGCCTGGACTGGATCGAGGAAACCTGGCGCATGCCCGGTATCACCGAGCATATCTGGCTCAAGGATGCGAACGGCGTGATCATCCTGTCGTCGATCCCGTCGCTGAAATTCAAGACGCTGGCGCCGTTGTCTGATGTCGCCAAGCAAAACATTGCCGCACAGCGCCAATTCCTGCAAGAACCACTGCCGATCATGCCGCACCAGTTGCTGCAGCAATTCAGCGATGGCGCGACGCTGCTGTCGCTGGACCAGGGCAGCGGCGAATTTCTCGCGCTGGACCAGGAGCTGGGGCCGCTCAAATGGCATATCACGGTGCTGGCCGAATTGAACCAGGTGCGCGCGGCGGCCCGCAACGCGGCCACCGCGGCCGCGCTGGGCTGGGCCTTGCTGATGCTGGCCACGATGTATGCGCGGCAACGGCGGCGCCGCATCGACGAGCGCCTGAACGCCCAGCAAGCGTTGTCCAGCGCGTATGAGGAATTGGAAATCAAGGTGGCCCAGCGCACGTCCGACCTGCTCGACGCCAATGCCCGCCTGCAAGCGGAAGTGAGCGAGCGCCAGCGCGCCGAAGATACCTTGCGTTATGCCCAGGCCGAGCTGGTGCAAAGCGGCAAGCTGGCGGCGATCGGCCAGATGGCGGCCGGCGTGACCCACGAATTGAACCAGCCGCTGGCGGCGCTGCAAACCTTTTCCGACAATGCCAAGGTGTTGCTGGCGCGCGGGCGCACCGACGATGCGCTGGAAAATTTGTCGACCATTTCCGACCTGGTGCAGCGCCTCGGCTACATCACGTCGCAGCTGAAAGGGTTTGCGCGGCGCAGCGACGATGCGCGCAAGCCGGTCAGCGTGCGCCAGGCGTTCGCCCAGACCATGCTGCAAATGCGCACCCGCCCGGGTTCGCAGCGGCTGCTGTTGAACGAACGCTGGCCGGAACAGGATTTGATCGTGCTGTGCAACGCGATCGGCCTGGAACAGGTATTCGGCAATTTGATCGGCAACGCGATGGAAGCCGTGCCGCCGCCGCAAGACGTGCGGATCGATATCGAGCTGCACCGCGAAGGCGGCCTGGCGCTGATCCATGTCACCGACAATGGACCGGGCATCCCGGTGGCGCAGCTCGATAAAATCTTCGACCCGTTCTACACCACCAAGGAACATGGCCTCGGACTGGGCTTGTCGATCAGCGCCGGCATCCTGCGCGCGGCCGGCAGCACGCTGACGGTGCGCAACCGCGGCGCGGCCGAAGGCGGCGGCGCGCAATTTACCATCACTCTCACTTGCCACCAGCCGGATGGCGAACCGATCACCGCAATAGAAACAGGAACAGGAACCGAGCATGCATGAGAATAATTTCGAGGGCATGCACGTGCTGTTCGTCGAAGACGACGCGGTGGTCCGCAAGGGCGCCACCCAATCGCTGGAACTGGCCGGCCTGAGCGTGATCGCCTGCGCCAGCGCCGAACAGGCGCTGGCGCACCTGACGCCGGAATTTCCCGGGATTTTGCTGAGCGACATCAAGCTGCCCGGCATCGACGGCTTGAAGCTGCTCGACCTGACCGTCGCACAAGCGCCGAACTTGCCGGTGATCCTGGTCACCGGACATGGCGACGTATCGATGGCGGTCGGCGCGATGCGCCGCGGCGCCTACGACTTCATCGAAAAGCCGTTCACCGCCGACTTGCTGGTCGAAGTATGCCGGCGCGCGCTGGACAAGCGTCACCTGGTGCTGGAAAACATGAACTTGCGGCGCCAGCTGGAAAACCGCGCCGGCATCGACGCGCGCATCGTCGGCCGCAGCGCGGCGATGGCCAAGGTGCGCCAGCTGGTGCTGAACCTGGCGCCCAAATCGGCCGACCTGATCATCCTCGGCGAAACCGGCACCGGCAAGGAATTGGTCGCGCGCTGCCTGCACGATTTCAGCGAGCGGCGCGACCATCCGTTTGTCGCCATCAATTGCGGCGCGCTGCCCGAATCGATCTTCGAATCGGAATTGTTCGGCCATGAGGAAGGCGCGTTCACCGGCGCCCAGCGCCAGCGCATCGGCAAGATCGAATACGCCAACGGCGGCACGCTGTTCCTCGATGAAATCGAAAGCATGCCGCTGGCGCTGCAAGTCAAATTGCTGCGCGTGCTGCAGGAGCGCCAGGTCGAGCGGCTCGGCTCGAACAAGCTGATTTCGGTCAATTTCCGCGTCATCGCCGCCGCCAAGGACGACTTGAATCTGCTGGCCGAACAGGGCAAGTTCCGCGCCGACCTGTATTACCGCCTCAACGTCGCCAGCCTGAGCTTGCCGGCGCTGCGCAACCGGCGCGAAGACATCCCGCTGCTGTTCGAATTTTTCGTGCTGCAGGCGGCCGTGCGCTACGGCCAGCCGGCGGCGCTGGTCAGCGGCGAATTATTGGCCTCGCTGATGGCGCAGCGCTGGTCCGGCAATGTGCGCGAATTGCACAATGTCGCCGACCGCTTCGTACTGGGATTGCTGGACGACAGCCTGACCCCGTCCGGCCGGCGCGAAGCGTCGCTGGCCGAGCAAGTCGACGCCGTCGAAATGTCGATCATCGAAGACGCGTTGCGGCGCCATAACGGCAATGTGATCGACGCCGCAGCCAGCCTGAACATCCCGAAAAAAACCTTGTACGACAAATTGAAGCGCTTCGATATCTCGACCGAGCAGTTCCGCTAAGAGCCTGTCCCAGTAGATGAATACGTCTTCTGCCGGGATAAGCGCTACGCCGGACTGTTTCCTGCTTCCTTGCCGCGCAGGGTGATAAAGGTTGCAAAAGGTTTTAGAACACCGTTATCCGCCGCAGCGATAAAAGTTGTATACAGGAAATATTTCACCTGCTATATTTCGACTGGAATCGCTTCCATTTTTTGTGGCAAGCCGCATCACCCATCTGAACCGGCTTGCCATGCCGCCTTGCGGCAGCGTTTTTTCGATCGCCTCTCCAGCCGCCGCTTCAGCACTATCCACAGCAGGACCGGCGCACAGCCTGACCAGATCCTGCATCAATTACTATATTTTAAGCAATAGTTTACATTTATAAGTATTTCTATTGAGAAATTTTATATTTTCTTTATACTTATAATGCAATATTTCCTTATGGCAATTAAAACTGTCGAGCAGACGGTTTCCGGGCAGGCATGACAACCCGCGCCGCGACCCAACTGCATGCTGTTTCACCACCACCACTTCAGGAGCTTATTTATGCATTCGGCACTTCCCTCGCGCAAAGTACACAGGCTGTATCACGCCAGCCGCTTATCGGCCTTGCGCCCGGCGCTCAAGCGCATCGCCGCGGTCGGCCTGGCGCTGCAACTGGCCGGCATCGTCAGCGCCTACGCGCAAACCA
The DNA here is from genome assembly GCF_000723165.1 of Janthinobacterium agaricidamnosum NBRC 102515 = DSM 9628. Classification (NCBI taxonomy): domain Bacteria; kingdom Pseudomonadati; phylum Pseudomonadota; class Betaproteobacteria; order Burkholderiales; family Oxalobacteraceae; genus Janthinobacterium; species Janthinobacterium agaricidamnosum. The sequence goes on from NZ_HG322949.1 coordinate 4,035,821, forward strand.
CCCCGTACCTGATGTCGGTCAACAAACCTGTCTATGGCTCGTCCGTCAGCGGCGCCAATACGCCGGACCTGGCGGTCGACGGTTCGCTCGGCTCGCGCTGGGAAAGCGCGCACGGCAAGGATCCGCAGTGGGTGTATGTCGACCTTGGCGCGCATGCATCGATTACGCGGGTGGTCGTCAATTGGGAAGGCGCATTCGCCAGCCAGTACCAGATCGAAGTATCGGATGATGAAATCCACTGGAACCCGGTGTGGAGCACCACCAATAACAACAGCACGCTGAACGATATCGCGCTGCCGGCCGGCACCGCCGGGCGTTTTGTCCGCCTGCTGGGCACCAAGCGCAACACCGCCTACGGTTATTCGATCTATGAATTCAGTGTCTACGGCACCGGCGCCAGCGGCGGTCCGGCCACCGCGCCGGCGCCGGATATCGCGCTGCATACGCCGGTCACCGCCTCGTCCGATGAAGCCCAGCAGCCGGGCCACCCGGCCGAGCTGACACCCAAGGATTATCTGGCCAGCAATATCACCGACGACGATGCGACGTCGCGCTGGTCGTCCCGATACAGCGACAATGAATGGATCCAGGTCGACCTCGGCAGCAGCAAGGTGATCGGCGCCGTCGAGCTGAACTGGCAAAACGCCTACGGCCGCGCCTACGACATCCAGGTCTCCGACAATGGCAGTAACTGGACCACGGTATACCGCCAATTGGCCGGCGCCGGCGGCAACGACAAGGTCGCGCTGTACGCCAGCGGCCGGTATGTGCGCATGCAAGGCATCGCGCGCGGCACGCCGTTCGGCTATTCGCTGTTCGGCTTCAAGGTCTATCCTTACCGCGACGGCGATCCGAAACCGGCTTACCCGCTGCCAGCCGTCACCACGCCGCAAGTGGTGCAAGTCGGCAAAGGCAGTTATGAAATCGGCGACCTGTCGCAGCCGGAGCCGCCGCCGCCGCTGTTCAAGACCGCCAATATCAGCGGACCGATCCCGTCCAACGACTGGTGGCAATCGCTGCTGATCGCCAACCTGGGCAACGGCAACAGCCTGGTCACGCTGCCGCTGCGCAGCAAGTACACCAAGTCCGGCCTGGCGCTGACCACCATCGACGCCGGCTACGTGGCGGCGGACGGCGGCGCGATCGACACCGACAGCGAGCCCGACCTGTATATCCGGCCAAGCAACCTGGTGCCGGCCAATCTGAAGACCAAGGTGTCGGGTTACGGCGACTATTCCGTCAACGTCATCATGAGCGACGACGACAGCGCCAAGATGACCAGCACGCTGGTGCAGGGTTCGCCGTTCGTCTACAACACCTTCGTCAATCCGGACAAGGTGCAACTGACGTCCTACAATATCAAGCGCCTGTTCGACGACGCCGGCAACACCATCCTGGCCAACGATTTCGAATCGTACCAGGGCGACCATATCGGCATCGAACTGGAAACCACCAACAAGGCGCCGCAGCCGCAAACGGCGACCCGCTGGTATGGCGTGTTCGCGCCGGCCGGCTCGACCTTCCTGCGCATCGGCTCGACCATCAAGGTCACGCTCGCCAATGGCCAGAACTTCATGTCGCTGGCGACGCTGACCGCGCCGGGCGACTTGCCGGGCTACTACCAGCGCGCCTACGCCTTCGTCAGCGACACCAAGGTCGATTACCATTACGACCCGGCCACGTCGCTGGTGACCACCAACTTCAACACCAGCACCGACGTCAAGCGCAACGGCTTTTCCGGCGAGACGCTGATGGGCCTGATGCCGCACCAGTGGAAACTGTCCGGCGCCGCCCTGAACGGCCGCGAATACGCCAGCGTGCGCGGCCAGATCAAGCTGCATGAAGGGAACAGCTTCACCACCACCGACCGTTTTTATGGCGTGATCCCGCAATTCGTCGAACCGAAGAATCCGGAATATTCGCGCGCCCGGCTGTCCGGCTACCTCGACCAGCTGGACCAGAGCCTGGCCGGCGGCTTGATGAATGACGACCCGTACTGGCAAGGCAAGGCGCTGCATCCGCTGGCGATGGCGACGCTGATCGCCGACCAGATCGGCGACGCCAGCCGGCGCCAGCGCTATCTGTCGCAACTGAAAACCATCCTGTCCGACTGGCTGACCTATTCGCCGACCGAGCGCAAGCACGGCACTTATTTCCACTACGTGCCGTCGTGGGGGTCGCTGGTGGCCTACAACACCGGCTTCGGCTTGAACACCGGCTTGACCGACCACCATTTCACCTACGGCTATTTCACGTTTGCCGCCGCGGTGCTGGCCACCTACGACAGCCAGTTCGTGAGCGACTACGGGCCGATGGTGGAAATGCTGATACGCGATTACGCCAATCCGTCGCGCACCGATCCGCTGTTCCCGCAACTGCGCAACTTCAACCCGTACGAAGGCCATTCGTGGGCCGGCGGTTTCGGCGACAACACCAGCGGCAACAACCAGGAAGCGGCCGGCGAGGCGCTGTTCAGCTGGGTCGGCCAATACCTGTGGGGCCTGGCCACCAATAATACGGCCTACCGCGATACCGGCATCTACGGTTTCACCACCGAGGAAAAGGCCACCGAGCAATACTGGTTCAATTACGACCGCGACAACTGGACCCCGGCCTACCAGCATGGCGGCGTCGGCCAGGTGTACGGCTCGTCCTACCGCTACGGCACCTACTTCGAGGGGCGCCCGCCATTCATCTACGGCATCCACTGGGTGCCGACCGCCGAATGGCTGACCTACTACGGCCGCGATGTATCGCGCGCCAACGACCTGTACAACAGCATGGTGGCCGACAATGGCGGCACCGAACAGGTATGGCAGCACATCATCTGGCCATTCCAGTCGCTCAGCGACGCGCCGGCCGTATTGCGCAAGTTCGACGCCAGCGTGATGCAGCAAAACGAGGTGTTCAACTCGTACTGGTTCATCAACAGCATGGCCACGCTGGGCCAGCGCAGCAACGATATCTGGAGCGTCAACTGGCCGGCGGCGACGGTCTACCGCAACGCGTCCGGCTACACGGCGCAAGTGTGGAATCCGGGCGACACGGCGCGCACGGTACAGTTCAGCAATGCCGGCGGCGGCATCATCGGTTCGGCCGTGGTGCCGGCCCGCGCGACGATCGCGGTCGACCCGACCAAGACCGTCACCACGCCGCCGGTGGTGACGCCGCCGCTGGACCCGTACCTGAGCCGCGATGGCTGGAGCGCCAGCACCTCGGCGCCGAACGGCGAACCGGCCGCCAATATGCTGGACGGCAAGCTGACCACGCGCTGGAGCACGGCCCAGTCGCAGCAGCCGGGCCAGTGGGTGCAGATCGACATGAAGCAACAGAAAAGCTTCGATACGCTGTTCGTCAACGCCGGCAGCGCCGGCGACCAGATGAAGGGCTACCAAGTGTTTGTCTCCAACGACGGCGTCAACTGGGGCGCGGCGGTCGCCAGCGGCGCCGACGCCAACCAGAACGCGCTGATCGTGCTGCCGCGCCAGAACGCCCGTTACATCAAGCTGGTGCAAACCGGCACGGCCTCTAACTGGTGGTCCATCGTCGAACTGCGGGTCGCCAATTTCGGTTCCGCCACGCAATAAGCGATAAGCAGCGCACCCCAAGCGGGGACAGGCCACGCATGCAGCAATCTATTGCCTCATTGTGCTAGCCTGTCCCCGGTTTTTTTGATGGGGTTGCCGCGTACCTGGAAGCCGCTCGTCGCAACGACGGTGCCCGCGGCGTCCCACAGCGCCAGTTGATGCTGGCCCGGTTCCGGGCGCCAGCTGTAGCTGCCATTGGCCGGCCACATCCGTCAGCCCGGTTTCCAGCGTAAACCGGCACGCCACGCCGGCCGGCACATCGCGCTCGAAGTCGTAGGCCCAATTATTACCGTCAGCCCAACGCCCGCTACCCACCTCCGGACAATCTATGGTAAACGGGTCGGCCGGACGCAGTTCGCCGAACGGTACCATTTGCCCGCTGAAACGGACCCGTACCTGGCGCACATTCTTGACGGTCCCCGACGGCGAAAACCAGGCCACGCTGGTGTTTGCCGCCGCCGGCAATGGCGGCAACACGGCCAGGATACAACAGACGCCGCTCAGCGCTTTGAATACTTCCGGCAAAAATTGGGCCACCACAAGCTCCTTTAATTTCTATCTAGAAACTATCAATACACTAGTAAGAGCACGACTTTTTACGTGCTTAATTACAACAACAACAAGTTAAAAATGGTCATTTTGATTAATAATATTGTTAATATACCGTGCGAAATGCGAATATTATTGTTCAATTGCATTCTCATAAAAGCATGGTCTATTTTTTTAAATAGTGGTCTTTGTCGCAAAACCACAACAACTTTGACGCAGCGCAATTCTCTGTACGCTAGCGCACTGACGAGTTGAACCTGAATTTGTATTCTTCAGTCCAACAGCAGTGCAAAAAGACTGCGATACAGCACTTTATTGAATATCGCAGCCTTGCCTTGAGCGTTTGCTGGTAAGGGATAGTGAATGTGTTTCAGTGTAGGTGATGTGCCAGAAAAAACTTTTATCAACGTCGGGAGTTACTTGTGAATAATTTAAAAAAAATTGCTGTTGCCGCCGCAACTCTCTGCTCCGCGCTTGCCGTGCAAGCACAGGAAATTAATCCTTCCTGGTATATCCAGCCCAGCATCAATGCCTTGAAACCAGATTCAGATTTCTCGTCGGATAAAACCGGTTATGGCGCAGGTTTGCGTCTCGGTAAACCGGTATCCGAATCGTGGGACATCCAGATCGGCACCACCTACGCCCGCTCCAAGGATAACGATCAGCGCTACCAGCAAAATACGCTGGGCGTCGATGGCTTGTACCTGTTTTCGCGTAAAGCCTTCCGTCCATACATCCTGGTCGGTATCGGCGCGCAGCGCGACAAGGATACCAACCTGGTGCTTGGCGACCGCTCCAAGACTTCGCCATACGCCAGCCTCGGTCTGGGTTTCCAATCGACCATCAACGACCAATGGTCGTTGCAGACCGACATACGCAATGTGCACGGCTTCTTGCGCGGCGATACTTTCCCGTCGAGCAAATCGAACAATTACTACTTCACCGTGGGCTTGAACTACGCGTTCGACAAACCGCCGGCACCGGTGCGCCCTGCGCCACCGCCGCCGGCGCCTTACGTCGCACCGCCGCCGGCACCAGTGGCGCCGCCGCCGCCACCGCCGCCACCGGCTCGCTTCGAGAAAGTGACCATGTCGGCTACCGAACTGTTCGCTTTCGACAGCGCCAAGCTGAACGCACCGCAAACCAAGCTCGATGACATTGCCAACGTGCTCAACAATAACCGCGACATCAACAACGTTGTCATCACCGGTTATGCGGACCGTATCGGCGCCGCCAAGTACAACCAGAAACTGTCCGAACAGCGCGCCGCATCGGTCAAGACTTACCTGGTAGGCAAAGGTGTCGCAGCGGATCGCTTGACGGCGGTCGGCAAGGGTTCGAGCAACCCGGTAGTGGTGTGCAGCGACAAGAAAAAGGCTGATTTGATCAAGTGCCTGGAACCGAACCGCCGGGTTGAAGTGGAACAAATCACCATCGAACGCCGCGTGCAATAAGAGCCTATCCCAGTAGTGAGCGTCTTCTGCTGGCAGCGCATCAGCAGCGCGGACCAGGCAACGCAGTCCCCGCTGCTGAGGGGCGCCAGCAGGGGACGTATTCATCTACTGGGATAGGCTCTAACTACCGTGGTTCGCCACGGAGTAAAACAAAAAGGGGCGTTGCGCCCCTTTTTTTCGTCGAGGATCATGAAATGACTACGCCCGATACCCATCCCGCTGCACGACAGCAAGGCTGGCTGCCCTTCATCAAGGACATGCGCACCGTAATCGTCTGTTCCGTCACCGAGTGGCTGGAACACCGCGGCTCCAGCAAGGGCGCGGCGCTGGCCTTCTACACCATGTTTTCGATCGCGCCGATTTTAGTGCTGGTAATTGCCATCGCCGGTTTCTTTTACGGCACGGAAGCGGCACGCGGGGAACTGTTTACCCAATTGCGCGACCTGCTCGGCTCGCAAGGTGCGGAAGCCATCCAACTGGTGCTGGCCGGCGCGCGCAACCATGAGGAAGGCCGCCTGGCGACGCTGATCGCGACCGGCTTGCTGCTGTTTGGCGCGACCAGCGTGTTTGCCGAACTGAAAGCCAGCCTGGATGAAATTTGGCAAGTACCGCCCTTAAAAGAAGCCGGCGTGTGGGATGTGCTGCGCACCCGTTTGCTGTCGTTCGGGCTGGTGCTGGTGCTGGCGTTCCTGCTGATGATTTCGCTGGTGGTCAGCGCCGCGCTGGCGATCCTGGAAAATTACTGGGGCGGTATCTGGAGGGATTCGGCCTATTTGTTTGCCGTGCTGTCCGGCCTGATCGGTTTCGGCGTGATTGCGGTACTGTTCGGCGTCATCTATAAAATGCTGCCGCGCGTCAAACTATCGTGGCGCGACGTGGTCATCGGCGCGCTGGGCACGGCCGCCATGTTTTCGCTGGGAAAATATGCGATCGGCATCTATATCGGCAATAGCGGCGTGGCCAGCAGTTTCGGCGCCGCCGGCTCGATGATCGCCTTGCTGCTGTGGGTCTATTATTCAGCCCAGATCTTCTTCCTCGGCGCCGAATTCGCCCGCCAGTACGCCCTGAAAATCGGCAGCCTGCGGCATTTGCCCAAGGATCAAGACGGCGATATCCAGCTGGCCTTGAAACATACGCACGCAGTGCAGCGCTAACGGTTTAAGAAAATCGGGGGCGCTTACTCGCCCAGCAACTCCGCCACCACTTCCATGCCCTGCACGCGTTCAGCCACCACCTTGACGATGACGATCACCGGCACGCCCAGCAGCAAGCCCCAGACGCCCCACAGCCAGCCCCAGAACAGCAGGCTGACGAATACCGCCGCCGGGTTCATGCGGGCGATGCGGCCCGTCATCCAGGTAGTGACAAAGGTGCCGACCAGGGTGGCGATGGCCATCGAGGTGCCGGTCACCAGCAACACCATTTGCAGCGATTCGAATTGCAGGAAGGCCACCATGCCGGTCGCCAGCGTGATCAACAAGGGGCCGAAATACGGCATGATGTGCAGCAAGCCGGCGACGATGGCCCAGGCGCCGGCGTTTTCCAGGCCGATCAGGCGTAGTGCGATCCACATCAGCAGCGCCAGCAAGCCATTGGTCACCAGCAGCATGAACATATAGTTCTGGATCGAGGTATTGATATCTTCCAGGATGTGCACGGTGATTTTCTTGCGGCTCAGCGAAGGCCCGGTCAGCTTGACCAGCTTGCGCTTGAAAGTATCGCCGGACAATAACAGGAAAAACACCAGGAAGATCACCATCGTGGCCTGGCTCAGGAACCCCATCAGCCCGACCGAACCGGCCCAGACCCAATCCATCACCTTGAAATTGTTTGGCTGGTCCGGACCCGTCGCCTTTTTGCCGGCGCGGCGCGCTTCGGCGCCAGCTGCCGCCTGTTCGATTTCATTGGCCACCGCCTGCATCTTTTGCAGCGTGCCAGAGCGGGTATTCATGTTTTCGCTGATCAGGCGCGACAATTTATGCGTGGCGGCCGGCAATTCTTCGACGATGGATTCAAATTCGCCCTGCACCCGGCTGACCACGGCGACCGAGCCCGACATGATCAACGCCGTGACCAGCGTCGCGGCCAGCGCGCGCGGCAAATGGCGCCGCTCCAGCCATGCCACCAGCGGATTGAGGGTATAGGCGATGAAGATGCCAAACAGCAGCGGTATCAGGAATTTTTGCGCCCATTGCAAGGCATAGACAAAGCTGACGGTGGCGATGATGCCCAGCGCAAAGCCGCGTGCATTGACATGCAGCGGCAGGCGCAGTGAAGGATCGTGCAAGTCTGCCGGCGCAGAGGAAGGAAGATCAAACGGCGCAGCATCGGAAGCTGCGGGGGTTGCGGGAGTCACTGGCGGAACGTCGACTGGCTCGGTACTCATGTGTTGGCACGCCTTCAAGGCAAGCCGGAGCGGACCGCATGGCGGCGTGCTCCGGCCAGGTAGGGCATTACTTCACGCGGATATCGTTTTTAACCGATTTCACGCCTTTGACGCCGCGCGCAATCTCGCCGGCCTTGGTGATATCGGCTGGCTGGGCGACGAAACCGCTCAATTGTACGGTGCCTTTGAAGGTTTCGACATTGATTTCGGTCGATTTCAAGGTAGGTTCATTGAAGATGCTGGCTTTGACCTTGGTGGTCAGCACAGTATCGTCGACATATTCGCCGGTACCTTCCTTGGTCGCGGTCGAAGCGCACCCAGCAACAGCGAACAGGGAAGCAACGAACAGGCCGGTAGCGATTTTTTGTGCGATTTTCATGGTTTTTCCTTAGAAATGGTCTATCAAATTTTACCCAGCCAAGTGTGCGAAAAGCAGTCCTTGGGATGAGCTTGTTTTACCGGTACGGCCTTACTCGCCGTACTGGCTTTTTGCAGCCGAAACACACTGGTCTTTGGCTGCGCCGGCTAATGCATCGCATTTCTCTGCTGCGACCTTGTACTCGGCAATTCTTTTTTCGCCGCGTGCATCGGCACGCGCTTCGATAACTTTCTTATCCGCCTTGGCGTCGGCCAGCGCGGCGATCTTGGTGGACTTCGCCAACTTCACGCACACATCCTTGTCATTGCCGGTCAGCGCCGCGCAACGCAACAGGTCGACGTCGTAATTGGCGTCGGCGATTTGCACCCGCGCCTTGGTATACGCCTTCAAGGTATTTTTGTATTGCGCCTTGGCATACGCTTCCGTGTACACCCGGGCCGCCTTGGCTTCCGCGATGCAGACATCTTTCGGATTGCCGGCGAGCGTGTCGCACTTGGCACGCGCCAACTTGAAGCTCGCTGCCGCCTGTTTGATACTGCTGTTATAGAGCATCCTGGCTTCGCTGCTGGCCGCCGCCGATGTCGCGGCGCAACTTCCCGCTACCAGCAGCCCCGCCAATAATGCCGCGTAAGGTTTGTTCATCCGGCTCTCCCATCTTCTTGTACTGCCTGGTTCATCACATCGCCGCACCCATGACTTACGTTTTACGTGGAAAGGAACCCTTGATCTGTACGCTATCGTACATAGCAATATTTATTTTGAAACTACGCGTGCCTCGACAACAAATCGTGCGTAAACAGGCGCTCGCCCCGGGTGGATTGCGACTAGTCAGTTAACACTAAGAAACATTTTTAATATCAAATCAATACGTGCGGCAGCGTACAGACCCATGGCGCCGCGCTTCATAAGATGACGACACACTATGTCAGGAGGACAAAATGAAAACCAATAACACCTTGGCAGCATTGATGATGACCGGCGCGGTACTGCTGACCGGTTGCGCCAGCACCCAGCAAGCACCCGGTTATTCGGCGTCGCAGCCGGAATCGGCCACGTACGGCACCATCGACAGTATTCAAATGACCCAGGGCAATGCCAGCGGCAGCGGCCTCGGCGCGGTGGCGGGCGGCGTGGTCGGCGCCTTGCTGGGCAACCAGGTCGGTTCCGGCGGCGGACGCACGGCGGCCACGGTGGCGGGTGCGGTCGGCGGCGCCGTAGTAGGTAATGAAGTCGAGAAAAACCGCGCCCAATCCAGCACCGCCTACCAGATCAGCGTGCGTCTCGACAATGGCGAATACCGCACCGTGATCCAGGACAGCGTGGTGGACCTGCGTCCGGGCAACCGGGTGCGTGTCATCGACGGCCGCGTCTATCGTTATTAAGCATCTTGGCTACGCTTTAGAGCGTCTAACAAAACGTTCAGGGCAAGGCGCATTGCCGTAGGCAGTACACATGGTCGACAAGGCAATGCAACGCTGCCATGGATGTTTTGTCAGGCGCTCTTAGACAAGCGGGCCGCGATCAACTCACCAGGGAGCATCACATGGGCACCATACTGTTAATTATCCTGATCCTCGCACTGGTCGGCGTCTTGCCGACCTGGCCCCACAGCCGCGGCTGGGGTTACGGCCCGAGCGGCCTGACCGGCTTGATCGTCGTGATACTGATCATCCTGCTGCTGACCGGCAGGCTATAACAAGCAGGGCGCCGATGGCGCCCTTTTTTGAGACTGCTTCAACCCTAGCTTGCTCCACAGGTTTCAGTCCTCCCCTCAAATATCCACCGTAGCGCCAGTCTTGATCAACGTCAAATCACCACGGCGCCGCACGCCGTCCTGCTTCAGCTGTTTGACGATGGTGTCGGTAAAGTCGATTTTACCGGCCAGCGTGACCTGTCTCAAGGTCAGCACATCGAATGTACTATGGTCAAAATTCGCATCGACGATGTCGCAGTCGCTGATAGTGACTTCTTTAGCGTGGACATAGGCAAAAGATGCGCCCTTCAGTGAAGTCTTTTTAATGAATATTCTTCCATATGTTGCGTAATCAATTGGTTGTGATTTTTTCAATTTTCTTGGATCATAATATACATTGACCGCGCCACCGGCAAATAAACTTCCATTACTTCCTTGGAAACCAACATTATTAATTTCCAGATTATCTATTTTTCCATACAGCGTGGAAAATCCAGAAAACTCTCTCTCTCCTACGCTGGATGGATCTCCATTATCATGAAACATGCAATCACTGATCTTGGCATCGCGTAACACCAAACCATGCCCTAGAAGTCTTGCACTGGACCTGCTCATAACAAAGTCATCGCCTTCAACATTAATCATCTGCAGATCGTCAATTTCAGAATCATCAATTCTAATGCTGCTAAATCTGCTATTTTTAAAATTCAAATACTCTTTACATTTCACTTTCTCCACCAACAAAATACCGCCACCATCTTGCACAGGAGCGGAAATTTTTTGAAGTTTACTGTTAGTAATGCTCAATCCGGCCTCACCGTACAAACGCATATATTTCAAATTACAATTATTAAAAACCGTATCCCCAGCGCTTCCAGCAGCACCAAAATAATTTTCATGAATAATATTTTTATTTGGTGGCAAACCCATAAAATCACATTCATCAAAAAATGTTTTTTTACTCCCCTCGCCACCCAAGATTACAAACTTCCCTCGTCCATCAGTCTTTCTGAAAGTTACATTATCCCAAATTCCTTGACCTATATTAGCATTCATAAATTGACATTTTTCAAATAAAACATCCTTCAGCGACTTAACTCTGATGAATACTCCAGGATAAAAATAACAACCAATAAACCTCGTGTTTTCACACTCCAAATTTTCCACTGTATTTTTAAAATCAGCATTTTCGATAATCAATGGTGCATCACCAAGCTTTTTTCGACGAAACTTAATATCTGTTAGCATCGAAAATTCTTCTTGCACGTCTTCAATGTTTTTTGAAGTTAGCCCTCTTGAATTTTTTAATAAAATTGCACCCATTGCCATCAGCGACACTATCGCACCTGTGTGTCTTAAAATATCACGTCGTGTTGATTTTTTTGAAAACAATTGATCTTCCATTAAATATCGATAATGGCGCCAGTTTTTATTAAACTCAACTTGGAATCACGTCTTACGTTTTCTTGCGTTACTCGCTTCACGATAGTATTGGTAAAATCAATTTTACCTGCCAACGCAACTTGCCTTAACGTCAAAATATCAAATTTACTATGATCAAAATTTGCATCGGAGATGTCGCATTCGCTGATATTGACTTCTTCTGCGTGAACATAAGCCAAAGACGCCCTTTTCAAGGATGTCTTCTTAATCGATATCTTTCCATATTCCGCATAAAAAATCGGCTTCGATGGCTTTAATGATTTTGGATCGTGATAAATATTGATCGATCCTCCGATAAATAAACTTCCATTACTTCCGCCAAAACGTACGTTATCAATCGAAAGATGGTCAATTTTTCCATAATAGGTAGAAAATCCTGAATATCTTCGTTCCACAGGATTACCTGGATCACCTTCATCGTGGAACGTGCAATCACGAATAGTGGCATCTACAGATTTCAATCCATGTCCGATCATTTTCGCCGTGCACTCACCCATCATCAAGGCATTCGTCTCTACGTTAACCATCCGCAAATCTTCAAAAGTAGTTTTTCTCATCTCCACCTTATTGAACTTACTGGAAGTTAAATCAAAATAGTCTTTTGAAACAACGTCATCCAACAACAGATCACATTTTCCCGACTGAATATTGCTATATACCTTCTCCAGTCTACTGCTTTTGATAGACAATCCATCATCACCTTCCAATCCCACATATTTTAAATTGCAATTAAAAAATGCAGCATGACCATGCGTACCTACCATGCCAAAATAATTTTCATGAATGATTTTTTCATTTTCGGGGACTCCCATGAAATCACATTCATTGAATACAACATTTTTGCTGCCCATGCCACCCAACAAGAAAAATTTTGCACGGCCATCTGATTTGTTAAAAGTGACGTTATTCCAAACTCCTCCGCCAAAATTACAGCTCATGAATTGGCAACCATCAAAAGTCACATCATTCATCGATATAATTTCAATTGAGACATCCGGATAAAAATAACATCCTATAAATTTCGTATTCTCACAAACAATCCCGCTCATTCCATTTTTAAAATTTGCATTTTTAATGATCAATGCTTCACTGCCTATTTTTTCCCGTCGCAGTTTAACATTTTGAAGCATGGAGTATTCCTCCTTCATTTCTTCAATATTTTTTGACATGATCAGTCTTCCATTCTGCAGTAAAAATTTAGCTCCGACTGCGGCAACCAAGCCAACACTCGCGCCAGTTATAATTTTCCTACGAATTGATTTGTTCGTCATATTATTTATTAGATGTAACATCTGAATCTTTAGGGTACTTACCTGGATACATCTTATTTAACATTTTCCAATCCGGTATCTCTCCTGATTGACCGCGCCGTCGAGCTATCATCCAATGTGAAGCTGCTGACTTGACGATACTCACTGGGAAAATCCACTTATCCTCCCAGTTATAATGTTTCACAGCAACTCCATGCGCGGCCTTCAATCCCACCTCGCAAAACATCATCGGTTTATCTTTTCTGCTAATCTTACTTAACATCTCATCCAGTCGGGCTTTACCATTGCCATCAAAGATCAACGCGTACTGATAATTTCTTCCTGCCCATATATCAGGCATCTTCTTATCCAGTTTCATACTGATTTTATTCCACCCGATAGAACCAGTATCAATATAAACCCAGAAATTAATCTCAGCGATACAATCCAGGGCATTGATCTTGGCCCCTAGTCTGACTGCGAAACTATCTGGCAAGCTGCCGCTGGGTGGTTTCGCCTGAATTTGCCTGGGATTGTGAAACTGTATCGGTTCCTCGCCCTGTTTTTGATCCGACATTTCCCAAATCACCCATAAGTAATCTAATGCCACGCATAACCTCGGCTTGGTGAATGCCGCCTTGCTGACATCCGCCTTCACCACTTTGATAGGCGGTGTGGCATCTTCATTCAACAGGGTCCCAGAAGGAACTTGCATATTGAATGCATATAATTCGTTATCATAATTTTGTACGCCGATCGGTCCGCCGCAGGAAGAGACAATCAGCCGCGTGATATTATTGATACCTGCTGCATTATCCGGATGGTTCGGTTCGATCAAGGGATCGAAGCCGCTGACGGAGCGAAAGTCCGAAACAACTTCGGCCGCAGGTCCGCGCATGGGCACTATGTAACGTTTTTCTTCTTTTCCCTTCCTGCTGACTTTATACACGGCGGAACGGTGTGAATGCCCAGAAAAATGATAATTGATATTAATATTGACACATTTTTCAAATAGCCATTTCTGTTCTTTTTCACAAGTTCCCACATTGTAGTCATTGAATTGTGCAACTTTATGTTTCACAACATTGATTTTATTATTCTTGCGTAGAGGCACACCCATATTGAAATTAATAAAGGTAAAGTGACTGAATAGCAGCTTGCTACCGCCTGGATTCTGTTTTATTCTGAAAGCGCTTTCCAGCAAGGATTTTTGCCCCGCGCTGATCGATTCGACCGCCCTCGGCAAAATTCCGATGCCTTGATCATCCTTGCCATCGGTAAAGCTTTGCAAGTTGATATAATTTTCGGCGCTGCCCCAATCCAGCCCTATCAAGACTTGCTGTTTATAATCAATGACATAGTCGGCCAGCGGGGTAAACAGCGTAAAGAACCAATCGTAGTTGGCGGTGGTGAAATTCTGGCTGGTCAATGCCTGGGCATAGCTTGGACCATACATCAAACAAGCTTCGTAGACTGTCAAGTTATGATCGGCCGGCACACCCTCATTGGCTTTGCCATGGGTATACGAATTAATGTCGCTATTTTTATAGAGCGCGCCAACACCTGCTTTCACCAGATCCCACATGCTGGAATTGAGCTCGACTTTGGTATCGGGCTGGCGGTCGCCGTGCGGCCCTTTGAGGATATTCATCATTTCAGCCACGCCAGTGGTCGCCACCTTGGTATTTTTACGTGGAGAAATACCATACGGCACGTCATACGCCTCATGATTGCCCGTAGTAACAAACACCGGCATCTTCAGCACCTTGTAGCTATAGCGCAGCAATGAAAACATCAGCATGTCGTCGATGCCGCGCTTATACAGGCTGGCATCCCGAATGTTCTTGGCGACGTTGAACTTTGTCCATTGGTCGGCGACGCTGGCGCCAACCTGGTTGGGATCGATATTGCGGTTAAAGTCGAGCAGGTCGCCGGTAATGAACAGCACGTCCGCGCCCGCCTTTTTCATCTCGTCGAACAAACTCTTCAGGGCCGCAAAACTGATGTCGAGCTTGGGGCCCAGCGTCGCGCTGTTGCCCTCGATGACTTGCGTGGTCGACTTCGCCAGTGCGTAATGCCGGCTATTGATATGGACATCGGACAGATGACCGATGCTGAGTTTTTTCCTGGTGCCGATCGAAATCGGATGCCACGCTTTCAAGCGGTGCGAAATGGTTTTAGTCTGCGCCGGCAGTTTGATCGGAATCGCGTTTTTGCTGAGGTCAAACTCATACAAATCCGGAAAATGGGCATGTTGCGGACTTTTCTTTTGTGCTTCAAGGAAATCGTAAATCAGCTTGTCCTGGTATTCCCAGTCGCTCAAGCCAGTCAGCGCTTTCTGTTTCTTGTATGCCTGTGGCATCGACACCATCCAGGCCAGCGTCGCCTGTTCGCCTGGTCCCGGTTTATGCGGGATGTTATCCAGGTCGATCTGGACTTGATAAATCCATGCCAGCCCCGGATTTTCCGACAAGGGATCTTTCGTATCAGGATGCGCCGGCCTGATGCCATTGTATTGATCCAGCGTGCCCTGGCGGATGTTGGCAACGATATTGCCATCGATATCCTTGATGACACCGCCCCGCATGCGGCCGACACACCATACCTTGACATGCTCGAATGCGCTGCTGCATACCCGGCCGTCATTCCACAAACGGCCTTCCTTGGTATCTTCTTTCGGTTTTTTTTCGCTGATCGGATAGATCCGCAAATGCTTGTCCACATACATATAGCCGAGAAAGGCAGGCGATGGAAAGTCGTTCGGCGTGGTTTTACGCACCAGGAACAACTCCTTCGATTTGGCTTCGGCGGCAATGAAGATATTCAGTTTCTTTTCACCCGGCGGCACGATCAGCGGCGTTCCCAGGTTCGGGTACAGTATCACCGCGCGCACGGCGGGTATATCGGTGCATTCCGTGCAGGATGGATCGACTTTCTTGTTCTGGACTTCAATCGCCGAACGCAGCATGGCGCGAACTTTGGATGCCGGATTACTCGATGTGACCATAAACGCTTCCTGACGGATTACAAAATAGCGGCCGGATCGGCGGCCAACTGCTGGTTGATCGAGAGGCGCCAATCGCGCAACGCCGAAACACCGCTGGCACCGAGACGCTCCCACTCCCGGTCCGGGACCTGGTGCACCACATCGACCAGGCTGATTTTGCCGCTGGCGAGATTGGCTTGTTCATGTTGAAAACTGCTCAGTAGCTGATGAAAATCGGGATGCACTTGCAAAGCCAGCGATGCGAATAATTGCAGGTCGGCGACTTCCTTCAAGCCAAAACGGCGCGCCTGGTCGATTTTCCTTTGTACCGCGCTATAGAAAGCGTGCGGGAGCCATTGCTCAAATTCGCTGGCGTCGGCTTCTTCATACATCGTGCTGCAAATCAGATCGCCCAGCGCCGCATGGGCCATCGCGGCCTGTACTGCGGCGGAAATCGCGGTATCGCGTACGCCGGGCGAATCGGCTTGACGGCCGCCCTCGATGCAAGCCAGGCGCAACTGGCGGTCCCAGTAAATCCACTGCGCTACAGGCGCCAGCAAGGCGGCGCTGGCCTCGGGGGGCAAATGCTGCACAAAGGCCGGCAACAAACGCGCATCGTAATAACGCAGCAACACGTCTTTGTCATCGTCCAGCATACCGTTCAAATGCCCCGCCAGATGCTTGGCCAACGCGTCCATCGGCAAGGTGGAACTCAGCCAACTGACCGTCCAGCCATAGCGCATGCCCTGCAACAGCAGCGCGACCAGCGGATGCCTGCTGCGCGCACCGGCTTCCAGCGGAAACAGCAATGGGCCGTATTTGGCAATGCCGTGTTCCTTACTCAAACTAAACAGATTCGCATGTGGGAAATCAAGCGCCCGACTTTTCTGGCGGTGGAGTTCCGGAACTTGCGCGGCATCCACCAGCGCATACCACTGCATGCCCTCGCCTTCCTGATGCTGGTTTGTAAAATAATTGTCGAGGCTGCTTGCAAGGCGAGCGCGGATCGGTATCCAGTCAGCAAGGTTCATATCAGTTACGGGGAGTAAATGGCGAACCTTGCTGCGCCGCCTTCAGGATGCAATCTTCGCAAATACCGAATGCCGGCATTGGATATTGCAGCTTTTCCGGGCCAGTAAAGGTTTTCTTGCCCGCGTGGATGGTGATCTTGCCCGGACATTGCACCGTGATATTGCCGCCTGCAATCGTGATATTCGCCCCGCCCGTCGTCGACAGGCTGATGCTTTTCGCCGCCGCCCAGTCGATGTGGGCGTTGGCGCTGATGACATTGATTTCGTCGCGCGCCTGGATGTTCATCACATCGCTTTGCGCCTGCAATTCAATCGTGTTCCTGGCCGCGATCAATTGCAGGCCCACATTGTTGTCGCCGGCCTGCACCGCGCCGCCCAGCACACCGATCGCCTGGCCGGTGTGCACCCGCCATTGGCCGCCGCCGATGAACTGGCTGTCCAAGCCGCTCA
The DNA here is from genome assembly GCF_000723165.1 of Janthinobacterium agaricidamnosum NBRC 102515 = DSM 9628. Classification (NCBI taxonomy): domain Bacteria; kingdom Pseudomonadati; phylum Pseudomonadota; class Betaproteobacteria; order Burkholderiales; family Oxalobacteraceae; genus Janthinobacterium; species Janthinobacterium agaricidamnosum. The sequence continues at coordinate 4,053,029 of NZ_HG322949.1, forward strand.
TCAGGGCCACTGTCTCGCCATTGCTCATCTGCATGTTTTGCCCGGCCACCAGACCCAATCCCGCCTTGGCCGACAGCGCGATGATCGGCTCCTTGACGTGCGGGACTTCGCTGCCGTCCATGTCATGCATGCCGGATACGCTTGCCAGCAACGCTTTTAACGGCGCCACATTCTCGCTGCAGGCCACCGTCTGATGCGTTTTGGCGGCCTTGCCGAAGGTCTCTGCCAGCACCACCGCCTGTTTCAGCAAGGCGATGCCGGGTGCATTGTCGCCGGCCGGATCGCGCCGGGCCGCGCCATGCGTGACCGCATAACTCGACACTAATAAACCGGCGCCGGCACGCACCGCGCCATACGCATCGGTGCGCAATTCGGCGCCGGCGCCGCGCAGGCTGCCGCGGTAATTGTCGGCGCTGTGTATCAAATGACCCAGGTTCAATTCGCTGGCCGCCTGGCTGCTTTTCAA
>NZ_HG322949.1:4053530-4110518 GCF_000723165.1 Janthinobacterium agaricidamnosum NBRC 102515 = DSM 9628
CCGATGGTCAATGCATACAGCCGCGTGGCGCTGGTGAATGCCGCCAGTGCGGAAAATATTGTCCCTACCAGGTTGGATAACATGCCGTTTCCTGTGAGTTCATCGAAGCATTCGATGAAGTGTCAAGCAACTTATTTATTTAGCATGTTAAAGTGTATAGGGAAATTTTTATTTGGTGCGCTCCGTTGACCCGGGTCAAGCAAACCGTGGTTCCGCAGTGATCCGACGATTCTTTAGCGCTGTCTCAGGCCGCATTACGCTGATATGGCGGCAATTCATGCACCACCAGCGGCGTATCTTCGGTGACGAAGGCCAGCCAGCCGGCAGCCTTGATGGCGCGCATGGCGTCCTGGTAACCCTGCTCCCAGCGCCATTCGATCGATCCCTTCGAGAAATTGATATCCTTGGCCGCCATATGCCAGTCGCGTCCCGCATACGGCAGGCGCACGATGTGCATGGTGCTGTCGCAGCCGAGCGCCGCCAATTCCTCGGCATCGCGCCGGTTGCGCGCATTGTCGGGCAGCATGGCGTATAACTCGCGCAATTTCTGCTGCATTTTATGGGTGTTGACGTAGTCTTCGATATGCCGCTTCGAGCGCGACGCAAAGGTCACGTCTTTCTGGCGCGTCTGCACTTCATCGAGCGTGGTCGGCTCGGGGCCTTCCGAACTCCATAAATCGACCATGAATACCAGCGTGTCGACGTGCGGCAAATCGTCCAGCACGGTTTCCAGCGGGGTATTCGAATACATGCCGCCATCCCAATACAACTGGCCATCGACGCGCACCGCTGGAAATCCCGGCGGCAAGGCGCCGCTGGCGAGGATATGTTCAACCGCGATCGGTTTTTCGGTACTGTCGAAACTGGTCAGGCTGCCGCACGTCACTTTCAGAGCGTTGACTGTCAGGCGCATGCCGCCCGGCTGGTTCATATAGTCGAAATCGACCAGCTCGCCCAAAGTGCGGCCCAGCTCGCTGGTATCGTAATAACTGGCTTCCTCGGGTTTCACCGGGATGCCAACCGGAAACATGCTGAACAGGCGCGGCTTGAAAAAGCCCGGCACGCCGCGCACCAAGGTGTCCAGCGTAGCCAGCCAGATATTGGAGCGGCGCTGCTCATCGGTGACCAGGTTCATGTCGATGCTGTCGCGGTGCGACACCCGTTCCCAGAATTGCTTCAGGCGCGGCAAGCGGTTTTTTTCATCGTTACCGGCAAGAATGGCGGCATTGATCGCGCCAATCGACGTGCCGACCACCCAGTCCGGCACCAGGCCATGTTCATGCAGTGCGTGGTAGACCCCGGCTTGATAAGCGCCCAACGCGCCGCCGCCTTGCAAGACCAGCACGATGCGCAAGCCCGCAGGATTCAGTTGTTTGATCGAAGTCACTAAAATTGCTCCGTTCTGTGGCGTGCAAGGACTGCACTATGAAACTCATTGTAAAGTATTGTGCAGCGCAAGGTATTTCTAATGTTTTCTTGCGTGCGATCAAACGCCATACAGGATTTAGCGCATGTCACATAGGTCGCAGGCAAAAAAAAGCGCCGTCGTAACGGCGCCGTCAGGCTGCTGCGGAACAGCAAGATTAACGCTTGCGGCGCGATAGCCAGTTAACCGCCACCGCCGCCGCGACGGCAACGCCGATGGCCGGCTTGACCAGCTTTTTGCGGGCGATGAAGGACAATACCGTCAATACATACGGCATCATGCCTTGCAGGCGCAAACCGCCAGGCGCCATCAGGCTTTCCACCCGGTTGCTGGCGAAACCGACGGCGTGTTCCACCACGCCCTGCAACAGCGAATTCGGACGCAGCGCTTCGCTGACATGGGCCCGTGCATGCACGATGCCGACCCGATACAGCTCGCCTTGGGCAATTAATTTTCGTTTGTGCGCAGCGACTGCTTCCGCACTATCGTCGTGATTCGACATTCCGCTCTCCAGGATCGTTGCCGGCGAGGCCAGGCGTATCAGCGCCCGGCCCGGCCGCGCAGACTTACATCAACATGTCGCGGTCGGCTTTCAATTCCGCCATCGTGGCCGGCATGGTCAGCTTGCCTTGACGCAACAAGCTGCGCGCATATAGCGCCAGGCCGATGGCCAGCACCACGAACAGCGCCGTCATGATCAGCAGGATTTTCCAGCCCAATGCGTCCCAGGCCAGGAACACTACCATCACGCTGCCGTAAGCGATGGCAAACAAGCCCGCCACCATCGCCAGCGCAAAGATCACGATCAGTTGCAGCACATGATTGCGCACTTCCGACAGTTCAATGGTCGCCAGCTCCAGGCGCGACAGCACCAGCCCGATGGCATTGCGCGCCAGCCCGGCAAGGGAGCCGATCAATCCCGGTCCCTGGTGAGTAGACTTGTCCATATCGCTCCCGCCAGTGTGGATTACTTACGGCCCAGGATGAAGCCGACCAGCAGGCCGACGCCGGCTGCGGCGGCGATGGTGCGCCATGGGTTTTCCTTGACGTAGACGTCGGCCGAAGCGGCGATCTGTTTGCCGGCTACAATCGCGTTCGCTTGCGCTTCCTGGGCTTTCGCCAGGGCGGCGTCCAGGGTGCGCATGCCGCGGGTACGAACTTCGTCAGCTTTTTCACCGGTCAGCGCGGCCGCTGCGCTAAACAGCGCTTGCGCGTCTTTGACCAGAGTTTTCACATCGTTGTTGACGGTCGTAATATTGTTTTCCAGCATGATTAAACTCCTAATGAATGAATAAAGTGTCACTGTACTGCGTAAAACCTATGCAAGCAAATCGCGCATGTCATCAGCGTGCTCTTCTTCAACTGCCATGATCTTGATCAACAAGTGACGCGTGGTCGGATCGCTGTCGCCAATTTTCGCGATCATTTGACGATATGATTCGATCGCCACGCGCTCGGCAATCAGGTTGGCACGCACCATGCTTTGCACATCGGCAGAGTCATCATACTCGGCATGGCTATGCTCGAGCAATGTTGCTGGATTGAAATCAGGCTCGCCATTCAACTGGACGATGCGTTCGGCCAGCCAGTCGGCGTGTTCCTGCTCTTGGGTCGCGTGTTCCAGGAATTCAGCCTTGATGGGACCGTTTTGCAAACCGCTGACGGTGTAATAGTGGCGCTTATAGCGCAGCACGCAGACCAGCTCGGTCGCCAGCGCGCCATTCAACATGCCGATCACCGCCTTGCGGTCGCCCTGGTAGCCGGATGTGACCGGACCATCGTCGAGGTTTTGAGCGGCGGCGCGGATTTCCGCGGTGTTGATTCCACTTGGAATCGAAGTCGGGGTAGCAGACATGATAATCCTTCACAAAAGATTACTGCTTGGGTAAGCGCCGGCACAGATGATCCGGCCGGCGCTGCCTTGAAACTTGCATCGCAAACTTAACGGCGGGCCGGGATCGCCGTCCCGTCTTCCGACAATACAATTTCGACGCGGCGGTTCAACTGGCGGTTGCTCGCGGTGTCATTGCCGGCCACCGGGAACGCGGCGCCATAACCATTGGTGGCGATGCGGTCGCGGCTGATGCCGAGGTCGAGCAGCGCATTGCGCACCGCTTCGGCGCGGCGTTTCGACAAGTCCAGGTTATGCGCCGAGCCGCCGGTGCTGTCGGTAAAACCTTCGATCAGCACGGTGCGCTGCGGGTTGCTGCTCAATACATCGGCCAGCTTGCGCGCAGTGGCCGTGCCGGTCGCCGTCAAATTGGCCTGGTCGGTGCCGAACAGCACATCGCCCAGCGTGATAATGATGCCGCGCTCGGTTTTCTTGGCCGACAAATCGGCCAGTTGCGCTTCCAGCGCAGCCGCGCGGGCTTGCGCATTGCGCGTCGCGGCCTGGGCGTTTTGCGCCTGGGCCTGGGCAGCAAGCGCCTGGGCTTGCGCCGCTTCAGCCTTGGCCTGGGCCTGGTTGGCTTCCTGGGTGCGGGCGTCCAGGCGCAACTGGTCGCGCTGCTTGCCGGCGTTGGCGATGTCGGCTTCGGCCAGTTTCTGTTTGGCTACTTCTTGCGCGGTGGCGATTTTTTGCTTGGCCAGATAGGCCAGCTTGTCGACCTTGTCGGCGTCGTCGCGGCGCTCGGCGGCGGCGTTGGCTTGCTCCAGCGCGGCGCCGGCTTCCCGGAATTCACGCGCCGCATAGGTCGATACGGCCGGATTCGATTGCGCCGCCATGTAATCGCCGCGGGTTTGATCCAGCAAGCTGGTGCTGGTGGGCGCGGTGCTGCAGGCGGCGACAAAGACAGCCATGGCCAGCAGCGCCGGCAATGTTTTAAGGGTATGTTTTTTCATGATATTTTTCCTTGGCTTGTGCAAGCGAACCACTCTTCATGACCATGAGCGCGGCTTGCTTCTTATTGGTTTTGATCAGCGCAACGGATGCGCCCGAAATAGGGGATTACTTGTTGGCGCGGTCGAGTTCTTCGCGCATGGCACGAATGTTTTGATTGATTTCATCGGCGGCGCTGGTCGCCTTGGCCGAATTAGCCTTGCTTTGCGCCAGCTTGGCGTCGGCTTGTGCCTGGTCGGCCAGCTCACGCGCGGTTTTGTAGTCGCGGTCTTTCAAGGCTTGATTGGCGCGGATCATTTTTTCGCGCGCCGAGCGCATTTCATCCGGCGCCAGTTCAGCCGCGCCAGCGCTGGCGGCATTGTCGACGGCAGCGCGCGATACCGCGACATCGGCGGTGGCAGGAGTTTTCAAGCTGCTGCATCCGCTCATCAGGATCAGGGCGGCGCCGCACACGGCCAGCAGTTGCGTATGTACTCGTGTTGTCATTGTTATTCTCCTTGGCACTACGTTGATGGGGGAACTGCGTCTGTAAAACCAGTTGCTGTATGACGTTATAGGCGCTAGTTCCAGCTACCTCCGTTCGGTGCCGCACATAGCGTGCGGATTCGACAACATTGACTGGCGATCTCGACTGGAGGCTCACTTTGTGCGCGTGCGTACATAAAGGGAACATTGATTGGTGTAGCATCAACAAAAATCCTGCCACGCCCCAATGCCTCCGCCCCCGCTAAGAAAGAAGCCCGCCATGACCATGCCGCGCCGTACCAAAATCGGACTCGCCATCGCCTCCTTCGTCATCACGGTGCCGGTGGCGGCCGTCGTCGTCTTGCTGAATGTCGATTGGAACCGCGCCAAGCCGTGGCTCAACGAGCGCACCAGCGAAGCCATCGGACGCCCGTTCGCCATCCATGGCGACCTGTCGCTGACCTGGGACAAAGGCGCCAATGCCGGACAAGAAAAGACTTGGCGCGACTATCTGCCATGGCCGCACCTGGTGGCCAAGGATGTGCATGTCGGCAATCCGGCAGCGATGACTGCCGCCGATAAAACCTTGCCGGCAGACATGGCCAGCGTCAGCCAGTTTTCGTTTTCGCTGAATCCGCTGGCGCTGCTGGATAAAAAGATTGCCATCCCCGAGTTACGTTTTAATAGTCCGCAAGTGTTCTTGCAGCGTAATGCCGACGGTAACAATAACTGGACCTTCGACAAGAAAGACAAGCCGTCCCCGTGGCAACTCGATTTACAGAGCGTGGTGTTTACCAAAGGTACCATCCACCTGATCGACGCCCGGCAACATGCAAACATCCGGGCCGACGTCGACACTATCGCTGCCGATCCGACATACGGCGTCAGCTGGACCGTGCGCGGCAAATACAATGGCGATACGGTCAGCGGCAGCGGCAAGGCCGGCGCCGTGCTGTCGCTGCAACAGCAAATCGCGCCCTACCCGGTCGCCGCCGACCTGAAGGTTGGCGGCACCGCGATCGCCATCGTCGGCACGCTGACCAGGCCAACCGAGCTGGCGGCGCTCGACATGCGCCTGAAAGTATCAGGCGCCAGCATGGCACGGCTGTATCCGCTGACCGGGATTGTATTGCCGGAAACCCCGCATTTCGCCACCGAAGGCCATTTGACGGGCACGCTGGGCGCACAGGGCAGCCGCTGGCGCTACGATGCATTCAGCGGCAAGGTCGGTTCCAGCGATATCGGCGGCCAACTGGCATTCCAGCAAAAACAGCCGCGCAATCTGCTGACCGGGGCGGTCAAGTCGCGCTTGCTGCAATTTAGCGACCTGGGACCGCTGGTCGGCGCCGATTCGAACGCCAGCAAGACCGAGCGCGGCGTGCCGGCGGTGCAGCCGGCCGACAAGGTCTTGCCGGTGGAAACCTTCAAGACCGAGCGCTGGACCAGCATCGACGCCGACGTCAGTTATCAGGCGGCAAAAATTATCCGCGACAAGGACTTGCCGATCAGTAATTTGAACACCCATTTCATCTTGAAAGATGGCGTGTTGTCCTTGCTGCCGCTCAATTTCGACATCGCCGGCGGCAAGCTGACCTCGGAAATCAAGCTCGACGGCAGCGGTAAAACCAATCCGCATGCGATCCGCGCCGAGCTGACGGCCAGCGCGCGCCACCTGAAATTGCAGCAATTGTTTCCGACCCTGGACGCGCTGCACACCAGCGTCGGCCAGATCAATGGCGACGCCAAGCTGAGCGCGACCGGCAACTCGGTGGCCAGCCTGCTCGGCTCGTCGAATGGCGAAGTCAAGACCTTGATCGACCAGGGCACCATCAGCAAATTATTGCTGGAAGAAATGGGACTGAATATCGGCAATGTCGTGCTGACCAAGCTGGTCGGCGACAAACAAGTCAAACTCAATTGCATGGCGACCGATTTCGCCGTCAGCAATGGCTTGATGCAAACCCGCAGCTTCATCGTCGATACCGAAGAAGCGCTGCTGAACGTCGACGGCACCGTCAACCTGGCCAATGAAAAGCTGGACTTGACGCTGAAACCGGATACCAAGAGCCTGCGCGTCTTTTCGCTGCGTTCGCCGCTGTATGTGCGCGGCACCTTTAGTAAACCGGATGTCAGCGTCGACAAGGGCGTGCTGGCCTTGCGCGCCGGCGGTGCGCTGGCGCTGGCGGCGGTGGCGCCGGTGGCGGCGCTGATTCCGCTGATTAATACCGGCCCGGGCCATGACAGCGCCTGCGGCAAATTGCTGGCCGAGGCCCGTGTCAAGCCGGTGGCGCCGCCGCCGGGCAAGACCTTGCATGTCAAGCCGAACAAATAAGTGGAAAACGGCGGCACCCTTCATAATGGCGCTTTTACCTTTTTATCTTTGTCACCATGAATTTATCGTCCACCTCCGCTAAATCCTGGGCCACCGTCGTGACCCATAGCGACGCGCAAGCGATCATCTATCGTTTTGTCGACGCCTTCCATCCGGACTGGGATTTGTCCACGCAGCCGGACCGCATCATCCTCGCCTGGAAATATCAAGCGGAAAACGGCATGCCGTCGCCCGCCGAACGGGAGCGCATGGAGGCGCTGGAAGAAATCCTCGAACCGGTGGTCGAAGAAGAGGGCTTCGCCACGCTGGCGCTGGTGTCGACCGGCGAAAACTTGCGCGAATGGGTGTATTACACGGCGTCGGGCGAGGAATTCTTCAACCGCCTGAATCAGGCGCTGGCGATCCACCCACGCTTCCCGATCGAAATCCACAGCGCGCCGGACCCGGCCTGGACCACTTATGAACGGCTGCGCGCCAGCGTGGTCAAGTAAGACCCGCTCACGGCGTCAAGCCGGCAAGATGAAATCGTCGCGCTGCAAGTTGTCAGCCAGAAAATCGATGAAGACCCGCACCCGCATCGGCAATTGATGCCGGCTCAGGTAACAGGCGTAATGGCCGCGATTGCTGCCGCTGATGTAATCGCGCAAGACCGGCACCAGTTGCCCCGAGCGTATCAGCGGTATCAATTGATAGCTGCCCAGTTGCACCAGCCCCAGCCCCGCGATCGCGGCCTGGGCGCAAGCATAAGGATCGTTGGCCGTGTAGCGGCCGCCGACAAACTCGCTGAAGATGCTGCCCTGGTGCTCGAATTCCCACGGGAACGGCCGGCCAGTCGATGCCAGCCGGAAATTGATGCATTGATGGTTGGCCAGCTCGGCCGGCGTGGCCGGCACCCCATGTTGCGCCAGGTAAGACGGCGCCGCGCAGACCAGCATTTGCATCGGCGCAATCTGGCGCGCGATGATCTCGTGGTCGCTCAAGCGGCCATTGCGGATCGCCACATCGATGCGGTCGCCGACCAGGTCGGCGTGTTTATCTTCCAGTTGCAAATCCAGCTCGATATCCGGATAGGCCCGCAAAAAGGCCGGGGCCAGCGGCGCGATGAACTGGCGGCCGAAACCCTGGGTGCAACTGACCCGCAAGATGCCGCGCGGCTCGCTGGTGGTCTGGCCCAGGCCCAGCGCCGCGCCATGCAAATGCTCCAGCAGCGGCGTGACGCGCTGCAAATACACCACGCCTTCCTGCGTCAGGCTGACGGTGCGCGTATTGCGGTTCAGCAAACGCACCTTCAGCGACTCTTCCAGCCGCTTGATGCTTTTGCTGACGGCCGGCGCCGACAAGCCCAGCTCCGCCGCCGCGCGCGAAAAACTGCCGGTCGATGCGACCTTCATGAAGGCAAGAATGCCTGAAATATTTTGCATCGGCCAATTTTACTGGAATTAACTTCAGGTCACGACAGCGATAACCCGGACACGCCTTATCCCGGCGCGCCATCCGCCTCACAATCCATGCAACGATGAAAGGATGGAATGATGCAGATCACAACAAAATGGACCGACTGGGCCTGGCTGCCGCCGTTTGCGGCAGTGTTGTATTACCCCTGGGGCTTGGCCGGCGCCAACCGCGCCGTGCTGGACGGCGCGCCGTTGGCAGCCGGCGCATGGCTGCTGAGCGCCTGCCTGGCGCCGCTGTCCGGCGTGCTGGCCGTGCACTTGCTGGGCCGCCATGCGGTGTCGGCGCGGCAATTGACGGCGGCCCGGCTGGCCCACCTGGCGGTCGCGGCGCCGCCGCTATTCACCTTGATGGGCGTGCTGCTGTACCTGATGAAAATCAATGGCCACGACGCCGCCGTCTGGAGCGGCTTATGGGCCGTGCTGCTGCTGGCCGGCTTGCTGCAAGTACACACCGGCAGCCGCGCTGCACCGCCGGCGCTTGATGCGCGCCTGTACCGCGGCTTGCGGACGATGCACGGTGTCAGCGCGCTGCTGTTGCTGCTGGTATTCCTGGCGCCGCATCTGTTCAACCATGTGTTCGGCTTGTGGGGCATCGACACCCATCGGGCGCTGATGCGGATATTGCGCGTATGGTATCGCAACGGTCTGCTGCAACCATTGATCATCGCCGGCTTCGCTTTCCAGATTGTCAGCGGCCTGGTCTTATTCAAGCGCAAGAGCGGCGTCGCCCGCGATTGCTACGATACGCTGCAAACCGCGTCCGGCGTCTATCTGGCGGTATTCATCGCGGCCCATGTCAATTCGGTATTCACGCTGGCGCGTTATTTCGGCACCGATACCGATTACGCGTGGGCGGTCGGCGCACCGACCGGCTTGCTGGCCGATCCGTGGAGCATCCGCCTGGTGCCGCATTACGCGCTGGCGGTATTTTTCCTGGCCAGCCACCTGGTGTGCGGCGCGCGGCTGATCCTGCGCACGCACGGCATGGCGGCGCGGCGGGCCGACCGGCTCAGCGCTGTCCTGCTGGTAATCGGCTTGTTGCTGACGCTGCTCATTGCCGCCGGCATGCTGGGAGGCCGCCTGCATGGCCAGCCATGACGGCACACTGAGCTGGTAACACTCGGTAACACTTTAGCAAAAACAAATGTGCGTTGTCGTACAGACCTTGTTAAGGCACAGGCCTACCCTGAAGGTGCGCTTGAAAAAACCACATCCGCGTGCGCCTGTTGCCGCTGCGGAGTTTGCCTCAACAAGGAGATACAAAATGAATACCATCAAAAGACTTGCAATGACCACCTCGATCGCCACCCTGGTATTGAGCCTGAGTGCGTGCGCCAATATGTCCAACCAGGATAAAAATACCGCGATCGGCGCGGGTGTCGGTGCGGTGGCAGGCTCCGTGTTGACCGGCGGCAGCACTGCCGGCGCCATCGGCGGCGCGGCGGTCGGCGGCGTGATCGGTAATCAAGTCAAGCCGAAGTAATCCGCTTGCCTCCTGACAGGGGCTGACACGTCAAAAGCGCGGCGGCCTGTCCCGGCTGCCGCGCTTTTTCACCTCCGGCTTTTTACAGGAAAACGTTGGCCATGCCGATCGCGCCGGCATCCTTGACCAATTCGTAACAGCGGCACGATACCGCTTCCAGGCCGGCCGAATCGAGGATTTCAATATTGCCGCGGCTATACGTGATCAGTTTTTGCTGTTGCAGCGCGCTGGCCGCCTTGGTCACGCCGACCCGCCGTACGCCCAGCGCATGCGCGAGGAATTCATGGGTCAGGTGAAATTTTTCTGATTGCAAACGGTCGCGGGTAATCAGCAGCGAGCGCGCCAGCCGGGCTTCAAGGACATGAAAACGGCTGCATACGGCGATCTGGATCGCTTGCGCCAGCAAGGTGTCGGTATAGCGGTACAGCAAGCGCTGCAACGATTCCATGCGGCTGAATTCGGCGCAAAAATCGGTGCTGTCGATGCGCGTGGTGCGTCCCGAGCGCTGCACCACGGCGCGCACTTGCGCCACGTCATGGCCCAGCGCCACCGACGAACCCAGCATCCCTTCACGGCCGACCGAACCGACTTCCAGCGTCATGCGTCCTTCAGCCACCGCCAGCAACGAAATCAGGCTGTCGGCCGGGAAATAAATATAGCGGATCGCCTGGCCCGGCTCGTACAGCACGTCGCCGACTTCCACCGTCACGGTATCGGTCAGCGCGGACAGGTGCGCCAGATCGTCTTCCGGCAGGCTGGCCAGCAAGCGATTGCCCAGCGGCGGCGTGCTGCCGTTGGCGCCCCCCGGACTGGCACCCGGACTCCAGGACAGGTTCATGGTGCTTGTGGACATTGATGACCTTGCCTTTTCGAGTGGATAGCGACTGATATACGAGGAATTGCAAAGTTATTCTGTAGCGTAGCGGCAAATATTTCGCCTGTATGTACGGTGACGCACGGAAGTGCAAGAAGCAAAGCCGGACAATGTGCCAGAAGCCAAAATTTCGCGGCTCAGCAACACCCTACAAAACCAAAAAAGGATTCAACCATGCAAGACCAAACACCTCCAAAATCATCGATGCACCCGTTGCTGATCGCCGCTGCCGCCGCCGTGATCCTGTTTTGCGCGGTCGGCAGCGCCGCCCTGCTCGGCTGGCTGCCCGCGTCGAAGGGCGGCAATCCGCCGGCCGGTTCGCTGACGGCCAGCGACCGGCAAGCCAGTGCGCCAGCGCCAGCCGACACGGCCAATCTGCCGCTGCCTGCCCCTGCGCCATTGCCGGCGCAGCCAGCGCCGCGCCAACTGGCGGCCGCAGCGGCGCCGGTCCAGCGTCCAGCCGCGCCGGCGTATGCCGAGCCGGCGCCGGAACGGCGCGTCTGCCCGAATTGCGGCGTGGTCGAATCGGTGCGTGAAATCACTACCCGCGCCGAGGGCAGCGGTATCGGCGCGGCCGGCGGCGCGGTGGTCGGCGGCTTGCTCGGCAACCAGGTCGGCGGCGGTCGCGGCCGCGACGTCGCAACCGTGCTGGGCGCCATCGGCGGCGCCGTCGCCGGCAATCAAGTCGAAGGCAATGTCAGGGCCATCCATAGCTACAACGTCAGGGTGCGGCTGGAAGACGGCTCGTCCCGCACCGTGCATCAATCGGCCAACAACTGGCGCGCGGGCGACCGGGTGCGCATCGTCGACAACGATTTGCGCGCCAACGGTTAATCCCATACCGGCACGCGCAAACGCCCCGCTCGACGGGGCGTTTTTCATTTTGGAAGTGCGGCAACGTACAGATCGAAAATCAGGCAGGCCCGACAATGGTTCCAGGTTGCAAGCTGTATTACTTCCACGCAAAGGACGAACATGAACAACAAGATGATCTGGGCTAGCTTGATGAGCGGCGGCCTGATGGCCACGGCGCTCGGTTTCGGCGCGCTCGACAGCGGCTATCCGGGCAGCAGCGCGGTGCTGCCGGCGATCGCGGTATTGCTGCTGCTGACAGGCGGCCTGGCCAGTTGCCTGAGCGGCTTGATCGGCATGACCGGATTGATGGCCTGGATACCCGGCCTGGAACATCCTGAACCAAGCAGTGCAAGTAGTCCGCCTGCCGAAAATCGCAACATCTGAGCGTTTGTGTACGGCAGCGTACAGAAAGGAGTGTAGGCTGGGAAGATAATGACACCATGACATCAACGTTGCCAAAGTTTCATGGCAGCAGCGGATGCCGGAACGATTGCACGCTGGCCTCACCGTCACCGTTGTCGTCGCAGATAGAACCGAGGCTCGCTACCTAAGCCCTATAACATTACTGAGGACACATCATGCTCTATACAATCGCCGTCGTTCTGATCATCCTTTGGCTGCTGGGTCTGGTCACCTCGTACACCATTGGTGGTTTTATTCATATCTTATTGGTCGTTGCGGTTATCATGGTGCTACTGCGCCTGATCAGCGGACGCGGCTTATAGCCGCCACCCGGACCAGCGGCGCAGGCCGCCGGCGTCCGTGCATCGACAGGCGCCGGCGGCGCCGCATCGCTCGCGGTGCGGCGCCGTTTTAGCGCCATGTTCCACTCGAAGTTACTATCCATAACAAAGCCAGGAGAACATCCATGCAACAATTCAAAATCAGTCCAATAAGCAAAGCCCTGATCGGCATGATTGCCCTGACGATGGCCGTATCCGGCTGTGCCGACATGTCCGGCACCCAGCGCGGCACCGCGACCGGCGCGGGCGTCGGCGCCGGCCTGGGCGCGCTGATCGGCGCGACCACCGGTGGCGGCGGCGGCAATCGCGCGGCTGGCGGCGCACTGATCGGTGCGGCGGCTGGCGCGATTGCCGGCAATATCTGGTCGACCAAGATGGAAAATCAAAAACGCGCCATGGAACAAGCGACCCAGGGGACCGGCGTGCAAGTGTCGCAAACCGCCGACAATCGCCTGAAAATGGAAATCCCGAGCGACATTTCCTTCGATACCAACCGGGCCGACATCAAGTCGAACTTCCGCCCCATCCTCGACCGTTTTGCCAGCACGCTGAACGACAACCCGGCGACCACGGTGAGCATCGTCGGCCATACCGACAGCACCGGCAGCGATGCGATCAACCAGCCTTTGTCGGTCGAACGCGCCGCGCATACCCGCGATTACCTGGCCCAGCGCGGCGTATCGCCGACCCGCGTGGTGGTCGAAGGCCGCGGTTCGCGCGAGCCGGTGGCGTCGAATAATGACAATGCCGGCCGTGCACAAAATCGGCGTGTGGAAATTTATGTCGCGGAAGTGGCACAGCGCTAAGCTGGCCCGCACCTGGCCTGACTCCCGCTGATGAACAGCCACAGCCGGCCCTTGCAGCCGGCTGTTTTACTTCTGCTGTAAAACTATTTGGCCGGCTGGCCAGCCTTGCTGAAATCGCCGGCGCTGATCACCGACAGGTCGGCCGGTTTCAGGTAGTGGCGCAGGCTGTCATTCACCTGGACCAGGGTCAGTGCATTGACCTTCTGCTCCAGATCCTTGTCGTAGGCCATGGTACGGCCCAGTTCCAGGTACAACGACAATTTCCCCGCCAGCGGAGCGTCGGAGGTACGCGCCACCTCTTTGGATTGCAGCCAGGCTTTCTTGGCTTCGGCCAGTTCGGTTTCGGCAAAACCATCTTTCAGCACGGTATCGATTTCTTCGCGCAAGGCCGCTTCCACCTTGGCCGTGTTTTGCGGCGCGCTGATGGCGTAGGCAAACCACAGGCTGGCCGGTTCGCGCGCGCGCACCGTCAATTGCGAACCGACACCGTAGGACAAGCCCTCTTTTTGGCGGATCCGGTCCGCCAGACGGCTGCGCAAGGTGCCGCCGCCCAGCATATGATTGGCGATCAGCAGCGCCGGATAAGCAACGGCGTCATCCTTCAATTGCATCGGTTCGAGCGCCAGCAAGAAGCTGTTGGCCTTGTCCGGCGTTTCCAGCGCGAGCTTGGCGCCGGCCGCCGGCTTGATCGTGTCCGGGATGCGCACATACGGCTGGGCCGCCTTCCAGTCGCCAAACAGCGCCGCCACTTGCGCTTTCAACGCGGCCGGATCGAAATCGCCGACCGCCGAGAAAGTCGCGTCCGAGGCGCCGTAATATTGCGCGTGGAATGCTTTGATATCGTCCAGGCTGGCGCTTTTGAGTTGCGCCAATTGCTCGGGCAAGGTCCCCACATATCGCACATGGCCTTGCGGATTGGCGTCGATCAGGCGCTGGAAAGCGTTCAGCGCCAGCGGTTGCGGCTCGGGCATGTCCTGTTCGGCGCGGCCGACCCGCTCACGCTGGGCTTCCAGGAACTCGCTCTCGGCATAGGCCGGCTTGCGTAACACCTGGCCCAGCAAATCGAGCGCCTTGGCCAGGTTTTCGCGCTTGCCGGTCAGCGTCGCGCTGACGCCTTCGGCATTGCCGTTGACCGCGACCTGCATATTGAGCTGATCGAAACGGTCCTTGATTTCCTGGCGCGACAAACCCGCGCCGCCGTGCAGCAGCAAGGCGGCGGCGAACTCGCCTGTGACTTGCTTGCCTTGCAGGCTGGCCGCGCTCCCCATGCGCAATTGCAATACCACGCTGACCGCGCCCCCCTTGGTTTTCTTCGGCAGCAATGCGCCTTTCAAGCCGCCCGGCAAGGTGAAGCGCTGGGTGCGGGCTTCGATATTGTCCGGACTCGGATCGAACGCTTCGCCCTTGGCGAGCACCGCGCGGCCGGTATATCCGGCCAACTGCGGCGCCACGTCGGCATAGGCCGGCACCACGGTGCGGTCGGGCGCATCGGTCGGGATGAAACGGCCGACGGTGCGGTTCGACGACTTCAGGTATTTGACGGCCGCCGCCTGCACCGCCGCCGCATCGATCTTTTCCAGCTGGTCGCGCTGCAGGAAGAACAGACGCCAGTCGCCGGCGGCCAGCGATTCGGTCAGCGCAATGGTCAGGCGCGCCGTATCCGACGTCGCCAATTCGATAGCCTTGCTCACTTGCTGCCTGGCGCGCACGACTTCGGCTTCGGTGATCGGCTGTTGCTTGATGTTTTCCAGCACGTTGAGCATCACGCCTTGCGCCTCGTCGAGCTTGCCGTCGGCCGGCACCACGGCGCCAAAGATGGTGTAGCCGGGTTCCAGGTTGCTGACCGAGTTGATGTCGATGCGCGACGCCAGCCTGGTCTCTACCAGCGCCTTGTGCAGGCGGCCGCCCGGCGCATCGGTCAGGATCTTGCCCAGCACTTCCAGCGCCACCTCATCCGGATTGCCCGATGGCGCCACGTGATAACCGGCGCCGACGAACTGGGTGCCGCCGCTGCGCCGCACGGTCACCGAACGCTCGCCATCCTGGGTCGGCTCGGCGGTGTAGGTCGGTTCGATGATACGTTGCGGTTTCGGTATCTTGCCGAACACATCGCTGATCTGCTTCAAGACCTTGGCTTCATCGAAACGGCCGGCGACCATCAGCAGCGCGTTATCGGGCTGGTAGTATTTGTGATAAAAGGCGCGCAGGCGCGGAATATTGACTTGCTCGATATCGGAACGGGCGCCGATCGTCGATTTGCCGTAATTGTGCCAATCGTAGGCGACTGCCTGGATGCGTTCGCTGGTGACGCCGATCGGATCGCTTTCGCCCATCTCGAATTCATTGCGCACCACCGTCATTTCACCTTTTTGCGTTGCGGGGTTCCACAAATCGTTCTGGTCGATCGCCGCATTGACCATGCGGTCCGCTTCCAGCGCCAGCATCTGGCGCAAGTTATCGTCGCTGGCCGGGAAGGTCGCGTAATAATTGGTGCGGTCGTACCAGGTGGTGCCGTTGAAGCGGGCGCCGGTCGAATTCAAGACTTCGACCGGCGTCTTGCTGCCCTTCTTGACACCGAAATTGGCGCTGGGCTTGAACATCAAATGTTCCAGCAAGTGGGCCATGCCGGTTTCGCCATAGTTTTCGTGGCGCGATCCGACCATGTAGACGATATTGGTGGTCAGCGTAGGCTTGCTATCATCTGGAAACAGCAGCACGCGCAAGCCGTTTGCCAGGCGGTATTCGGTAATGCCCTCGACCGACGTCACCTTGACCGGTCCGGCTGGCGCGGCGCTTTGATGGGACTTGGATTGAATGGCGGGAGGGACTGCGGCAAACACGAAGGCCGGCGACAAGATGCCGGCGCTGAGCAAGATAGCGGTAATCGGTTTCAAATCAAATTCCTGTCAAAAAGTTCAATCAACAAAGGTGGCATGCAGCCGGATCACGCTGCAATCTGTACACAGTACGGCATCATTGTCAATAACGCAAGCAGCCTGCCGGACGCCGCCGGTCGGACCACCTGGTTTATGCTGATGGCTAGCAAACCAGCCTGGAGTTTTCATGACCCATCGATTATTGAACATCATCATTGCCGGCAGCCTGGCGCTGGCGGCCCTGCCGCAGTTGGCGCTGGCGCAAACCATCAAGCCCGGCCTGTGGCAGATCGATAACAAGATGCGTGCCGCCGATACGCAAACCGATACCGCCATGTCGGCGATCTTGCAGCAGTTGGGCAATTTGCCGCCGGACCAGCGCAAGGCGCTGGAAGACATGGCCGCGCAGCGCGGCGTGGCCATGCCGAAGATAGGCGCCGACGGCGCCGTCACGGTAAGCGCCTGCATCACGCCGGAAATGGCGGCCAAGAAACAGATTCCTACCGGCCAACCCGGCGATTGCAGGTCGAACAATGTGCCGCTGGCCGATGGCATGCAACTGTCATTTACCTGCGCCAACCCGCAATCTAGCGGCGAAGGCAAGCTGACCTACCAGGGCGACCAGGCGTTTACGATGGCGATGAAGGTGAATACCAGCGCGCGCGGCACGCCGGAACAGTTGACGGTGAATAGTTCCGGCAGATGGCTCGGCGCAACGTGCCCTGCCACAGCGCGTTAAAAGCCGTAGCGTAATCCAAGGTTAATGGCTGAGTTGCCGCGCCCGGCATCGCTGGCGTTGCCGACCGTATATGGCGCGCCATTGGTATTCCGGATCTTGGCGTAGGACGCATAAAAATCGGTGCGCTTCGAGAACGAATACGTCATGCCGATCGCGATCTGCCGGGCGTCGCGGTTGGCCAGGTCGCGGTCGTCCTTGCGGATATACGAGGCCATGAAATTGGCGGCGCCGACCGGCACCGAAATACCGGCCAGCATATCGCGGCTGTCGGTCGACGACATCGACAGCGCCAGGCTGCCGTACGGATTCGACGGGTCCCACGGCGAACTGCCCAGGCCCTTGTTGACGCCGAACGCGGCAAACGCGATCGCCGGACCCAGATTGACATTGGCGGCCACCAGCGTGTTGCGCGCCGACGTGTCGATCGGCATGGTGGCGCCGGCCTGGATGATATTGTTCTTGCGCTGGTGCGCCACGCTCAGGTTGACCACGCTGTTGGCGTAACCCAGGGTGGCGCCGTACGCGCGGTTGATATCGCTGCTGTACGGCGATTCGCCAAAGCTGTACAGCGCGCTGGCGCTCAGGCCGCGCAGCAGCGGCGTCGAGTATTTGACGGTGTTGTCGTAGCGTTTGCTGGTAAAGCCGATCAGGTTGCTGGCGCTGCCCGCCATGCCGCCCTTGAACGGATCGGCCACATCGGTCAGCGTCAGGTATTGCGGATTGTATTGGCGCCCCAGCGTCAACGCGCCCAGCCGGCCATCAAGGCCGACATACGCCTGGCGGCCGAACAAGGTGCCGTTCTGGTCGGACTGGCCGGTGTCGTTCAGCACCCCGGCTTCCAGCGTGTACACGGCGGCCACATCGCCGGCGAGGGCTTCGCGACCGGTGACGCCGAGGCGCGATCCGGACGCGACTCCGCCCGACAATTTGGTGGCCGTGCAGGTGCCGCCATTCACGCAGCCGCGTTCCGCCACCAGGCCGGCGTCCAGCAAGCCATACACCGTGTTCGACGTCTGCGCTTGCGCGGCAAGCGCAAACGGAGCAAAAACGGCAAGCGCAATATACGAGGTCTTCATGATGTCTCTTCTCGAAGCGATATCTAAAAGTCCCTGGAATGAAGCTGGGCCATGCGCCATATGTTTCTAGACGTATAGTTATATTATCTGCGCTTTATTGCAAGTTTTTTGTGCGGATAGCCACACAAGATCACGATACAACCATCGCCAGCCGTTGCCCATGCACAAAAAGCGCTTGCTTGCGCTGCCTCAATGACTTTCCGAATAGAAACATACTCGAAAAACAACAGTTAATCTCTTGCATGTTCGGCGACGCACACAGGCAAGGTCTCGGCAGGCGGTACACTACTGTTTTTGTTTACTGCGGCCCGTCCGTTTTTCCCGCATGCTTGCCATACTCGAACGCATTGATAGCAACACCAGCACCATCGACCTGCTGGTCGACCTGTTTAATATATTACGTCCCAAACGTCCATCGGACGGCGCAAGCGCCACCGCGAATGTCCGCACCTTGTGCCAGTTACTCAAGGGAAATCCGAAACACGCGCGCGCATTACACGAATACGTGTTGCGCATCCTCGGCACGCGCCGCCACAACAGCCTGTATACCGACGTCGGCATCTTGTCGAACGATGGCTTTTTCACCGAACTGAAACGGCGCATTTCCTACCGCATCTTGCCGCCCGCGCTGGGCGATGAGTATCTGAACGATGCTTTGGGACAAGTGCTGTACCTGACCACCGATTACCTCTGGATCGCCAGCGTGCCGGCCGCCGACTGGCTCGACTTGTGCAACGTGCTGGCCAATGCCGACGACCCTGACGAACCTGTGCAGCGCGGCAATATCATGTTGCCCGGCATGCTGGATGCGATCCGCACGCTGTCGTACCGGATTTGCGCGATCGGCCTGGAACCAGAACTGACCAAGTTTCACACCGAAATCGAAATCTTCCATTCACCCTTCATGGTGCAAAACACCGAAGTGAACGCCTACCTTGAAGGGTATGCGCGCTTGCTGATCGGCGACAATAGCGGCGTCGAAGACGCCAGACACTTGCTGGTGATGCTGGATCAGTGCGACGCGGTGATCGTCAAGATCCGCAAGAAAGCCTTGTACCAGGGCACCAGCATTGCGCTGACGTATTTGCTGGTATCGCTGTCGCAAAGCATCGAGCGCTTGCGCAAGCTGCTGTTCCTGGTCGATATCACCGGGCAATTGCCGGGCGATCCGGCGCTGGCCCCGGACACGCCGGTCAGCCCGCGGCAGGCCGCCGCTGTCGCGCTGGCGCTGGAATTGATCGAAGCGCACAACAATAAGTACGCGGTGCGCGACTTGTTTGCCGACAATATCAACTTGCTGGCCCGTAACGTCACCGAAAACGCCAGCCGCACCGGCGAGCACTATATCGCCGAAGACCGCAAGCAACTGGGCGGCATGTTTTTATCGTCGGCCGGAGCCGGCCTGGTGATCGGTTTCATGGCGCTGTTCAAGATCCTGATGAGCTATCTGCGCTCGGCGCCGCTGGTCGAAGCGTTCATGTTCAGCATGAATTATTCGATCGGCTTCATGTTCATCCACTTGCTGCATTTCACCGTCGCGACCAAGCAGCCGGCGATGACCGCGTCGCGCATCGCCGCCGGGCTGCATAGCAACGATGGCAGGAATATCGACCTCGACAGCATGGCCGAGCTGATCAACAAGGTATTCCGCACCCAGGTCATCGCGGTGCTGGGCAACCTGGCCACGGCGATCCCGACCGCCTATGCGATCGCGCTGGGCTACAAGGCGGTCAGCGGCCACCATCTGGTGTCGCCCGACAAGGCGATGCACTTGCTGCACGATATAGACCCGATCGGTAGCCCGGCGCTGTTTTATGCGATGATCGCCGGTATCTGCCTGTTCGTGTCCGGCCTGATTTCGGGTTATTACGACAACCAGGCGCTGTACACCCGCTGGGCGCAGCGCATCAGCCAATTGCGCGGCCTGGGCTGGGTGATCGGCCAGCAACGCTTGAAACGCCTCGGCCTGTACCTGGAAAATAACCTGGGCGGCTTGATGGGCAATTTCTATTTTGGTATCTTATTAGGCAGCATAGGCACACTGGGTTTCTTGCTCGGCTTGCCTATCGATATCCGCCACGTAACATTCTCTGCTGCAAACTTTGCGACAGCCCTGGTCGGATTGGATCACAATATGAGTTGGCAACTGGCAACGAAATCGATCGCCGGCTTTTTAGGCATCGGCACCGTCAACCTGCTGGTCAGTTTTGGCCTGGCCCTGTGGGTGGCATTGCGCTCGCGCCAGGTGCGCTTCAAGCATGGTTTGCAATTACTCAAGCTGTTAGGAAAACGCTTCCTGAACGCGCCGCTGGACTTTTTTATCGGTTCTAAAAATCCCGCGCCGCCGATGCTGGAAGATGATATGACCTCGATCAAGGGACACAAATGACACCCAGAAGCGCGCCGCGTTGTTTGTCGTTGGGTTTGATAGTGCTGCTCACGGGCTGGATCTTGGCAGCCTGTGCATCATTACCCGACGTCAAGAACCTGAGCGCCAGCCTGGAGCCCAAGGCCACGCCCAGCGTCACCACCGGCAAGGGCGCCTTGCTGGCGGTGAACAGTCGCAGCGCGCTGATGGCCAAACGCTGGGCCAGGTCCGGCATGGACTTGAAAACCCAGGCCGCGCTGGAAGAAGCCGCCACCGGCGTACCGCTAATCAAAGGCAATAAAGTCACGCTGCTGTTCGACGGTCCGCAAACCATGGAACAGATGTACCAGGCGATCGCCGCAGCGCAAAATAATATCAACCTGGAAACCTATATCTTCGACCAGGATGAACTGGGCTTGAAGTTCGCCGACATGCTGATTGAAAAGCAGCAAGCCGGCATCACCGTCAACGTGATTTACGACAGCGTCGGCACCATCGGCGTGCCGCAGGCGTTCTTCGACCGCATGCGCAACGCCGGCATCCATTTAGTCGCGTTCAATCCCGTCAATCCCGCCAAGCTGCGCGGCGACGAATGGAAAATCAATAACCGCGACCACCGCAAGGTGTTGATCGTCGATGGCAAGATCGCGTTTACCGGCGGCATCAACATCAGCGACACCTACGCCAAGAGCTCGCTATTTCGCTCCAAGTCGAAGCCGACCGATAAGAAAGACGTCGGCTGGCGCGATACCCACGTCAAGGTCGAAGGCCCGGCCGTGGCCGCCTTCCAGTGGATGTTCATCAAGACCTGGACCCGGCAAGACGCGGCCGACCTGCCCGACTCCGACTATTTCCCGGTATTGTCGGAAGTCGGCGACAAGCTGGTGCGCGTGATCGCCAGCGAACCGGGCGGCGGCTTTGAAATCTACAAGGCGTATATCCTGGCGATCCAGGAAGCGAAAAAAAGCATCCACATCACCTCGGCCTATTTTGTGCCCGACCAGCAAACCGTCGATGCGCTGAGCGCCGCCGCCAAGCGCGGCGTCGATATCAAGGTGATCTTGCCGGGCGTCTCCGACAGCGGCCTGGTATTTCACGCCGGCCACGCGCTGTACGAGCAGTTATTGGCCAGCGGCATCAAGATCTACCATTTGCAACTGGCCGTGCTGCACGCCAAGACCGCCGTCATCGATGGCGCCTGGTCGACGGTCGGCTCGACCAATATCGACATGCGCAGCTTCTTGCACAATAGCGAGCTGAATGTGGTGGTGCTGGGCGACAGTTTCGGACGCGAAATGGAAAATGCGTTCCGCGAAGACTTGCGCGATTCGGTGCAAATCACCAAGGAAAAATGGGACCAGCGCCCGCTCGGCGACCGCCTCAAGGAATGGGCGGCGCGCTTCATGAATTACTGGCTGTAAATCCTGCCTTAGGATAATCTGTTGCTGCTCCACACCCCGCCGCTGCGCTGGAAAGTTTCACTGCTGGCCAGCGTAAAATCGCTGCCGCCATCCGGCCACCTATAACGCTCGACCGTGATTTCATCCGGCTCGATGCGCAGCGCATTGAAGGAATTCGATTCGCCGCGTCCGCGCGTGGAAGTTGCGGTACCGGCTTGCACCATCAGCGCCGCATAACCGTCTATCTTGTAGCGTTGCGCCGTATTGCCGGCATGGCTAGCGTGCAAATGGCCGGCCAATAGCAAATCGACGCCGCATGCGGCAAACATGTCCACCGCCAGCGGCGCCCGGTCGACCAGCTCGCGCCTGGCGAAATGCGGCGGCAAATCGAAGGGATGGTGGGTAACGATAATTTTCGTCAAGCTGGACGGCACGCTGTCCAGCCGGCTGCGCAACAGCGCGATCTGTTCATGGCTGATGCGGCCATCCTTGACGGTCAGCGAACGCGCGGTATTGATGCCCAGCACGGCGATTTCATCATCGACATATTCCGGCGTCAAATCCGGCGTCACATAACGCCGGTATTTGACCAGCGGCGCCAGGAAGCGGCTGGCGAGATTGTAGAGCGGCACATCGTGATTGCCCGGCACCACGATCTGCGGTCCCGGCAAGCGATCCAGGAAGGCCCGCGCGGCGCGGAATTCATGGCCGCGGGCACGCTGCGTCAAGTCGCCCGACACCACCACCACATCCGGCTCCAGCCGTTCGACCAGCGCCGTCAACGGCGCCAGCAAGTCCTGGTCGACCCGGCCGAAATGCAAATCGGATAAATGCACCAGCACGCGCATGCTTGCCTCCTTGGTCTGACGTTATGCGGCAGGCACCAGCACCGTCAGCGCCGCCACCCGGATGCGGTACGACAATGGCGTGGCCATCACCGTCACTTCGCCGTCGGTGGCGACCCGCAAGCGCTTGTGGCGGGTTTCTATCGTCATCTCGCGCGCCGTCAGCGCGTCGAAATCCTTTAATTGCGCCAGCCGCCCCAGCAACGCATGCCAGGCCAGCCGCACCAGCCCCAGCCGTCCGGGACGCTGCGCCACGTACAGGCTCAAGGTGCCGCCATTCAGACGCGCGCGTTCGCCGATATTAAAACCCTGCATCAGGTATTCGTTATTGCCGATGAAGACGAATGGCGTGCGCCGCGCATGTTGCTCGCCGTTCAGGCTCAAGCGCACATTCAGGAAAGGATAACGGCGCAGCGCCGCCATGGTCGCCCAGCAAAATGCCAGCCACTTGCCGCGGCCCAGTCTGCGCTGCTGCTTTTCGCGGTCGCGTACGATGTCGGGATACAGGCCGAGGCTGGAATTGTTCAGGAAAATCCGCCCGTTGACCTCGCCCACATCGACCTTGTGCGGCACGCCGTTGGCCAGGTTGGCGATCGCCTCATCGAGCAGCAAGGGAATCTTCAAATCCTTGGCAAAATGATTCAGCGTACCTAAAGGCAATACGCCGAACACCGCCTCACTGCCGACCAGCCTGGATGCGACCGCGTTGATGGTGCCGTCGCCGCCGCCTGCCACCACCAGGCCGATACCGTCGCGCAGCGCCTGTTCGGCGGCGGCGATCATGTCGGCGCCGCTTTGCGCCAGCACGATCGTCGCATCCAGCCCGGCCGCCTTGAACCTGGCATGCAATTGCGCGCTCCAGCCGGAGGCGTAACCGCCGCCGGCGCCGGCATTGATGATGACCACGGCAGCAATCAGGATAGCTCTCCCGGCATTCAAACAAGGGTTGATCGTATCAAGGGTTTATCGAAGCCCTCGGCTCTCGCGGCGCCGGCGCAGCGTGGAACTGGCCGTGATGCAGACTGCCAGCCAGCCGCTGCTTTCCACCATCGCCGCCAATACATCGCTCAAATAATGCGCACCCAGGTAAACGCGGCTGAAAGCGACCAGCACCACCATCAGTACCGTACCGACGGCAATCGCGCTGCGCATGCTCCATTGGCTGGTCCGGCACATCAGGTAGGCGCCGATAATGCCGTACAAGATGGTCGCGGTCGCGGTATGGCCGCTGGGAAAGCTGTACGAACTGAGCGTCAAATGAATGAGCGGTTCGTCGAACACCGGCCGCGCCCTGACGAAGGTGTACTTTAACAGTACATTCAAAAGCATGCCGCCCGGCATAGCCACCAGCAGCGTCAGCAGCCAGTAGCGCGCTTGCTTCACGTAAAAATACAGCGCCAGCGAGGCGCATAGCACAACGATGCCGATCACGCTGTGCAAATGCGTCACCACCACCAGCGCCGGCGTCAGCCAGCCGACCGCGTGGCGATTGAACCACTGCGCCACCTGCTGGTCGAGCACGGTGATTTGCTGCGCGCCCATCACCGCCTCGGCGAGTTCGGCAAAGATCCACGCCGCCACTAGCAACACCACGATGCCTGCCGTCAAATGCAAGCCCAGCTCGCCTTCCGGCGACAGGCGCGCCTCGACAAAACGCCGGATTTTTTGTACTGTTTTCAACTCTTTATTCCCTTGCAAGCCGCATTCCCTCTCGTTGGATCAAAAAACCACAAAAACAAAAAATCCTGTTTATTCATACAGTGACTGTGTTTTTATACAGTACCTATGCTATCCTGATGTCTCGTTCAACACATCTCCCTCAAAGGAATTGTCATGACAACATTGAATAACGGTTTCGGTTCCCGGTTTGGTTTGGAGTACGCTCCCAACTCTTTCCTGGTTCGCATGGGCAAACGTGAAATGCTGGTTTGCCGCGATTTCCGCAAACGCTACTATGCTGTCAATCCTCTGATCGAGTGTGGCACCGGCATCGAGCCTGGCTACGTTGAAGTGCTGCTGATGCGCCGCTGGCTGTTGATACTGTCGAAGGCGCATTAATGCCCGGCGGCGGCGGGCGCGGAAGTCGCAGTCGAACCTGGTAATACAGGCCGACCGCCTCCTCACAACTTCATGCGTCCGGCGCAGCCGGGCTGGCAGGTGTGCCGTCTTCGAACAGCTTCGCCTCGTACCACAAGGTAACAAACAGCACCATTACGACCGGGCCGATGAACAGCCCGACCAGGCCCAGCGTTTCGACGCCGCCCAGGATGCCGAACAAGACTGCCAAAAACGGCAGCCGCGTCGCATTGCCGATCATGCCGGGCCGCACAAAATGATCAGCGATAAACAGCACCACCGTACCCCATATCGCCACGCCGATGGCGCCCGCCATGTTGCCCTTGAATACCAGCACGGCGGCGGCGCCGAGAAACGCCAGCGGCGCGCCGAATGGGATGATGGCGAGGATGCCGGTGCCGAACGCCCACAGCGCTGGCGAGGGCAAGCCGGCCACGCCGTAGGCGATGCCGATCAGCACGCCTTCAGCCAGGCCGACCAGCACCAGGCCATTGACGGTGGCGCGTATCGCGGTCGGCACTTTTTGCGCGTAGCGCGACCAGCGCTGCGGGCTGAAGCAATGGCTGCCGATGGCGTCGATCTGGCGCGTCAGCGCGGCGCCATCCTTGTAAAAGAAGAACAGGCACAAAAACGCCAGGCCAAAGTCGACCAGGCGGTGGAATACATCGGTGCCGAGAATTTTGAGCATGTCGCGCGCCGAATGAAACGCGCCGACGCCGCTGCCGGAAAATAAATGCGCCAAGCCGTGCGGCTGGCTCAGGGTGGCCAGCCACCAGTCGCGGATCGAGTCGCTGAAAAAAGGGATATTCTGGATAAAGTCCGGCACCGGTATGCCGTCCAGATTGGCATTGACGACAAAGTTCGCCATTTCCGGCGCCTGGCGCGCCGCTTGCGCCACGCCCATCAACACCGGGATCACAAACACGCAAGCACATACGAGGGTCAGCAACAGGGCCGCGAGGATAGCACGATTACCCATCGCAACACGCATGCGGCGATACAGCGGCCAGGTCGCGACGCATAAAATACCGGCCCACACCAGCGGCAAGAAAAACCGCTGCATGACAAAAGCCGTCAACGCAATCAGGGTCAGCGAAAAACCGGCGCTCAACAAATCGCGCTGCATATCAGTCATTGTGCTTACTCCGCAAATATCAATGACGGGATTCTACAGCGTGCCGTATCATCGCCCTATTATTTGGCCTGCGGCGCGACACCGGCCACGCCAGCCCGGCTACACCAGCCCGGCTACACCAGCCCTATATCCTGCGGCTTCACGCCGGCGAACACCTGCTCCAGTTGCGCCGCATTCAAACCGAATGCGCGGCTAAACAATCCGCCCAGCACGGCCCGGTATTCATTGAGTACCGGGAAATCGCGGTTCTGGAACAGCGTCGGCTGTTCGACGCGGATTTGTTCACCGGCGATTTGCTTGCCATGGATGCCGCCGCCCAGCACCCAGTACACGCTGCCATGGCCGTGATCGGTGCCCCGGTTGCCGTTTTCGCGGAAGGTGCGGCCGAATTCGCTGACCACGACGACGATGGTATCGCGCCAGTCGTCGCCCATTTCTTGCGAAAATCCCGCCAAGCCGCGTCCCAGTTCCTCAAACCGGCCGGCCAGGTAGCCGCTGGCCCCGCCCTGTCCCACATGGGTATCCCAGCCGCCGACATCGACAAAGCCGATGTTGTACTTGTCCTTCATCAGCTTGGCGATACGCCGCGCCTCCCCTTCAAACCCTTTGGCGCTGATGGCGTTGCGGTTGGCCGCCGCCATTTCGCCGCTCAACTCGCGGGTCACGTCGTCGCGCACGACAAAACCTTCGTTGACCTGTTTTTCCAGGCCGGTGCCGTGGTACATCGCGCTGATGATCTTGCTCTGGCGTTGATCCAGCCCCGGCTTGCCGACCGAGCGCAGCGCCATATTCGGCACTTGCAGGTCGCCCTGCAAGATCAGCGGCAACTGGTCGGTAAAGGCGATCGCGCCATTCGCGTTCAGGGTCAACGCCAGCCGGTTCAGGAAACCGGAACGGTAATCGCGGCGGCGATCGATGTCTTGCCCCAGTTCGATGCTGTCCTGGGTTTCAAAGTGACTGCGCGTCAAATCGGTGGTGCCGGCAAACGGAATAAAGGCCGCCTGGCCGCTGTTGTAGAGCGGATAGATGGTGTCGCGCAAGGCTGGATGCAAGCCCCAGTCGGCATTCAGGGCCAGCGCCGCATTGACATCGCCGCCGGGCCGCGGCACGGCGATATTCGGCCGCGCCTCGTAATAAAACTGGCTGGCCACCGGCACCAGAAAATTGTTCGCGTCGTAGCCGCCGCGCAAGAACACAAGCAGCAGCTTGGTTTTGGTGGCAGGCGCCGCCATCAAGTTGCCGGCATGCGCAGCCAGCGGCATGGCGGCCAGCGCTTTTAACAGGTCGCGACGATTCATGGCATTCCTCGGGATTAGCGGTGCATCATTTCTGGGGAAGACAGCAAAAAGGTATTCCATTCCTGCGGCGACGCGGCCTGCTCCAGCGCCTGCAAGGTGGCCGGGCTCAGCGTCTTTTGCAGCGACTGGTAATACAAGGCGCTGGCCAGTTGCGGGAATGCGGCGCGCTCTTGCGGCAACAGGCCTTCGCTCTTGAACAGGCCGGCATTGCCGGAAGCGATCGTCTTGGCGATATCGAAACGGGTCGTCATTTGTCCCGGACTGGCCCACGCGCTTTCGGTCAAGGGATAACCGTCCGGCGTTTGCCGCCCGTACAGCGGCTGGCCCATGCGCGCCAGCCAGCTCAGCATCGGCGCGGCGTTCAGGACAGGCTTGCCGTCATACGCCAGGCGCACCGCCGATACCACATAATGCAGCGGGTCCTTGAACTTACGGCTCAGCGATTGCTCGAATTCCGGACTGTCCAGCAAGGTCTGCATGGTGGCGGCGATATCGCCGTCGCTACTCTGGAAGGTGTGCGCCATCCGCTCGACCAGCGCACTATCCGGTTCGTCGGCGACAAAATACACCGCCAGCTTGTGGCTGATGAAATGCGCGGTGGCCGGACTGCGGCTGAGGCGGTCGATCGCTTCATCCACTTCGGCCAGGCCGCGTCCCCTGACCGTTTGCCCGAGAAATTGCTTGTCGCCATAATCATGGCGCTTCGGGTTGAATTCAAACAAGCCCTTGCGCACATATTGCGACTGCAATTTGTCTGGCACTTTCGGTGTTTCAGTGCCCAGATTGACGCCGAGGCCGGTCAAGATGCGCGCCAGTTCCTGCACGTCGCGCTGGCTGTAGCCGCCGTTGATACCCAGCGTATGCAATTCCATCAATTCGCGGGCGTAATTTTCATTGATGTGTTTATTGGCGTTGGCTTCATTGTCGAGGTAACGCAGCATCGCCGGATGGTGCACCGTGGCGCTCAGCAAATCGCGGAACTTGCCCAGCGCATGCGGTGCGATCGCATTCATTTCATAATCGCCGACCATCGCGCGCAAGTTTTGCTTGCCTTGATGCACGCTGAAATGATTCATCCAGAACCATGTCATTTGCTGCTGCAACTGGTTCGGCGAGTACAAATCCAGCAATAGCGAGCGGGTCGCCGCCTCTTTCGCGAGGCGGTTCATTTCCTGCTGATAAGCTTGCTGCGCGGCTTTCTTGTCATCGTCGCTGAGCATGCCCTTCACATCCTTGCGGTTTTGCTCGATCTCGATCACCAGTTGGTCCAGCGGACGCTGGCTGATCGTCATCGCATCGATTTGCGCCCGCACCGCCGGCGGCAAGCGCTGCGGCCCCGGGTGCAATTGACTGGCCAGATAGCGTTCGCGACCTTGGGTTGCCAGTTGTTGCACCGATGCGGCATCGACACCCCAGCTGACACGTTCCAGCAAGGCCACCGTGCCGCTGCCGGCCGGCACCACGGTGGCGGGGATGGCAGGCGCCAGCGTGGCTTGTCGACTATTGGCGGCGCAAGCGGCCAGGATGACGGCGGCCAGGCAGGCGGATACCAGGCGGATGCGGGGCATGGCGGAATGTGTCATGAATCAGTCCTCTTGCTTGGGCTTCACATTGTATGGCACTGATGAGTATCAAGACAGAATGCGCCAGCCTGCTCCGCGGATGACCGGACACCACGTCTTAATTGCAACGAGTTGTAAGCAAAACTATGCCATCGCCGCGCATTCGGCCCGCAAAAAGTCGCGTAAATGAATGACCGTCGGCGTCACTTGCGCCCGGTGCAAACACACCAGGTGCAGCGGCGCCGCTTCGCCCGCGACTTCCGGCAACAATACCTGCAAGCGGCCACTGCGCAAATCGTCCGACACGTCCAGTCGCGATTTATAGGCGATGCCCAGCCCCGCCACCGCCCAGCGCCGCACCAGGTCGGCATCGTCGGCGCTGCGGTTGCCGCTGACGGTCAGGCTGACCGGTTCATCGGCGCCGGCACTGGCCGGGCGATAAAAAGTCCAGCGGTCATGCATGCCGTCTTCCAGTGCAAAGCGCAGGCAGTTGTGATGCAGCAAGTCTTCCAGTACCGTCAAGCGGCCATATTGCGCAATATAGCCGGGCGACGCCACCAGCACGCGCTGGTTGTCCGGCGCCAGCGGCATCGCGATCATGCTGGAATCTTCCTGCTTGCCATAGCGGATCGCCATATCGACCGGCTGGCGGTACATATCGGCAATCCGGTCGCTGACATTGATCTGGTAAGCAATCTTGGGGTACTGCAATTGAAACTTGTCCAGCCAGGCCAGCAGCAAGTTGCGCCCAAAATCCGAGGGCACCGATATTTTCAAGGTGCCGGCGAAACTGTCCTTTCCCTGAATCAAGGCGTCATGTCCCTCCTTCAGCAGCCGCAACGCTTCGCGCGCATGGATCAGATAATGCTCCCCCTCTTCAGTCAGCCGCAGCGAGCGGGTGGTGCGGGCGAACAGGCGCAAACCCAGCTCCCCTTCCAGCCGCTTCAGCCCGGCACTCGCCAGTGCCGGAGAAATGTCGAGTTCGCGCGCGGCCGCCGACAGGCTGCCGCGGTCGGCGGTTCGCACAAACACCAGTAAATCATCGAGTCGCAGCAATTTTCTTGATTCCTTTGAAAGTGTTTCCGTGTACGGCGTCTTTTTCTTTATAACAAAAGAAATCATCATACGCCGATCATATCTCTGACCAGCCAGGAGCAAGCACTATGAAAGCAATTGCCTATCGTAAATCCCTGCCAATCGCACAGGCCGACTCGCTGATCGACATCGAATTACCGGTTCCGGTCGCCGCAGGCCATGACTTGCTGGTCGAAGTCAGAGCCGTGTCGGTCAATCCGGTCGACACCAAGATCCGCAAGAACCGTAATCCGGCCGAAGGCGAGGTGCAAGTGCTGGGCTGGGACGCCAGCGGCGTCGTCAAGGCCGTCGGCCCGGACGTGACGCTGTTCCAGGTCGGCGACAAGGTCTGGTATGCCGGTTCGATCGCCCGCGCCGGCACCAATAGCGAATGGCACCTGGTCGATGAGCGCATCACCGGCCACATGCCCGCCTCGCTGGATTTCGCGGCGGCCGCCGCGCTGCCATTGACCGCCATTACCGCTTGGGAATTATTGTTCGAGCGCCTAGAAGTGAGCCGCGACACCAGCGCTACCGGCAAATCACTGCTGGTGATCGGTGCGGCCGGCGGCGTCGGCTCAATACTGGTGCAACTGGCGCGCCAGTTAACCGGCCTGACCGTGATCGGCACCGCATCGCGGCCGGATACGGCGGCATGGGTCCAGCAACTGGGCGCGCACCACGTGATCGACCACACCAAGCCGCTGGCGGACGAAATCAAACGGACCGGCTTGCCGCCGGTGAATTACGTGATCAGCCTGAACCAGACCGACAGCCACTTCGACCAGATCGTCGAACTGATCGCACCGCAGGGAAAATTCGGCCTGATCGACGACCCGGAGCTGATCGACGTGCGCAAATTCAAGGGCAAGAGCGTGTCGCTGCACTGGGAATTGATGTTCACCCGCTCGCTGTTCCAGACCGACGATATGCAAAAACAGCATGATTTATTGAATCAAGTAGCCAAACTGGTCGACGCCGGCACCATCAAGACCACGCTGGCTGAGCGCTTCGGCAAGATCGACGCGGCCAACCTGAAACGCGCCCATGCTCTGCTGGAAAGCAACAAAGCCAAGGGCAAGATCGTGCTGGAAGGGTTTTAAGCGCTGGAACGAACTGTAGAACGATAGGCCGGGTACAGGCTCCCCGGCCTGTAAGGCGATTATTTCTCGGCCGGGTCCAGGTAAAACACGGCAAACACTTTCAGCGGCGACGTCTCGGTCGCCTTTTCGGTGCGCACCACGGCGCAATCGTCGGCCGCCAGGCTGCGCCAGTTTTGCACGCCGGCCTTGGCGAACATCGCGTGGGCCGGTGCGGCGGCGCCCAGGTCCAGCACCAGGCAAGCGTTGCGCGGACCGCCAGGCGCGTAATTGACGGCGCGGATTTCAATCCCGAAAGTCGTCATCCACGGTTCCCACAAGCCTTTTTCCTTGCCTTCGGCCATGCGCTTCAGCATCTCGGCGAACGACAAGCCTTTCTTGACCGTCAGCAGCAACGCTTCCAGCGATGGCGCATAGCGCGGATCCGGGCTCTTCTTGCCGGCGCCGCATTCGGCGATTGCCTTCAATTCCTTGATGAAGGCCGCGTCGCGCTCGGTGTAATCGCGCATCCGGGCGTAAAACTCACTGTCCAGGAATGGATTGACCGTCAGCTTCGGTGTCGCCTCGTCGCGTCTTTTGGCTGGAGGGGTGGTTGTTTTTGTCATGGCGGTGGCGAGTATCTGTGAAGGCGACAGTTTACCATCCAGCCGCCCCTGTCCGGCTGTATATAATGTTGCCACAATTTTCCCAGGACAAGAAAGCAGCTATGGAATGGACCGCCATCACCCGCACTTTTGCATTATTTACGGCAACTGCCGTCGCGGAGCTGGTCGGTTGTTATCTGCCGATGCTGTGGCTGGGCGGTAAGGCCAGCGCCTGGCTGCTGCTGCCGGCCGCCATCAGCCTGATGATGTTCGTCTGGCTGCTGACCTTGCACCCGGCCGCCAGCGGCCGCGTCTACGCCACGTATGGCGCGATTTATATCGCCACCGCACTGATCTGGCTGTGGCTGGTGGACGGCGTGACGCCGGCATGGACCGATGTTGCCGGCGTCGGCCTGGCACTGGCCGGCGCGGCCGTGATTGCCATGGGCAGCAGGGCTGCCTGACCTATCCGATGACACGATCAGGCCGCCACAGCCGCCGCCTTGATCGCCGCCCGCAACGCCATCTGCGCGATCCGCGCGCCGCATCGCACAGATGCAGTTTTCCCTGCGCCACTCCGGTACGATATTCTGGCCCGACAGCCTGCTGGCGGCTTGACATGACTGGGATCAAGTCCCTGGCACAGCGTGGTTCTATTCTATTAAACACAGGGCATTGACTGCCCATGGCGGTGCAAATCAAATACAAAGCCAAAAAGGAAAGGAACAATCCAGCGAGACGCATCACCTCCCGGTTGACAAACAAGAACAAACGATTACTATGACTATTCCTAATCTGATCAAGACCTTCAAGACTGCGGAGTATCGGTATTGGGAAGCCACGCTGGACGTGGTGGCATCCACGACAGTAGCTGCGCGGATCAAGAACCTGCAGGATCGAAAGAAAGGTAATTGAGCCGCAGTAGGCGAAGGGGTATGCGAACTGCGGTGGCCGCCCAAGCAAAACGCAAGAAGGCACAACAGGCAGAGCAAGCGAAGGTAATGGCGGCACAACGCAAGGGAGGCAAGAAAAAATGGCCCAAGATAACATCGACACCGCTTTCGCCCTCGCCGACCTGAAAGCGCTCGGCTTGACTGAGTTCGACCCGGCCGACTATCTGACCAGCCCGAAAGCGATCGCACATTACATGAGCGAGATCGCAGCAACCGGCAACGCTGACCTGTTGCAATCGGCAATGAACGATGTCGTCCGCGCGCATGGCATGAGCAAGGTCGCAAAAGAGGCGCAGATCACCCGCGAGGGCGCGTACAAGGCACTACGCAAAGGTAGCAAGCCGCGCCTCGAAACCGTGATGGCCTTGCTCAATGCGATGGGCATGCAGTTCGCCATCGTTCCCAAGGCCCACGGCAGCAAGGCTCTGGCGGCATAGTTCAGTGCGGATGGAAGACAGCCGAATCAGCTCCCCAATCCCTTCCGCACCCGCCACGACAATGGCAATGTCAACAGCAAGATCGCCGCCAGCGTGATCACGGCGACAGGAATGCCTGCCACATCGCCCAGCCCGCCAAACAATACCGGCGCCAGCGCACCAGCGCCGATGGTGCCGGTATAGAACAGCGCGAAAGCTTGCTCCCGCTTGCCCGCTTCGGCCAATTCCGGCACCACGCCATACAGCACGGAAGACGTTCCATTCAACGCCAGTCCCAGCAGCGGCAGCATGGCCATGACGCCGAACAGCGGCAACCATACCACGGCCAGTATCAGCAGCGACGTGGCGGACTCGGTGATCCATACCGTCTTCATCATGCCGATGCGTGCACCCAGATAGCCGCACAATAACTTGCCGAACGCACCACCGACAAACAATAAGGACAGCGCCACACCGATGCCCGCAGTGCCGGTGCCTTTGCTTTTCAACAGGAATGGCAAAAAGGTCAGAAATCCCATCCGTACCGCGCTATCCAGGGCGCCAGTCGTCAACAGCGCCCATAAGCCGCTTTTCGAACCGCTCCCATTGATGGTCTTGGCGGATTTTTTCTTGTCCGACTTCAATTCCTCCGCTGCCGGAAGCAGCCACCACAGTGCAGCAGCAGCCGCCAGGCCAAGCAGCCCGATCAGCGTGACACTGGCCTGCCAGCTGACAAGCAGCAGCAACAAGCCGACCAGTCCCGGTATCAGCGTCTTGCCGATGTCGCCGGCAAAGTTATATTGCGACAACGCCTGCTTCACTCCGCCGCCCGCCTCGTGGGTATCGGTAACGATCGACGACGCCAGCGGATGCTGGGTACTGGCGCCCAGCCCGCCCAGCAACAGCGCAATCAGCAACACCGCCAGGCCACCGGCCTGGCTGGCGATCAGGTAAGCCAAACCAGCCAGCGCCGTCCCGCCGACCAGCATGCGCTCCCGCCCCCAGCGCCTTGCCAGCTTGCTCGCCAGCAACTGGAAGACCGCCATCGTCCCGGAATAAGAGCCGCGTAACAGCCCCACCAAGGCATAGCTGATGGAAAATTGCGCCTGCCAGATCGGCAGCAGCACATAGATGACATCGGTCAGGCCGTCGTGTATCGCGTGCGCGCCGCAAGCGGCGATCAGCGAGCGCCGCCGGATGGATTGATCTGTAGCCTGGTGCTCACGGGTAAGCGCTGCGCTGCTCGGATCGGTCATTGCTCTGGGTGTCGGAAAAGTAGGAGACGATAGCTTACTACAGCAGGTCCGGGTTAATCAAAATCGGATAGGTTCGGCCGTTTTATTTTTGCATGGGGTCGTCCATGGTCAAATTTATTATCTTTTTCACGCTTGCGCCATAGGTTTAACTTATACTTAAAGAAACTTTTACAGAAGTGATTCCGGATGACTAAAAGCTACTTGGCAACGATGGTACTGCTCGTTTTACACCAAATCGACGCCGCTTACTGGAGAGAGTGGGAAATGTTCCATCTTCCAGGCGGGATTCAGGGTTTTCTGCTATTCAATATATTAGTCGTGCCGCTGGTGTTCCTGGGCTATCAGCATGTGATTTTATCGAGCCCCAAAGCGTTTGTTTCGGCGGCTGGCTGCGCGGCGTTGGGGATTGCGACGTTTGTGATACATGCGGGTTTTGCTGTGACAGGGCATGAGCAATTTCAGTTGCCGCTTTCGATGGCGATTATCGTGCTGTGCTTGGCGAGTGGCTTGTGGTTGTTGTGGGAGTTGAGGGGTTTCAGGTCGAGCAAGGCTGTGGCTGATGGCAGGCGCGATGCTATTTGCCGAAGCGAACGCTGACCCGCCCTGCCGATGCTGCCCGAGCCGCATCGGGGAATTGCTGCCGCATCACTGGATATCGGCCGACTATTCTGTGCCATCAGGGGAGGGTCAACTCCAAACCGAGCATCCTGCCAAGGGCGAAGGTGAAGAGCCCCAGGCCCAGCAGCGATAGCACGAAGACTGCGGCCACCTTGCCGGCCGCGCGTAGCACCGCGCGCTTATCCGTCTCCTTCCCCTTCTTCCCTTGATCGTAATGCCACTTGATGGCGAAGAACATGCCCGTGCCGAGCACGAGTCCCTTGAACGTAACGAAGACTATCGGAATCCAATCCATCATTTTGAGTATTTCCAGGCTATTACTTGACACTATCTATCGTGAGGAGCACTACCTCAAAACGCTGCTTCAGCAGCTACATTTTTTTTCAAACCGCTCCCCAGGCATCCTGTTTGAATCTTTCAGTATATCTAAGTAGGTCGTGGAAAATAATGGTGAAATTATGACGAACAGAACCGGATGCGCTGCAAGGGGGCCCGCCGAGGGCGCTCGTTGCGACGCAGTGCGAGCACTGCTAACAAGGTGCAACACCGCAGAGCGCCGGTTATGGAAGTCAGAAATCACAATCATTTATTACGATCTACTTCGCTATGAAATATCAATCGGATCCAGCGGAGTGATTTGCCGAATCCGGATGAGAGAGGAGCAAACGCCAGCGACTGCCATGCAAGGATGGTGTTGCTGCACGCCCTGATGCATACTACTTAAAAACAATTTCCATACATTGAGACAAAATGTCCCAGTTAAAAACCATGCAAGATGAAAATTTACCCATCTGGTTGCCGCGATTGGCCGGGAACAAAGGGCCACGCTTTTTGCAGATTGCGGATGCGTTGCAGGCGGCGGTGGCAGACGGATCTTTGACCCCGGGTGAGCGCCTGCCTCCGCAGCGCCAGTTGGCAGCACAGCTGGACGTCGACCTGACGACGATCACGCGCGCATACGACGAAGCCAGACGCCGCAACTTGTTGGAGGGCCGCGGCGCCCGGGGCACCTATGTCGCGGCGCCGAAAGTCGAGTTGAACGCTATCCTCGACCTGAGCATGAATACCCCGCCAGCGCCGGATGGCGTGGACTTCGACGACATGTTGAAACAAGGTTTGTCTCAAGTATTGATGAGGGCAGATAATGAATTGCTGATGACTTACCACTTGGGCGGGGGAAGCGACTCCGACCGCAAGGCCGGAGCCAAATGGCTGGCACCGATGTTTGGACATCTGGATTCAGGGCAGCTGCTTGTCTGTCCGGGTGCGCAAGCGGCGATCGCCGCATTGATCCTTGCGCTGACGGAGCCTGGCGATGTCATCCTGGCAGAGCCGACGAGTTATCCCGGCTTGCGTGCCGCGGCCGCCCAATTCGGCCGGCACATCATTGCGGTGGAAGCGGACCAGCACGGGATGGTGCCTGAACTGCTTGAGGCAGCGTGCCGCCAGCACAAGCCCGGGCTGGTCTACCTCAATCCGACATTACAGAACCCGACCGCCATCACCATGCCGGAACGCCGGCGCAAGGAGCTCGCCAGCATCGCGCAGCGCTGCAATGTACGCATCGTCGAGGACGATCCCTACTGGCTCCTTGCCGATGCCCCGCCACCGCCGATTGCCACGTTTGCCCCGGAACAGGTGATCTACATCTCAACCCTGTCGAAATGCCTGACGCCCGGCTTGCGTGTCGCCTTCGTGCTGATACGCGACCGGCACGAACGCGAACGTTTCCTGGTCGCGCTCAGATCATTTGCGCTGATGGTCGCGCCTCTGACGGCCGCACTGGCCACGCAGTGGATACTCGACGGTTCGGCTGACCGCTTGATGGAAGGCGTACGCAAGGAGGCGCGCCTGCGCCACCGGATGGCCCGGGATATTCTGGCGGGGCGCTACAGCGGCTTTGATGACGGCCTGCATGTATGGCTCGAGTTGCCGGCGTATTGGAACTCCTCGCAGCTTGCGCGTGCAGCCGACAAGGAGGGCATCGCAGTCACGCCGGCGGAGGCATTCGCCACCGGCAGCGGACACGTGAATGCCATTCGGATCTCTTTGGGGTGTATCAAGGACAGGGGGCGCTTGCAGGCAGGGCTTCAGCGGCTGTCTCAGTTGCTGGCGCGGCGGCCGGAGGGGTTTGGGGGGGCGGTGGTTTAGCTGTTCAGGGAATACTGTGCTTTATTCGGGAGTGCTCTCAATGCTGTCGCAAATTGGTTTGCTGGCTCAGGGTTTATTGATCGTGAGATCACGCGCGAAAGTGAACAGACTGGAAAAAGCTACGTTAGCCGTGCAGCACAACGTTCGCTTTGGGGGGAAAGCAGATGCTCGTATAGGTCCAAGAAGCTGCAGTTGTGTCAAACTTTAATGTCGCAAACGACGGACTTGGCAAGCTTCGACAAGCGTTGGTGCCGAACTTTATTTGCACGCGCAGCGCGTCGATATCCCTTGCATCAATTTATACAGGCATCACCGAGGCTATGACCAACGTTTCCAATCATGCTTACGATTTAAGCCGGGAGGATGGATTGGGAATTGACGATCAGAAAGACTGGTGGATGTTCTCTCATGAAAAAGACAACTATCTTTCCGTTGCCTTTTGTGACTTAGGTGCGGGCATACCGCGCACTCTTCCGGTGAAGCGCCGCAGCGTCTGGAATAGATTAGTCCGTAAAGGTCTGAAGAACGATTCAGACATCATCAAATTTGCTGTGAAGGACAGTGTGTCCAGAACAAGAAAGAGTCATCGCGGAAAGGGGCTGAGGCAGATCATGGAGGTCATAAATGGACTCCCAGATGCCCAAGCAATCGTCTATAGTAACCGTGGGGTCTTCATGATGAATTCTGGTGGCGCATCTCGCTCAGTTGACTACCATGATAGTATACTTGGGATCTTGATTTTTTGGAAAATTCCCTTGCCAGCCAAGGAGGCAGTATGATCACCACAATTAGAGTAGCACAAGAATTTTCGCGATTTCCAGCAGGTCGTTTTGTAAAAGATGGCCCGTTCAGTGGCGAGCTGTTCCGTCGTAAATTTCTCGAACCGGCCTTCAGAATGGCAGAGAAGGTTGTAGTCGACCTGGACGGCGCACGCGGTTACGGCTCCTCATTTTTAGAGGAGGCATTCGGCGGATTAGTACGCTTGGGTATCCCCAAGCATGATGTAAAAGACAAGCTAGAAATACAAGCAAGCAACACAAGTCTCAAAGTGGAAATTTTGGACTACATCGATAAAGCAGTGCCAATCCTCGTGCCTCACTAAGCATCGGCGTATATGGCTGATAAGAGTTTTTGGGATGGGATTCCTTGGGCTATTGCGGTAATCGGGTGGGCATGTACGCACTTCTTCAGTGAAGCTAGGGAACGCAGGAAAGAGGTGCGCTCCCAGCTCGATAAATTTTACGAGCAACTTCAAAAACTTGAACAGGATGGTCGTGCGTTTCACTGCTCTGAGAAATTTGACGGCATCAAATCTGCGGATTTGATTACACGCATTTATAGCCTTGAGCGATTATTAACGAGGGTAAAGATTGTAAGTGTAGACAACCTTAATCCTTACATAATAGCTGTTCGCAGAGCCTTAACACTGAATAATTTTGATGTCTCTGCTTTCGTATCGCAAACCCATTCTAGCCCCATTGCACTGGAGATCTCGGCGGCCATAGAGGACTTGGAACTTGCTATTGAGCACCAATATACAGTGCGCTATCCGAACAAATTTCCGTACTTTCAATTTAATATCCGTAACTGATCGAGCAACAGCGAATTTCTCCGGTATGTGGGTACGAGGGCCAGTTCTGCCTTTCGGACACGAGCTTACGCGTTGTACGTCGTAGAAGCCAGCTCAGTCACGAACCTAATTAGAACCACGAAGCGCGCCCACGGCGCGCAGGGCTGCCGCGCAGCGGCAGCAGTTGGGCGATTCGGGGAGGCTTGCGCCGGTAGGCGCAAGGCCTTCGAATCTCACACGCAGGGCGCGCAGGCGCCCTGCTCGCTTCCGCCAAGAAATAAAAAAAGCCGCCCGAGGGCGGCTATTCTTTTTTATTTCTTGGCGGAAGCGGTGAGATTCGAACTCACGAACAGCTCACACCGTCGCCAGTTTTCAAGACTGGTGCCTTCAACCACTCGGCCACGCTTCCTGCTGCCGATATTATACATAATCCACTCCACCTTACCAATCTATCCCTGCGCGATAACTGTTTCCCTACAGAAAAATGCACGCTGAAGCGACACGCAACAGCCATGTCAGCTGTCCAGGCCCCAGTTCTCGCGCAAGGCCGCTTCGAATTCCAGCGCCGGCAACGGCTTCGAAAACAAGTAACCCTGCACTTCATCACAGCCTGAGCTCTTCAAAAACGCCAGTTGTTCGACCGTTTCCACGCCTTCGGCGATCACTTTGTGGCGCAGTTGCCGGGCGATGCTGATGATGGTGCTGGCGATCGCGCAGTCGTTGCCGTCGTCGGGGATGCCGGTGGTGAAGGACCGGTCGATTTTCAAGGTGTCGATCGGAAAGCGCTTCAGGTAGGACAGGCTGGAGTAGCCGGTACCGAAGTCGTCCAGCGACAAGGCCACGCCCAGCTCGGTGATGCGGTCCATGATGCCGATTACGCGCTCGATGTTGTTCATCAGCGTGCTTTCGGTGATTTCCAGTTCCAGCCACGCCGGTTCCAGGCCGTAGCGCTGCAGGGTCTGTTCCACCCGCACCGGCAAGGCCGGAGTGAATTCGCGCGCGGAAACGTTGACGGCGATGCGCACCGGCGGCAAGCCGGCCTGCTGCCATGCCTGGGCCTGGGCGCACGCCGCTTGCAGCACCCATTCGCCGATGTGCACCACCAGCCCGGTCGCTTCGGCCAGGGGAATGAATTCGGACGGCGGGATCATGCCGCGCTGCGGATGGCTCCAGCGCACCAGCGCTTCGGCGCCGATGATGCGGCCGGTCGCCAGCGCAAATTTCGGCTGGTAGTGCAGCAATAGCTGGCGCTGCATCAGCGCGTGCCGCAAGCCGGTTTCGACGCGCATGCGTTCTTGCATGCCGAGGTTCATCTCATGGCTGTAGAAGGCCACCGATTCGCTATCGCTGCCGCCATCCTGCTTGGCGCGGTACATGGCGATGTCGGCCAGGCGCAGCAGGGTTTCGGCGTCGCCGCCGTCTTGCGGGTAGACGCTGATGCCGATGCTGGCGCCGACGCGCAAATCATGGCTGTCGATCAGGAATGGCTGTTCCAGCGAAGCCAGCAATTTTTGCGCGACGGTGCTCGCTTCGAAGTGCTGGCCGATGTCGAGCAGGCACACGGCGAATTCATCGCCGCCTAGCCGCGCCACCAGGTCCTGGTCGCGCAGCACGCCGCGGAAACGTTGCGAGATCTGGCGCAGCAATTCGTCGCCGATAGGCCGGCCCAGCGTGTCGTTGATCAGCTTAAAACGATTCAAGTCGATGAACAGCACACAAGCATGGGTCCTGGTGCGCTGCGCTACCGTCAATCCCTGGTCGACCAGCTTGGTCAGCAGGGTGCGGTTCGGCAAGCCGGTCAGCGCATCGTAATAGGCCAGGTGGTGCAGCCGCTCTTCGGCCAGCTTGCGTTCGGTGATGTCGGTCAGGTAAGCGATCAGGCCGATCGCGCGCTCCTCCATGTCGCACAGCGGCGACAGCGACAGGCTGGCCCAGAACACTTCGCCGTTTTTCTTGCGGCGCCGCACTTCCATCAGGCGCCCGCCCTGTTCGGCAAAGGCGTCGTGGAAACCGGTGTCTTCATCTTCGTACAGGAACAGGATGTTTTGCCCGACCGCTTCCACCGAGGTGTAGCCGAACAGCCGCTCGGCGCCCTTGTTCCAGCTGGTGATGTAGCCGGTCAAGTCCATCGTCAGCACGGATTCGTGGATCTGGTCGAGGATTTGCGATTGCTGTTGCAGCAGCGCCTCGACTTGGGCGTAAGCATGGGTCGAGCGTTGTGCCAGCGAATGCACTTGCAGCACGCCGGCGGTCAGCGTGGCCAGGCTGGCCAGCCGGCCACGCTCGTCGTCGCCATATTGCTCGCGGCCGCAGACCGCGAAGTGGCCGAAACACTGGCCGTCGTAGCGGATTTCCTGGATCAAGCCCTGCTCCAGGCCGGGCAAGCCGGCGCCATAGCCGGGTTCCGCCAGGATGCCAGGCGCGGCGGGCAAGTAACGGCCATGCGGGCTGGCGGTGACGGCGCGGGCGATGCGCCCCAGTTCCTCGATCAGGGCCGGGCCGCGCAAGCGCAATACCGCGTCGCACAAGGCGGCGCTGTCGCCGAGGTAGTCTGATACCGGTTGCAGCAACATGCTTACAGGTTCCGGCTGACCTGGATTGCCCATTGATAAGCCTCCAGCAGGCTGCGCCAATAGGTTTCAGCATCGATGCCGGCGCCAGCCAGCACCTCGGGGGACATATCGGCAATCGCATGGCCGCTTTCAGCCAGCACCAGCAAACGTCCCAGCTCGCCGCCCCGCTCGCGCAACGCCAGCGCGACTTCGGGATCGAGCTTGAGCACGGCCAGGATCTGCTCCATCGGTATGCCCAGCAACACATCCAGCAGCGAAAACACGCCGGCCATGAAGGCCAGGTCTTGCTGGTCGCGGTCGCCGCCGTGGTATTTGCACAGCGCTTCCATGTGCGCCGCGCGCACCGCCGCCAGCGGCAGCAAGGCATGGTTGCCGCCATCTTCTTGCTGCCGCGCGTACAGCAGCAGTTGCAGCCAGCGCTGCAATTGACGCCGGCCCAGCAAGGTGATCGCTTGTTCAAAATTACTGATCGGGATGCTGAGCCCGAACGCCGCCGAGTTGGCCAGTTTCAGCAAGTGATAGGACAGCGATGGATCTTGCCTGAGCTGCAGCGCCAGTTCGGGCGCATCGGCGTCGCGCGCCAGCAAGGCCAGCAAGGTCAGCAGGCGCTTGCGCGAAGTGCCGTCGTCGGGATTGCCCCTATTGCGCGCCGCATGCAGCGCGTGCTCGCCGGCAAACCACGAAAAGCCGCCGCCGCGGCATTCGGCCAGGCGCGTGGCGCTGTCGACCTGGTGCACCAGGTGCGGGCCGGGCAAGGCCAGCAGTTGATGCAGGCTGGGCAAGTCGCCGCGGCTATCGATGCTGGTCCCGTGCGCGCCCATCTTGAGCGCCGTCATGCCGGCCGCGCCGTCGAGCAAGATCCGGTAGCCGTCGTCGGCCAGTGCCAGGCAGCGCTGTTGTACCGGTTTGCCGGCGGCCACAGCGGAGGGAATACGCAACAGGGTGCGCCGGGCCGGCAGCGCGGCCAGCACACTGTCGCTCAAGCCGCACGGATCGCTCAGCGTAACGATCAATTGCAGCGGCGCCAACGCGGCGAACACATCGCCTGCGCTGAGCAGCATCGACAGCGCGGCATCGCTTGCCTGCAACGGCAAGTGCAATATGACGGCCACCCACTCATGATGAGCATTGGCAACTGCTTGTAATCCCACCAATGGAAACAGCTTGGATTCAGACGCGGACATCGGTATCTTTGTATGGGCGCAATGGTAATGAAACGGTTGGTGACGCATAAATCTCTTAGTAAAACGAGCAAACGTCACCAGCCTCAGCCATTCTATCCGAATCCATCTAAACAGACAGTTTTATTTTGGCAATAGTAATGGAAGAAGATTACTGGTTTCATGCATACAATGCATACCAATTTTGCATAACAATTTAGCATGGCAACTCAGGGCACATCAGCCATCGAACTGGGCATGCTCGACCGCATATTTGATCAGTTCAGCCTGCCCCTCGATGCCCAACTTGCGCTTGATGTTCAAACGGTGGGTTTCGACGGTGCGCACGCTCAAGTCCAGTTCGCGGGCAATCTGCTTGTTCGACTGGCCGGCCGCGATATGCTGCAAGACCTGGTGTTCGCGCACCGTCAGGTGGGTGTCGTGGATCAGCGGACGCGCCAGTTGCTGGGCCAGTGCGGCGCTGTAATAGATGCCGCCGGACATCACGGTCTCGATCGCGAACACGATATCCTTGCCCGGCGCATCCTTCAGCACGTAGCCGCGCGCGCCGGCCTGTATTGCCTGCGACACATATTCCAGCTTGTCGTGCATCGACAGTATCAGCACCGCGATGGCGGGAAAGGCCGCCTTGAACAACGCCGTCGCATCGATGCCGTTGATGCCGCGCATATTAATGTCCATCAAGACCAGCTCGATATTGTGCTGGCGCGCCTGTTCCAGCGCCTCTTCGGCGCCGCCCGCTTCCGCCACCACGTCGAAATGCGGCACGGCTTCGAGGCGTGCGCGCAAGCCGTCGCGCACCAGCGGATGATCGTCGACCAGCAGGATTCGGATGACTTGCTTCATAATGTTTGCTTCATAGCGTTTTTACGATCATGGTATTCAAATTGTCAGGTCGACCCGCGCCAGCACTACCGTGCCGGACGGCGATGAAGTGATCAGCAAGTCGCCGCCGATCGCTTCCATCCGTTCCATCATATTGCGCAAGCCGATGCCGTGTTTCGGGTGCAAGGCGATGCCGTCGGTGTCGAAACCGATGCCGTCGTCGGCGATGCGCAATGCGACCCGGTGCGGCGATCCGCTCAGTTCGATGACGATCTGGCTCGCTTGCGCATGCCGCTCGATATTGGTCAGCGCTTCCTGGGCGATGCGGAACAGCACGGTATTGGCGACGTCCGACAAACCTTCGCTGCCGCCTTCGGCCCGAAATACCACCGGCGTCCTGCTATTGTCCGAGAATTCGCCGGCCAGGTGTTCCAGCGCCGCCGCCAGGCCCAGGTCGTCGAGGATCGCCGGACGCAGATTATGCGAGATGCGGCGCACTTCGCCCAGCACATTATTGAGTTGTTCGGCGGTACGCTCGAAAGTGGCTTGGGCCTTGGCTTGTTGTTCGGCAGTGCCGGTCAGGCGGATAATGCCCGCTTCGATTTGCAATTTGATCGACACCAGCCATTGACTGATGCCATCGTGCAAGTCGCGCGACAGCCGCGCCCGTTCCTCTTCCTGCGATTCGACCACGCGCTGGGTCAGTACTTTCAGCTTGGCGTCGGCGACCCGCAATTCGCTGATATTGAGCGCCAGCCCGGACACCGC
Organism: Janthinobacterium agaricidamnosum NBRC 102515 = DSM 9628; assembly: GCF_000723165.1. Lineage (NCBI taxonomy): Bacteria > Pseudomonadati > Pseudomonadota > Betaproteobacteria > Burkholderiales > Oxalobacteraceae > Janthinobacterium > Janthinobacterium agaricidamnosum. Next base: position 4,097,252 of record NZ_HG322949.1, read on the forward strand.
CAGCGCCAGCGAGCTGAGGATGGCGATCGCCGCGATCCACAGCATGGTGCTGCGGATATTGCCCGATTGCTGGGTATCGACCCGCGCCAAGGCATCGTCGACATCGTCGAGATAGATGCCGGTGCCCATCATCCAGCCCCAGTCCGGCATCAGTATCACATAACCGAGTTTCGGCGCCGGCTTGTGGCTGGACGGCTTGATCCAGTTATAGCGCTCGAAACCGCCGCCGGTCTTGGCTCGCTGCAACAAATTCTGTATCGTCAGGCGGCCGCTGGCATCGCGCAATTGCCACAGGTTCTGGCCGACCAGTTCCGGCTGGCGCGGATGCATCAGAGAATTGCCTTGCATATCGTAAATAAAGAAATAGCCGTCATCGCCATAACTGAGCGCGCCGAGGATGCGCTTGGCTTCTTCCAGCGTAGCCGGATCCTTGCGTCCCGAACGGTACAAATGGGCGATCGAATGGCTGGCCAGCGTCACATAATGTTTCAGCTCGGCTTCCTTGCTGGCCAGATACGCTTGCTGGATGGTGGCCCGCTGCTGCTGCGCCAGCATGATGGCCTGATGCCGCACCGCCAGCGCGATGCCGCACATGGCCAGTATCAGCGGCGTAATTGCCAGGAAGATTACTTTTTGCCTCAACTTCATGGCGTTTCGCTATTCCGGGGTGAAGGGTCCGATTTTACGTTGCCGCGCCGGATTCGGCCTGCGTAATAATACTTAGTGCAACTGCGTAATGCTGCGCTTGATCTAGTTATACGAATCGTGAATACTCGCCATAAGCTGACAATTCCGTACCGGCACAGACCGGGCGAGTGCGGCGCCCGTCTATTCTTGGAGGAGCAATATGCAGCGTTTCATGAAACAACTAGGCTGGGCCGCGCTGGCCCTGGCCGGCGCCGGCTCGCTGGGCGTCATCGCCCTGCAGCGCGGCGAATCGATCAGCGCCATCTGGATCGTCATCGCCGCCATCTGCATTTACCTGATCGCCTACCGATTCTACAGCCTGTACATCGCCGACAAGGTATTCGGCCTCGACGCGCGCCGCATGACGCCGGCGCACAAGTTCAACGATGGCCTCGATTATGTGCCAACCAATAAATTCGTGCTGTTCGGCCACCATTTTGCCGCGATTGCCGGCGCCGGCCCGCTGGTCGGCCCGGTACTGGCCGCGCAAATGGGTTATTTGCCGGGCATGCTGTGGATACTGGCAGGTGTGGTATTCGCCGGCGCGGTGCAGGATTTTATCGTATTGTTCATTTCGATGCGCCGCGACGGCCGCTCGCTGGGCGACCTGATCAAGGCGGAACTGGGCGAAATTCCCGGCATGATCGCGCTGCTCGGCACCTTCATGATCATGGTCATCATCCTGGCGGTGCTGGCGCTGATCGTCGTCAAGGCGCTGACCGGCTCGCCGTGGGGCAGTTTTACCGTGATGGCGACGATACCGATCGCGCTGTTCATGGGCGTGTATTCGCGTTACATCCGGGTCGGCCGCATCGGCGAGATTTCGCTGATCGGATTTGTGCTGCTGATGCTGGCCATTATCGGCGGCCAGTATGTGCAGGAATCGCCCCTGTTCGGACCGATGTTCACCTTTACCGGCACCGAATTGACATGGATGCTGATCGGCTACGGTTTTGTCGCCTCGGTATTGCCGGTCTGGCTGTTGCTGGCGCCGCGCGATTACCTGTCGACCTTCTTGAAAATCGGCACCATCCTGGCGCTGGCAATCGGCATCATCTTTGTCGCGCCCTACCTGAAAATGCCGGCCATGACCAAGTTCATCGACGGCAGCGGCCCGGTCTGGTCGGGCAATCTGTTCCCGTTCCTGTTCATTACCATCGCTTGCGGCGCCGTGTCCGGCTTCCATGCGCTGATCGCCTCCGGCACCACGCCGAAGATGATCGAGAACGAAAGCCACGCCCGTTTTATCGGTTACGGCGCGATGCTGATGGAATCGTTTGTCGCCATCATGGCGCTGGTGGCCGCATCGACCATCGAACCGGGCGTGTATTTCGCGATGAACAGCCCGGCCGCGCTGATCGGCTCGACCGCCGAATCGGCCGCGCAGGCGATTTCGCAATGGGGCTTTTATGTGACCCCTGAGATGCTGACCCAGACCGCCAGGGATGTCGGCGAGCACACCATCATTTCGCGCGCCGGCGGCGCCCCGACCTTGGCGGTCGGCATGGCCCACATCTTGTCCGGCGTGATCGGCGGCAAGACCATGATGGCCTTCTGGTACCACTTCGCGATCCTGTTCGAAGCGCTGTTCATCCTGACCGCGGTCGACGCCGGCACCCGCGCCGGACGTTTCATGCTGCAAGATTTACTGGGCAGTTTCGCACCCAGCCTGAAAAAGACGGAAAACGTTTACGCCAACCTGCTGGCCACCGGCCTGTGCGTGGCGGCCTGGGGTTATTTCCTGTACCAGGGCGTGGTCGATCCTTTGGGCGGCATCAATACCTTGTGGCCATTGTTCGGCATCGCCAACCAGATGCTGGCAGCCATCGCGCTGACGCTGGGCACCTGCGTGCTGTTCAAGATGAAACGCGGCCAATACGCGTGGGTCACCATCACGCCGACCATCTGGCTGCTGCTGTGCACGCTGACCGCCGGCTGGCAAAAAATCTTCGACGCCAACCCGCGCGTCGGTTTCCTGGCCCACGCCGGCAAGTACTCGGCGGCGCTCGACCAGGGTACCTTGCTGGCGCCGGCCAAGTCGGTCGCGCAGATGCAGCAAATCGTGTTCAACGATTACCTCGACGCCGGCCTGGCGGGCTTCTTCATGATCGTCGTCATCAGCGTGATGGTGTTCGGCATCCGCACCATCTTGTTGGCGCGCGCCAATAACAAGCCGACCACCCGCGAAACGCCGTTCCAATCGATGCCGACGGTGCCATGATGCTGGACGAAATCGTCAAGGCCGGCCGCTACCTGGGGCAAAGTGTGCGGCTGATGGTCGGCTTGCCCGAATACGATACCTATGTCGCGCACCGGGAATTGACACATCCCGATGAGCCGATCATGTCGTACGAAGAGTTTTTCCGCGAACGCCAGGAAGCCCGCTACGGCGGCGCCGGCAAGCGCGGCGGTTGTTGCTGACAAGCAATCAGTCTCCTTCAGGCGGACATATTCCTTAGGGAGTGGTCCGCTTTTTTTATTCCCCGATCATTGCCGATTCATCTATAGACCCAAATCAATACCTTCTAGAAACTTCCCGCTTATCTTGAATTTTTCCTATTGGAATTAAGTTTTTTCCAACCGGACCACCGCTTGAAGTCATACCAGCTCTGCCGCACACATGATGGAATTCAAGCACCGCCACCGTATCGTTGTGTCCGCGGGCCAGTATTGGTTGCCGCGGCGTATAGCGATATGGCTGTTATTGCTGGCCTGGGGCGCGCCCGGGCCGGGCCTCGCGGCCGGCGCCGATCCGGCGATGACCATCGGTTTTTTATACAACATCGCCCGCTTCACCGACTGGCCGGCCGGTTCGCGCGAATCGCCGCTGACCTTGTGCATGATGGGCGATACCGAGACGCTGAGCCAGGGATTGACCGGTTTTGAAGGGCGCACGCTGTCCGGGCGCGAATGGAAGGTGCGCCATATGTCGCGGCTGGGGGAATTACATGGTTGCAATATATTATTTATCGCCAAATCGGAGGAACGTTATCTGGCCGGCATCCTGCCCGGCGCCCATGCGCGCAATGTGCTGACCGTCAGCGATATCGATGCGTTCGCCGAGCTTGGCGGCATCGTCGGCTTGAGCGGCAATGACGACAAGATCGAATTCGACATCAATACCGCCGCCGCCCGCCACGCCGGCTTGCGCATCAGCTCGCAGGTATTGAAACTGGCTCGCAGCATCCTGGGGAGATAACGCTGTCCATGTTCAATTTCGACCGCTCCAGCATCAGCCAGAAGCTGACCATGATTTCCGTGCTGTCGACCGGCAGCGCCTTGCTGCTGGTGTTTATCGCGTTTGCCGCGACATCGGTATTGAGCCATAAGGAAGATGAGGGCAAGCAACTGCTGTCGCTGGCTGGCGTGATCGGCACCAACAGCGTCACCTCGCTGTTATTCGCCGACAAGAAGCAAGCCGAGCAAACCCTGGCCGCGCTGGGCGTCAAGGATGAAATCACGCAAGCCGCGCTGTTCGACCGCGACGGCAAGCCGTTCGCCCGTTATGTGGCGCTGATCGCCGATGAAAAGCCGGAGCAGTTGCCGGGGCTGAGCGCCTTGCGCCTGGCCGAGATCGGCGCCCAACCGGTGACCGAGACCAGCGGTCCGTTCTGGGCGCCGGAAATCCGCCTGTACCGGCCGATCCGCAACAACCAGGAAATCATCGGCACGGTAATGATCGAAGCCGACTTGATCCATATGTGGCTGGGCATCTTGCGCCACCTCGGTGCGATCAGCGGCGCGACGCTGTTTTCATTTTTGCTGGCGCTGTTCCTGGCGGCCCGCTTCAAGGGCGTCATCGCCGAGCCGATCACCAAGCTGATCAATGCGGCGCAAAAAGTGTCGAGCAGCCAGACTTATACCCACCGCATCCTGCACCAGCGCAGCGACGAACTGGGTACGCTGATCGACAGTTTCAACGACATGCTGGCGCAGATCGACAGCCGCGACGCGACGCTGGCGCATTATCGCGGGCAACTCGAACGCCAGGTCAGCGTGCGTACCGAGCAACTGGAAAAAGCCAAGAACGCGGCGGAATCGGCCAGCCAGGCCAAGAGCGCGTTCCTGGCGACGATGAGCCATGAAATCCGCACGCCGATGAATGGCGTGCTGGGCATGACCGAGCTGCTGCTGGCCAGCCAGCTGACCGAGCAGCAGCGCCACTACACCAGCATGGTCAAGCGCTCCGGCGAGAACTTGCTGGTGATCATCAACGACATCCTCGATTTTTCGAAGATCGAAGCGGGTAAGTTGACGGTGGAATACATCCGCCTCAATTTCCGCGAATTGCTCGACGATATAGACCACGTCTTTTCGCCGCAAGCGAACGCCAAGAATATCCGCCTGGAATTCGATATCGCCAACGATATCCCGATCGCCATCAGCGGCGACCCGAACCGCCTGCGCCAGGTGATCGTCAACCTGCTCGGCAACGCCATCAAATTCACCGAGAGCGGCAAGATCACCGTCAAGGTGCAAGTGGCCGGCGAAGATGCGCAAACCGTCAGCCTGCGCTTCGAAGTGCACGACACCGGCATCGGCGTATCGAGCGAAGCGCAAACCCGGATCTTCGAATCGTTTTCGCAGGCCGACGGTTCGACCACCCGCAAACATGGCGGCACGGGGCTGGGACTGGCCATTTCCAAGCAGCTGGTGGAATTGATGGGCGGGAAAATCGGCGTTGACAATGCTCTAACGCAAGGCTCGATCTTCTGGTTCGAAGTAAATTTCGATAAGCGGCGCATCGCTTTCGACGATGCCTCGTTCAACCCCAAAACCACCCAGGGAATCCGCGCTTTGATCGTCGACCAAACGCCAGGTACGCGCGAAGTGCTGGAGGGCCAGCTGGCCAGTTGGCATATCGCCAGCGACAGCGCCGTTTCAGCCACCGACGGCTTGCAAAAACTGTATGCGGCGGCCCAGCGCGGCCAGCCCTACGATGTCGCCCTGCTCGACATGGAATTGCCGCGTACCAGCGGCCTGGCGCTGGCCGCCACCATCAAGGCCGACCCGCTGATCGCCGACATCAAATTGCTGCTGCTCAGTACCGACCGGGGCGCCGCCGACACGGTGCAGCGGCGCGAAGCCGGCGTGGCCTTCCAGCTGATCAAGCCGGCGCGCGAGTGCGACTTGTTCGATTGCATTGTCACGCCGATGCGCGCCAGCGAAGGCATGCGTATCAGCACGCCGCACCTGCCACGGCCGGCATCCAGCCGCAAGCGCAGGAAAGTCTTGCTGGCGGAAGACAATCCGGTGAATATCGAAGTGGCCATCGCCATGCTCGACGGCCTGGGCCTGGAAGTGGTCTGCGCCCACAATGGCGAACAGGCGCTGAACGCGGCCCGGCGCGACGATTTCGACTTGATCCTGATGGATTGCCAGATGCCGGTGATGGACGGTTTTGCCGCCACCGCCGAAATCCGCCGCCACGAACAGCAATGCGGCCATGCGCGCCTGCTGCCGATCGTCGCGATCACCGCCAACGCCTTGCAGGGCGACCGCGAAGCGTGCCTGGCGGCCGGCATGGACGATTACCTGAGCAAGCCATTTACGCAGCAGGAACTGGGCCATACCATCGCGCGCTGGATCACGCTGCCGCGCGCCGCGACCGTGCATCACGATGAATTGCCGCCCAGGCCGGCGCCCGCCACACCGGCGCCAGTCGCTGCCCCGGCGCCGATGCAGCTTGCGGCGCGCAAGCCGGCCGCCGCCCACAACATCAACCGCCACGCGCTGGACAATATCCGCGCGCTCAGCAGCACCGGCGGCGACGCCTTGCTGGAACGGGTGATCCACGCCTTTGTCGACGATACGCCGCAGCAATTCCTGACCTTGCGCGCGGCCATCGACAGCCGCAATACCGGCAATCTGCGCAAGGCCGCGCACAGCCTCAAGTCGAGCAGCGCCAATGTCGGCGCCGACACGCTGGCTCAGCTGTGCAAGGACATGGAAACGCTGGGCCGCAACGACAGCACCGAAGGCGCAGCCGGCCTCCTGTCAGAGATGGAGCAGGAATTTCACGCCGTACGGCTTACCTTGAGCGCAATCCTGGAAAAGGAAATCTGACATGACAGCGCCCTTATCTCGCAAGCGCGGCCTGGTGCTGGTGGCCGACGACGATCCCGTGATGCGCATGCTGATGCTCGAAATGCTGAGCCAGGTCGGGCTGGACGTGGTCGAAGCCGACGATGGCATCAAGGCGCTGGCGTATTACAAAAGCATGGCGCCGGACCTGGTCTTGCTCGACGTCGACATGCCGGCCATGGACGGCTTTACCGTGTGCCGCGAAATCCGCCGCGCCGAATCGGCGATCACCGTGCCGATCATCATGGTCACCGGCGGCGACGACCTGGAAGCCGTCACCCACGCCTATGAAGAAGGCGCCACCGACTTCATCTCGAAGCCGATCAACTGGCCGATCCTCGGCCACCGCGTGCTGTACGTGCTGCGCGCCAGCGACGCCATCGCCCGGCTGCGCATCGCCGACGCCCACAACCGCGCCGTGCTGGCGGCGATTCCCGATACCTTCTTCCGCCTCAACAAGGAAGGCTTTTATCTCGATTACGAACAGGGCCACGATTCCAGCGCGATCTTCTCGAATGAAAACTGCGTCGGCAAGCACATCAGCGAAGTGCTGCCCAGCGACATCGCCGAGCGCTTGCTGGAACAAATGCACACGGTGCTCGACACGCACCACATCCGCTCGGTCGATTACGCGCTGACGCGGCAAGACACCACCCGCCACTTCGAGGCGCGGCTGGTGGCCACCGGCGCCGAAGAAGTGCTGGGACTGGTGCGCGACATCAGCGAACGCAAGCAGACCGAAGAGCAAATCCGCCGCCTGGCGTATTGCGACAGCCTGACCGGCATCCCGAACCGCCAGGCCTTCCTGGAAACGCTGGAACGCGAACTGGCGCGCTCGAAACTGGGCAACAAGAAATTCGCCGTGCTGTTCATGGACCTCGACGCCTTCAAGCGCATCAACGACACGCTGGGCCACAACGTCGGCGACCATTTATTAAAAGTGGTGTCGGAACGGCTGCGCGAAACCATCCGCCCGAGCGACCTGGTGTCGCGCACCGCCGACCTCAACAACACCAACCTGGCGCGCCTGGGCGGCGATGAATTCACCATCCTGATCCCCGATCTGGAACGGGTCGAAAACGCGCTCAACGTCGCGCACCGGGTCAAGGAAGCGATGCGCCGGCCATTCCTGATCGACTCGCACGAGATATTCGTCACCGCCAGCATCGGCATTTCGCTGTATCCGGAAGACGGCGACGATTGCAACTCGCTGCTGAAATATGCCGACACGGCGATGTACCACGCCAAGAATTGCGGCAAGAATAACGCCAAACTGTATAGTTCTTCGTTGACGATGCAAATCATGAGCCACGTCAAACTGGAAGTCGGCTTGCGCAAGGCGCTGAAAAACAATGAACTGTATTTGCTGTACCAGCCGCAAATCGACGTACCCAGCACCAGGATCGTCGGCGTCGAAGCGCTGGTGCGCTGGCGCCACCCGGAACGCGGCATCATCTCGCCGACCGAATTCATTCCGCTGGCGGAAGAAACCGGCTTGATCGTGCCGATCGGCGAATGGGTGTTGCGCACCGCATGCAGCCAGGCCAAGGCATGGCAAATCGATGGCGTACGGGCGATACGGATGGCGGTCAACCTGTCGGCCAAGCAATTCAAGGATGAAAACCTGATGCAAATCGTGCTGTCGGCGCTGGAAGACACCGGGCTCGACGCGCGCCTGCTGGAACTGGAATTGACCGAAGGCACGCTGATGGACGACGCCAGGGCCACCATGGTAACGCTGGAGCAATTGCGCGGCATCGGCGTCTACCTGTCGATCGACGACTTCGGCACCGGTTATTCGTCGATGAATTATTTAAAGCGCTTCGACGTGCGGGCCTTGAAGATCGACAAAAGTTTTATCTCGGGCTTGCCGCAGGATTCGGAAAACGCCGCCATCACGCGCGCCATCATCGCCATGGCGCATGGCTTGAAAATGGTGGTGGTGGCGGAAGGCGTGGAAACCAATGAGCAACTGCTGATGCTGGAAGAATACGGCTGCGACATGGCCCAGGGTTATTACCTGGGCCATCCGTCGCCGCATGAATCGATTACCGCGATGCTCGACAAGCAGGCGGCGCTGATGCGGCCGAACTGATGTCGAGGCTAGCCAAGAATTATTTCGGCAATACTTCAAACGCCAGCAGCTGGGTTACTTGCTTGTGGTTGAAATTGTCGTCGGAAATCAGCACCAGGCTGTCATGGCCGTTGGCCAGGCGCGGGCCCCACGAAATGCCTTCGATATTGTCGAGCCGGTCCAGACCCAGCGTTTCCAGGTCCAGCACCAGCCGCTTGCGCATCGCCACGAAGCTGGCGCCCTGCAAGGCCGGGATGCCGCTGATGTCGGTCGCGCCGTCGGTATCCATTTCGTAAATCCGGATATGGTTTTTATACGTGCCTTGCGCATCTTCGACGCCGGCACGCTCGATCGCCAGCAATTGATGGTCGTTGACGGCCAGGATTTCCGACACACCATTCTCGGCATGCTTGCCCGGCGCCGGCGACGAGGCAATCGGACCCAGCGGATACGCATATTGCGCCAAGACCTTGCCGTCGCGCGCGATACGGGTCACGCGGGTCAGCGAACCGGCTGACGGCGTCGATACCGGACCATCCTGGTACAAGGACGCTTCCATGCCCAGCCACAATGAATCGCCATCGGGCGCAAATGACAGTCCCTCGAAACTCAGGTTGTTGCGCGAACCGGTTTCTTGCTGCGATACATTAAACATCACCGGCGTCGGCAGCGTCGACAGGTAATTGCCGTTCTGGTCGGCGTGCTTGACGAAGGGATTCAATCCCAGGCGGCGGTCGCCTTCGCTGCCGTACCACAGGCTGGCGTCGCGCGGATCGATACGGATGGTTTCGACATCCGGCACCTCGCCGCCGTGCGCCTGGTACTCTTCCACGTTCTGGTAATTCGTGCCGTCGGCTTGCTTGAAATAATGCATACCAGTCAGCGTCACTGACGCAAACGCGCTGGCGTCGTAATCCAGCCGGGCGCGATAAAAACGCGCCGGACTGAACTCGGAGCGGTCATCGCTTTCGATGATCCAGGTGCCGCTGGCCGGATCGTAATCGATGCCCGACAAACCGCCGACCGGCGTGCCCTGGAATTCCTGCTTCAGTGCAATCCGCTGCTCGCCGATCAGGCGCAGTCCGGCGATCGAGCGCTGCGCGGCCGATGCCTGCGAGGCGGGCGGCTGGACCGCGCAAGCGCTTAATAAACCTGCCGCCAGCAAGGCTGGAATCAAACGCCCGTTAAAAATACTATGCTTCACTTCTTTTCCTTTTTTTAGGGAGGGGACAGATCACATTTTTTGCAATGTTCACAACACGCCATCCTGCCGCAATTGGGCAATCGCCGCGGCGTCGTAGCCCAGCGCGGCCAGTACTTCATCGTTGTGCTGGCCCAGTTCCGGTCCCAGCCATTTGGTCCGGCCCGGCGTTTCGGACAGCTTCGGCGTGATCGCCGGCAGCTTGACCGGCGTGCCGTCGGCGAAATGGTGTTGCTCGAACATGTCGCGGGCCAGGAATTGCGGGTCGCTCATCATGTCGCGCACCGAGTAGATTTTTCCGGATGGCACGTCGGCCGCCTTCAGCACGGCCAGCGCGCTGTCGATGGTGTGGCCGGCGCACCAGGCCTGGATCGCGTCGTCGATGTCTTGCGTGCGTGCCACGCGGCCGTCGTTGCGCGCCAGTTGCGGGTCGCCCGCCAGGTCGATGCGGCCCATGGCCAGCATCAGCCGCTTGAAGATGGCGTCGCCATTGCCGGCGATCACGATATTTTCGCCGTCGCCGGTGGTGTAGGTATTCGACGGCACGATGCCCGGCAGCGAACCGCCGGTGCGCTCGCGCACCACGCCGGCCTGGTCGTATTCCGGCACCAGCGACTCCATCATGTTGAACACGGCTTCGTACAAGGCGACATCGACCATCTGGCCCTGCCCTTGCACCTTGCCGCCGCTCGCATCGCGGTGGCGCAAGGCCATCATCGCGCCGATCACGCCATGCAGGGCCGCCACCGAATCGCCGATCGATACGCCGACCCGCACCGGCGGCCGGTCCGGGAAGCCGGACACATAACGCAAGCCGCCCATCGATTCGCCGATCGCGCCAAAGCCGGGCACGTCCTTCATCGGCCCGGTCTGGCCAAAGCCGGACAGGCGCACCATGATCAAGGCTGGATTGTCGCGCTTCAGCTGTTCATAGCCAAGCTCCCATTTTTCCAGCACGCCGGGACGGTAGTTTTCAATGATGATGTCGGCTTCCAGCGCCAGTTGCCTGGCGATGGCGCGGCCGCGCGGGTCTTTCAGGTTCAGCGTCAGGCTTTTTTTATTGCGCGCCTGCACCGACCACCACAGCGACGTGCCGTCTTTCAAGATGCGCCATGTACGGATCGGGTCGCCGCCTTCGGGCGCTTCGATCTTGATGACGTCGGCGCCGAATTCGGCCAGCATGCGGGCGCAGAACGGGCCTGCGATGAGGGTGCCGAGTTCCAGCACTTTAATGCCGGCAAGAGGGCCGGCCGACACTTTTTTTTCCATTGCTTAAGTTGCCCTGCGGTCGAGCATCGCGCGGGCGATCGTGCCCGCGTCGACGTATTCCAGTTCGCCGCCCACCGGCACGCCGCGCGCCAGCCGGCTGACTTTCAAGCCGCGCGCTTTCAGCATTTCGCTGATGTAATGGGCGGTCGCTTCGCCTTCATTGGTGAAGTTGGTGGCGAGCACCACTTCGGTGACGACGCCATCATTGGCGCGCGCCAGTAATTTTTCCAGATGGATATCTTTCGGGCCGATGCCATCCAGCGGCGACAAGCGCCCCATCAACACGAAATACAGTCCCTTGTAAGTCAGCGTCTGCTCGATCATCAACTGGTCGGCCGGCGTTTCCACCACGCACAACAAGCGCGTGTCGCGTTCGCCGTCGAGACAGGTTTCGCAGATTTCGAGTTCGGTAAAGGTATTGCACATGCCGCAGTGATGCACGGCGTCGACGGCCTGGAACAGCGCCCGCGACAGCATCGCCGCCCCTTCGCGGTCGTGCTGCAGCAAATGGAAAGCCATCCGCTGCGCCGACTTGGGGCCGATGCCGGGCAGGCGCCGCAGCGCCTCGGTCAGGAATTCAAGCGCCTTGGCCATGAATCAGCCTGGGTTGGCGCTGAATGAAACGGGCTGACGGTACATCAGAATGGCATTTTGAAGCCGGCTGGCAAATTCATGCCGCCGGTCAAGCCTGCCATTTTTTCAGCCGAGGTGGCTTCCGCCTTGCGCACGGCGTCGTTGAACGCGGCGGCGACCAGGTCTTCCAGCATGTCCTTGTCGTCGGCCAGCAGCGATGGATCGATAGCCACGCGCTTGACGTCGTTCTTGCACGTCATGACGATCTTGACCAGGCCGGCGCCGGACTGGCCTTCGACTTCCACCAGCGCCAGTTGCTCTTGCGCTTTTTTCATATTGTCTTGCATCGCTTGCGCCTGCTTCATCAGGCCAGCCAATTGGTTCTTCATCATAAACGTGTTCTCCGTATTAATTAAAACAAATAAGATTCATCAGGTGTGCCGCACTCCGCCGAATTCCGCTTAATGCAGCGTGGCCGGCGGCGGCGTGATCGTGCCCGGCACCACGAAGGCGCCAAACTCGCGCTTCATGCTGAGCACGAAGGGATCGTGTTCGATAATTTCCTCGGCCTGCAACTGGCACGCTTCGCGGTGCGCCTGCGCTTCGGCGCTGGCGGTGTACCAGACCGCGCCCAGCTCCGTATCGACGTTGACCTTGCGGCCGAAGCGGTCGCTCAGCGCGGCCGCCAGTTTCTCGACGTTGGCCGGGCTGCGCCAGGTTTCGATCGGCACGCGCAAACGGAACAAGGTACTGTGGCCGTCATGCTGGCACTCGATCAGTTCGGCCTGCACCGCCAGTTGCTGCGCCACGCCGCGCAATGGCAGCACGGCGGCCACGGCCGGCCAGTTGCCGTCCCAGTCCAGGCCCGGCACCGGCGTGATCACATACGGTGCGGCGGGCGCTTGCGGTTTGGGCGCCGGTTTCGCCACCGGAGCGGCGGGAGCGGCTTCGGCAGGCGCGGCCTGCACCGCGGCCGACGCGGTATCGTCGGAAAATTCGGTGACCCATGGCGGCATGTCGTCGTCGGGTTCGGACTGTTGCTGCGGCGCCGGCTGGCGCACCGGCGCTGCTCCCGGCTTCGCTGACACGGCGGCTGGCGGCGCATCTTCCCACGGCGCCGGCGCTTTTGGCTTGACGGCGGCCGGCGGTGCAGCGGGTGTCGCGGCAACTGCCGGCGCGGCCGGAGCCGAAGCCGGTGCAGCTGGCGCGGCGGCCGACGGCGGCGTCGGATTATTGCCCGGACGGCCCTTCGACGCGGCGCGCGCCGCTTCCAGCGCGGCATTGATCGCGGCGCGGGCCGAACTGACGGGTGCCGCTGGCGCGGTGGCCGGTGCGGCGGAGGATGCGGCGGCTGGCGCGGCCGGGACTGGTGGCGTGCG
>NZ_HG322949.1:4110554-4147716 GCF_000723165.1 Janthinobacterium agaricidamnosum NBRC 102515 = DSM 9628
CGCGGCCGGTGCGCCGGCCGGCACGCCTTCGGCGCCGCCGTTACCGGGGCGAAAGGCCAGCATGCGCAGCAAGGTCATCGAAAAACCGGCGTATTCATCCGGCGCCAGGCCCAGTTCATTGCGGCCATGCACGGCGATCTGATAATACAGCTGCACTTCCTCGGCATCGAAACTGGCGGCCAGGCGCACGATGTCGGCGTATTCCGGCAAGTCGGCCGGCACCGCCGCCGGCACGGTTTGCGCCAGCGCGATGCGGTGCAGCAAGGTACCCAAGTCTTGCAGCGCATTGTTATACGACAGGCTGCGGCTGGCCATTTCATCGGCCACGGCCAGCAAGTCGGTGCCGTCCTGCTTCTCCAGCGCATCGAGCAAGCGCACCAGGTACGATTGGTCCAGCGCGCCCAGCATGCCTTGCACCGCATCGAGCGTCACTTCGCCGGCCGCATAGGCGATCGCCTGGTCGGTCAGCGACAGCGCGTCGCGCATCGAACCGTGCGCGCCCTGCGCCAGCAGGCGCAGCGCCGGCTGTTCAAAGGCGATGCCTTCCTGGCCGAGGATATTGTCCAGGTGGCTGATGATATGGCCCGGCGGCATTTGCTTGAGGTTGAATTGCAGGCAGCGCGACAAGACCGTTACCGGGATCTTTTGCGGATCGGTGGTGGCCAGGATGAACTTGACATGTTCCGGCGGCTCTTCCAGCGTCTTCAGCATCGAGTTGAAGGCGTGGTTGGTCAGCATATGCACCTCATCGATCATATACACCTTGAAACGGGCATTCGACGGCGCGTACACCGCCTGTTCCAGCAATTGCGCCATTTCATCGACGCCACGGTTCGACGCGGCATCCATCTCTATATAGTCGACAAAACGCCCGGCGTCGATCGCGCTGCACGCCTCGCATACGCCGCACGGGGTGGCGGTGATGCCGCCCGTGCCGTCCGGACCGATGCAATTGAGCGATTTCGCCAGAATCCGCGACAGCGTGGTCTTGCCGACGCCGCGCGTACCGGTGAACAGGTAGGCGTGATGCAGGCGGCCGCTGTGCAGCGCATGCGTCAGCGCGCGCACGACGTGCTCCTGGCCGACGAGCGTCTCGAAATTCTTGGGGCGGTATTTACGGGCGAGGACTTGATAGGACATGCTGAGATTTTACCGTAGATAGCGGGTGATGCGGTGAAACGCGCAAGCGCCGGGTCAAAGCGGCCGCTACGACAGGGCCGCGAAACGGCGATTGTAACAAGCCGGGCAACAGAATAGGGAAATCGCGCGCAGCATTGTGCGAATGCAACTGATTGACGATGAAAACAGGGAACAAGGACGCAGCTTGCCGGCGCAAGAGAGGAACAGCACTGGAACGACAGGAAACAATCGAAAGAGGCGAGCCTGATCTGCGGCACTCATGGTTAATAGCCGTGGCTGCTTCGTTCCCGACCTGACCAGGTTAGCCATGCCACGATGCGCAGGGGCCCGCCGGCTGCAATTATAACCGACCTGGCCGATTCTGTGGGCCTAATCGCCATACTGTCCCCGGCCATCGGCCACGCGCCGCGGCCGGCCGGGGATAGCCGACGCTTAAAACTCTTCCCAGCGATCGCCGCCCGCCGGGATGCGGACCGGCGCCGGCGCGGCGATCCGCGCCTTGACTGTCAGCTGCGCCGGGCCGGACACGCCGCCCAGCTTGAACACGCTGACCACTTGCGCCAGCTGGCCGGCCTGCTCCTGCATCGCTTCGGCGGCGGCCGA
Source organism: Janthinobacterium agaricidamnosum NBRC 102515 = DSM 9628 (assembly GCF_000723165.1). Lineage (NCBI taxonomy): Bacteria > Pseudomonadati > Pseudomonadota > Betaproteobacteria > Burkholderiales > Oxalobacteraceae > Janthinobacterium > Janthinobacterium agaricidamnosum. The sequence goes on from NZ_HG322949.1 coordinate 4,112,298, forward strand.
CGCCTGCTCCACCAGCGCCGCGTTTTGCTGGGTCACCTGGTCCATCTCGGTAATGGCCTGGTTGACTTGTTCGATGCCGGCGCTTTGCTCTTCGCTGGCATGGCTGATTTCACGCATGATGCCGGTCACGAAGCCGATGCTCTGGACAATTTCCTGCATGGTCCGGCCAGCCTTGTCGACCAGGCTGGAACCGGTAGCGACCTGGTGCACCGAATCGTCGATCAAGCCCTTGATTTCCTTGGCCGCCGCCGACGAGCGGTGCGCCAGGTTGCGCACTTCGGTGGCGACCACCGCAAAACCACGGCCCTGCTCGCCGGCCCGCGCCGCTTCGACCGCCGCGTTCAAGGCCAGGATATTAGTCTGGAAGGCAATGCTGTCGATCACGCTGATGATATCGACGATCTTGCGCGACGATGCATTGATCGAGCCCATGGTGTTAACCACCTCGGCCACCACCGCGCCGCCCTGCCCGGCGATCTCGGCCGCGTCCTGCGCCAGCTGGTTGGCGCGCCGCGCATTGTCGACGTTTTGCCGGACGGTCGAGGTCAGCTGTTCCATCGACGAAGCGGTCTCTTCCAGCGAACTGGCTTGCTGTTCGGTACGCGCCGACAAGTCCTGGTTACCGGCGGCAATCTCACCAGACGCGGTGGCCATGCTGTCGGTGCCGCTGCGCACCTGGCCGACGATCTTGACCAGGCTATCGTTCATGACTTTCAGCGCCTGCATCAATTGCCCGGTTTCATCACGGCTGGCGACCGTGATATCGCTGCTCAAGTCGCCGGCCGACACGGTTTCCGCCACTTTGACGGCCTGCGCCAGCGGCCCGGTGATCGAGCGCGTGATCCAGAACGCAAAACCGATGCCGAAGGCAATCGCCAGCAAGCCCAGCGCCACTAATATGATGCGCGTGTTTTGATACGAGGCCAGGATGCTGTCGGCCACGCCATCGCCGGTTTTCATTTGCGCATCGGCCAATTGATTGATCGCAGCCAAATACTCGGTCGCCCTGGGCATGAAGCTGGTGTCAAACAGATGCCGGCCCTGCTCCTTGTCGCCGGCGCGCACCGCCTTGGTCAGTTGCTCGCGCGCTTCTGTATACACGATGCGGTGCCGCACCACGGTGTCGAACTTATCCTTGACCATCGGATTGATCAAGCCGGCGCCTATCTGCTGCTGCAACTCACCCAGGCGCACCAGGGCCTGCTCGACTTGCAGTTCGAATTTTTGTTGATCGGCGGAATCGGCCGCTTTCGACATCGCTTCGACGCGCGTGACATTGACTTCGATCAGCTTGGCCCATTCGGCGACCAGGCGCTGGTTCTTGATGCTGCTGTTGACCAGCCGCGACGTCAAGTCGCCGGCGGCCTGCATGCGCATCAGGCCGAGCACGGTCAGCGCAGCCAGCAATAACAACACCACGGCGTAGCCCACACCGAGCCGTGTACCGATTTTCAAGTTTTTCATGTGCCGAATTCCATACAAATGCATACAGTGATGGCCGGCCGGCAAAAGACCGGCACGAACCAGAGTCGCCCGCGACGGCGCGCCCTCTTGGCGGGACGCGCCGCTGGCCAGCGGGCGCAGGTGACGGCAGGCCGGGACCGCGCGCAAGGCGCGCGGCAAGCTGCCGGTTGGCGGGTGGAACAATGCTATCCACTTGACGCTGGCAGTATAACATTTCACCTGAGAATGATTTTTTCAGGGAAATAAAACCAGCCCAAGATGCAAGTCCTTATTTTATTGACACTTACAAACCCAGCTCTTGCCAGATGTTATCCACGCGCGCCTTCACTTCCGCCGTCATGGTAATGGTGGTGCCCCACTCGCGGTTGGTTTCACCGGGCCACTTATTGGTGGCGTCGATGCCCATCTTGCTGCCCAGGCCGCTGATCGGCGACGCGAAATCGAGGTAGTCGATCGGTGTGTTGTCGACCAGCGTGGTATCGCGGATCGGATCGACGCGGGTGGTGATGGCCCAGATCACTTCTTTCCAGTCGCGGATATTGACGTCTTCATCGACCACCACGATGAACTTGGTATACATGAACTGGCGCAAGAAACTCCACACGCCGAACATCACGCGCTTGGCGTGGCCGGCATATTGCTTCTTGATTTGCACCACCGCCATCCGATAGCTGCAACCTTCCGGCGGCAAATAAAAATCGGTGATTTCGCTGAACTGCTTTTGCAGCAAGGGTACGAACACTTCATTCAGGGCCAGGCCCAGCACGGCCGGCTCATCCGGCGGTTTGCCGGTATACGTCGAGTGATAAATCGGGTCGCGCCGCATGGTGATGCGGTCGATGGTGAACACCGGGAAAGAGTCCTGCTCATTGTAATAACCGGTGTGGTCGCCGTACGGCCCTTCCAGCGCATGTTCGTAACCGCTGGGATGATTTTCATCCGGATAAATATGGCCTTCGAGCACGATTTCAGCCGAGGCCGGTACCCGCAACTCGCTGCCGATGGCCTTGACCAGCTCGGTACGGCTGCCGCGCAGCAAGCCGGCGAACTGGTATTCGGACAAGCTGTCCGGCACCGGCGTCACCGCGCCTAATATAGTAGCGGGATCGGCGCCCAGCGCGACGGCGATCGGATACGGCTTGCCCTTGCTCTGGATCGCGTGCTCGCGGAAGTCCAGCGCGCCGCCGCGGTGCGCCAGCCAGCGCATGATGACCTTGTTGCGTCCTAATACTTGTTGCCGGTAAATCCCCAGGTTTTGGCGCTTCTTGTTCGGCCCCTTGGTAATCACCAGGCCCCAGGTGATCAGCGGCGCGATATCGCCCGGCCAGCAATGCTGGATCGGCAGCCTGGCCAGATCGACATCATTGCCTTCCCAGACGATTTCCTGGCACGGCGCGCCGCGCGTTTCCTTCGGCGACATATCCCACACCGCCTTCACCAGCGCACCGAGGCCCAGCAAATCCTTGAAGTCCTTCGGCGGTTCCGGCTCCTTCAGGCGCGCCAGCACATGGCCGATCTTGCGCAATTCGCTGACGTCTTGCGCGCCCATGCCGAGCGCCACCCGGCGCGGCGTGCCGAACAGATTACCCAGCACCGGCATGGTGTGGCCGGCCGGATTCTGGAACAGCAAGGCCGGTCCGCCGGCCCGCAAAGTACGGTCGCAGACCTCGGTCATCTCCAAATACGGTGAAATGGGCGTGGAAATAGGCTTAAGTTCGCCAATTCGTTGCAACTGAGAAATAAAATCTCGCAAATCAGAATATTTCATGTGTATTTAATTTTTTTGACTGTGGACGGCATGGCTGAAAGATCTAGGCCAAGTAATTGATTTTATTGGCTTTTGGTGCAATGCAAGATAAAAAGTAAGACATAAAAGTAATAAAGAAACGAAGTGTTAGTATTGACTTGATATAAACTGGCTTCTACAATTTGCCCAACTTGAAGAGGACGCCCGGCCCAAGGCTTGGAACCAGGCTTGATTTTAACGTCACTCATCATTCACGGAGTCGGGGCTCCACATGGCATTTTAAGGAGTGTTTTCAAAAGGCGTCTGCCTTACCCCCGAAAAAAGTTGTATTGCGACTGATCCAATACCACAGGGACCGATCAGCTCAAGCAAGCAATGACGGCGTCTGCCGCGCGCACCTTTGCGGCGACAGACGATGATATTTCTGATGCACGGCATTGGCGATCCACGCTGCGTAACCGCGGCGGGAGGCTCCTTGCCGCGACATTTCAGGGGATTCTATGACAAATCGTTTCATCGAAGCAGCGATGCATGCTTCAACCCTGGCCCGCCAGCCAGCCGCGCTGCTTTCTCGCGCGCGCACTTCGGCCCGTGGTGTATTGACCACGGCGCAACACACGCTGACTATTTTTGGTATTTCCGCGCTTGCCTTGATCGCCCTGCTGCTGGCCCGTCCAGACCTGGGCAAGCAAATCAGCCACAGCCTGTTTCCGCAACCGGTGGCAGAGACGCCGGTAACGGCACCATCGCTGTCGGCCTTGATGGATGCACCCGCCACGGCGCAAAACGCCGCAGCCAATGGCGCGCCGCTGACCAAGGAAGAAAAAGCCTTGCTCGGCACGCAAAAGCAGCAGCAGTGGGTAACGTCCTGGTTGTCGAAACGCTACCGCGTAGCGAATGATGCCACCAATATGCTGGTCTCGACCGCTTACCTGACGGCACGCGAGATCAAACTCGATCCGCTGCTGATCCTGGCCGTGATGGCGATCGAATCGGGCTTGAACCCGTTCGCGGAAAGCCCGGTCGGCGCGCAAGGCTTGATGCAAGTCATGTCGAAAGTGCACCACGAAAAATTCCAGGACATGGGCGGCGTACAAGCGGCCTTGAATCCAGTGGCCAACATCCGTGTCGGTTCGCTGATCTTGAAGGATTACGTGACCCGTGGCGGTTCGGTCGAAGCCGGCTTGAAGACCTATGTCGGCGCGGCAGCCTTTGAAAACGATTCGGGCTACGGCTCGCGCGTGCTGGCTGAATACCGTCGCCTGAAACAAGTGTCGGCCGGTAAAATGGTACCAACCAGCTCGCCAGTAATGGCCGCCGCGGCGCCAGCACCGGCAGCTGTCAAGGAAGCAGCCGCCCCAGCCATCAAACTGGCGGCGCACCACGAGGAAATCGCCGGCCTGTAATGACTCTCATATATACAGGCATGCGCCGTCAGCGGCGCTGTTGAAAAGCCACCCAGGGTGCATACCGGCGGTGGCTTTTTTCATGCCTGGTCCATATTTGCAGCAGCAACAAAAAAGCCACCGCGGCTTGCGCCGGGTGGCTTCAAAACGGCGGCACAGCCCGCGGGCAGTTTATCCGCGCTTGGCGCCCGCCGCTTCTTCCGGGCGCAATTTGGCGGCCAGCTTGTCCAGCACGCCATTGACATACTTGTGGCCGTCGATACCGCCAAACGACTTGGCCAGCTCGACCGCTTCGTTGATGACGACGCGGTAAGGGATTTCCAGGTTGTTCTTCAACTCGAAGGCGCCCAGCAGCAGGATGCCATGCTCGATCGGCGACAATTCGGCGATGTTGCGGTCGATCAATGGCGCAACGGCTTCGCGCAATGCCACCGAATCCTTGATCGCACCGTACAGCAAGACGCCGAAATGTTCGGCGTCGGCCTTGTCGAAACCGTGCGCGGCGCGAATATGATTCACGACGGTGGCCGCGTCTTCATTGTTAAGCAGCCACTGATACAAGCCCTGCAGCGCAAACTCGCGCGCGCGGTGACGCGGCGTGCGGTTTTTGCTTGGGTTGGCGAGCAAATTTTTCTCTGTCATGATATTTCCGTACCTGTTCTTAATTACATGTGTTCACTACAAATTCCGGCCAGCCGGCCGCCAGCGCCGATGACGCGCGGCCGGCGCGGTATTACTCTTCTTCGCCGGCGTCGCGCAATTCTTCCAGCGCTTGCGCCAGGTTCGCCATTTCCACCGCCACGCGGGCGGCTTCCGCGCCCTTGACCGACATGCGCACTTCCGCTTGCTCGTCGTTTTCGGTCGTCAATACCGCGTTGGCGATCGGGATGCCGCAATCGAGGCCGACCCGGGTGATGCCCGCACCGACTTCGTTCGACACCAGTTCAAAATGGTAAGTTTCGCCGCGGATCACCGCGCCCAGCGCGATCAAGGCGTCGAATTGATTGGTTTCAGCCATTTTTTGCAACACCAGCGGGATTTCCAGCGCGCCCGGCACGGTCACGTGCAGCACGTCTTCATCGGCCACGCCGAGTTTGCTCAATTCAGCCAGGCAAGCCGACAACAGGCCATGACAAACGACTTCGTTAAAACGCGCCTGGACGACGCCTACGCGCAAACCGTCGCCGGCAAAATTTGTTTCGTATGTTCCTACGGTCATGACGAGCCTCTTCAATATGGGGTAATTTCCTGCCATCGGCGGCAGCACTTGGTTGCGCGGCTAGTGGTTCAGCGCTGGCAGAGCAATCGCGCCGCTTGCTTGTGACGGGTGCCGCGTCTGCCGATTTCCTGCATTTTTTCTCTAACCTGCTATTTTAAAGGATTTAACGATTCCCAACTGCATTTAACGCGCTATTCGGCCAACTTGCCCAACGTGGCGCCGTCAAACTTGCAAATCGCATAAGATGACTGCGCTATCAGTTTCATGACAAGCCCGGATGGCCTACGCCATGCCGCGCATTCCTGGTTCGCTATCTACACGCAGGAGTTCTCTATGAAAACAAATGGATCGGCCGTCTGGTCAGGCGGCATCAAGGATGGCAAGGGCGCCATCAGCACCCAAAGCGGCGCCATCAAGGATTACCCCTATGGCTTTGCCAGCCGCTTTGAAGGCAAGCCCGGCACCAATCCCGAAGAATTGATCGGCGCGGCGCACGCCGGCTGCTTCACGATGGCGCTGTCGCTGATCCTCGGCGAAGCCGGGCTGACCGCCGAAAAAATGGAAACCAAGGCCGAAGTCACGCTGGACAAGGTGACCGACGGTTATGCGATTACCGCAGTGCACCTGAGCCTGCAAGCCAAAATCCCCGGCGCCGACCAGGCCAGATTCGACGAATTGACCGCCAAGGCCAAGGCCGGCTGCCCGGTATCGAAATTACTGAACGCCACCATTACGCTGGACGCCAGGCTGCTGTCCTGACGCCTGCCGGCCGGAGACGCATAAACGACACGCGATGCTCCGGCCCATATCGCACGATCGCGCGCATAGCGTCACTTACAAGCCATGCAAGACCGCCATCGCCTTTTGCATCTTGTCCGCCAATACCGACGCGTCGCCATGGGTCATGACCAGTTGCTGGGTGGCCCTGGTCATCGCGACATATAACAGCCGTACTTCGTCTTGCACATCGTCGCTCGCCGCTAGGGTACCCATGCCCGGGATGCATACCAGCGGAAACTCCAATCCCTTGCTGCTGTGAAGGGTCATCAACTTGACGCTGTTATGGGTCGACGAATATGCACTCTTCTTGTCCAATTGCGATTGAAAAGGAATGCCTTTGCTTTTCAACACACCGGCCAAGTCCTGGCCGACGGCATAACGCCGGCATAAGATCGCCATCTCGTTCCATGGCACGCCAGCACGGTTTTCCTCGCTCAATACTTGCGCCAGATAGCCGGCTTCGTCGCTCAGGCTGGGCAGTTTGCGCAAGATCGGCTTGGGGCCGCGCCTGCCGGTACTGATCGGCTGCACGGTCGGCGCCTGGTCTTCCTCGGTATCGTTGGGCGACAACAAATCATCAGCAAAAGCACGCGCAACGGACAGGATTTCTGCAGTATTACGATAATTCAATTTCAAAATCGTGGTCCTGCCTTGCGCTTTGACGCCGACACTGGAAAATGAAAACCGCAGCTTTTTAGGGCCGTTGTAAATCGACTGGGCATCGTCGTACAGCACCAGCAGTGAATTCGATTCCGGATGAATCATTTTCACGACCAATTTAAACCATTCGGGCTTGAAGTCATGCCCCTCATCGATCAGTATCGCATCATATTGCGCCGATGGAATCACACCCTGGTCGACGGCATCGATGGTGCTATCGACACAGCCGTCGAAATATTGCTCCCAAGCCTTGCTGTCCCACGAATTGGCCGGTTTTTCCGGCCTGTTCGCCTGGTAAGCGCTGAGTTTCTGGCTGCACCATGCATGAAAAGTCAATACATGGACTTTTTCTTGCAGCCCTTTCGCTTTGATGGAATCCGCCAGCTTACTGACCAGCATTTTGTTATAGCAAAGGATCAAGATCGGACGCTGGCAAATCTTTGCCAGATACTCGGCACGATAAGCAAGGATCAGCGTCTTGCCGGAACCTGCTACGCCATGGATGACACGGTGGCCGTCGCCCAAGCTGCGGGCCAATTGCTCTTGCTGTAAATCCATGACGCGCAAGATATCCGGGATCTCTGTCATTACCTGGCCGGATTCCGAAAATAAATCCTGCTGCATCGGAATACGAACTTCCGGAAAAATATGCCAACGAACTCGATCCATTTGCGCTTCCGACAAACGCGAACGTGATTTAACCGGCATCATATCGACCAGCCGCTGCTCGAATACGGCAGCGTCGGCACTCTCCGTCATTTCATTCTGACAAATCACCAAATGCGGCGGCAAGATGTCTCCCATGCCGGCATCGTCAAATTGCTTGCGACTAATATTACTGAGCACAACTCCATGGCCATAAGGAAAGATTGGTTTTCCCTTTGAAGTACCATTTTGGAGTATCAACGTCGGATCGCGCTCCAATTTATTAGTCACTTTAAACATGAAGTCGCGGGCCTGTTCCAGAGGATTCTGGACGCTTTTCAGGGCGCCATCGACTGCCAGGGTGACATGGTTTTTATCGATCGTCTGAATCGTATCAAGCTTCCAGTCCTTTACTTCCAGTACCAGCAAACCACACACGGGATGGAAAACAATAAAGTCGGGGTGCCGGGTCTTATCGCCAATGGACACGTCATACCAGCATAAATACTCAGCACCCAGCTTTTCTTCCAGCCGATAAGCAAAGCGCTTTTCCCCTGGCATCATACGAGAAAGACAGGAATGAATGCCCGGAATAAGAGTTGCCACTATTTCTCCAAAACCAATTTCAAGATCGGGCCAGTATATCCCCGACAAGGGGAATATAATTCTCAAAATCAATAATTGAATCCATAAAGCAACAGATAATCCAGATAAATCCACTGCGCCATGCAATCTGTCCCGATATTGGAAAATTCGTCACAATAGTCAGATTCAACGCTCGGCTATCGGCGTCACGGGCTTGACCGGCGTGACCGCCTCGACCGGCGTCACGGCCGGCTTTTGCGGATGGGCGCCAGCCGGCTGGCGCCCTGTCAATGCCGGATTCAGCGCCGCATTATTCAAATGGTAGGCGGCAATCGCCGCCGCGATGGCCGGATCTTGCGATGAGGGTGGATTGGCGCTCAATGGCTGTGGTTCAACCGTTTCCGGCGCCGGATTCTGGCTCGCCTGCACCTCGTCGGCCAAGCCCTGCGCCCGCGCCGTTGCGGCTTGTGCGGCTTGTGCGGCTTGTTGCGCCGCAGTCGCGGCCGCCCGCGCTGCTACCGCTTCCGCCGCGGCAGCGTCGGCTTGCTGCTGCAAGCCGGTCTGGACATCGCTTTGCCGCTGCTGCCTTGGCATTTCAGCCAAGGTATCCAGGCGTTCTTGCTGCGCAAGCTGCACCTGCTCTTCCGGCGTGGCCTGAGTCAATGCCTGGGTATCGATCTGGCGCTGCACTTCCTGCTGGCGCTGGATTTGCGCATCGCTTTGCGGCGCCGCCGGTGAATTTGCCACATCGGCGCGCTCTGGCGTAGCGGGCTGATCAGGAGTAGCGTCGATCGCGGCAGCCCCCTCCGACGCCTGATCGGCATTCAGTTCGACTGCAGGCGTCAGCGCGGCGGCTACCCGCGTCAATAAATCTGTGGTTTGCAGCAATACCGATAGCGTGCCGTCGCGGTCGGTCTCGAACGCCGCTTGCAGCAGCGGCGGGTTGACTGCCGGCTCAGCCTGCAAATCGATGCCGATGCCGGCCAAGGCCGTTTGATTCAAGGCCGGTCCGCTATCGGGCGCCGTTTCTTGCGGCTGAGAAAGTTGGGCAAATTCGCTGGCCAGCGTGTCATCCTGCTTGGCCGGTAGCGGCAATCGGGTGGTGCCGATGCCATTGCTGCGCAACTGGATCAAGGAATCCGCCAATTGCTGTGCCAGCGCCGTCAGGCTGGCCGCGTCGTCCTGCGGATTGGCAGTGGTCGCGGCCGGGTCGGGATTGCCGCCCTGCAACGCTAGCAATTGCCTGCGCGATAATGCCAAGCCGGATAACATTTGCCCCAGCGGTGAAATATCGACCAGCGACGAGGCTTGCGGCAAGATGGAGGGAGCTGGTGCAGTGGCGGGCGCGCTAGCCGGGGTGACGACGGGAGTATTGGCGACTCTGGTAGCGCCGGGCACCGTTGCGGGCATTGTTGCCGATGACGTAAAAGGAGAGACCGGATCCATGGCTGACCTCTTTTGCTTCTGAATGGCATGATTATGCGCGTGCGACAAGCCGCGCCGCGCACGATAGGCTGGCGATGGATGATCAGCGGCGCTCAGTGGGCGCTTGCGGCCTTGTCGAGCAAGGAAAACCCTGCGTGCCGCAGAAATTGCAGCACGGTCAGCACCACTTCATCCTCTTCGCTGGCACACTGGACGATATCGCTGTGGCCGGCGCCGAGTATCGGCACGGCGGCCGGGTCCAGTCCGCGCGCATCATTGACGGAAACAATGGCGTCGGCGGTGCCGAAGATGCTGCGCACCTTGCAACAGGCCGGCACATTGCTGCGCACCCATTGATCCCACTGGATATTCAATTCAAACAAGACCGATGAGTTCGGCGACAACTCATCGAGCTGCACCGACTTCAAGCCGGGAATTTGCCGGCCCAGCGAGGCCAGCACCGCGCCATTATGTGGAGAGGCAATAAAAGTGATGCCGCGTACCTGGCGTTCAAAACCACCACCCGGCAACTCGCCTTGCAGCAACATCAAGCGCCGCACCACGATACCACCCATGCTGTGGGCGATAAAAGCGATCTTGCGGCCGGCCTCGGCCTTGCGCCCGGTCCAATTATCGAGGCTGCGCGCGACAAAATAAATCGATGGACTGTGCTTCCACCACGAAGAAGCATAAGGAAACACGGCAACCTCGCAATCGACCAGCTGTTCCAGGTAGTGGGGCAGCTTGCCGAAAGAGTTGCCATCGCCATTCCATCCATGCACCAGCACCGCCAGCGGCTTTTGCTCCGTGGCAGCACTGCTTTGCGGAAGATGCACTGTCAGTTCCAGACTGGCGGCAATCTTGCTGACGCCATGTTTTTCCAGGAAAGCTTGCAAGCGCTCGACTTCCGGCGAATGGTAGTCATCGGACATGGCGCCATACAGCGCCAGCAAGCGGCCGACGGCAACAGCATCCAGGTCGCCCTGGAAAATGACGCAGCCGGGCCGGAAGCTGAGATTGAGCATGTCTTCTGGCAAGCAACCGGTCAGCAGCGACAAATCGTCGATGAAACTGCGCCGCTCCTCCTCGTCAAATAGTGCGAACATGCGCCGCATGACGACGGTGATGGTGCGCGTATCCGGTATTGCCTGAGCCACTTGCGGCATGTGTCAGCTCCCCCATAAACGCCGAAAGCCTGCGATCCCTGTCGTAACAGCATAGGACAGGCAGTACCAGGCAGCCCATCTATCGTGACCAAGGCCGGTTCGCATCAACAAACCATGCCTTAATATCGTTTTACTCTCTTTTAAGGGAACTTTGATGAGGTGCCACCACCACGGGGCAGCAGCGCGCAGCAGTGAGCAAACCAGGCATGATGGTAAACTGCAGGTCTTCCCATGACGACCGCGTACGCCCGACAGCCACCCATTTGACGGAAAATGATGATACACCGTTCACACAAACTCAGCGCCATGCTGCCCGATGTGCTGCGCTGCGAATCCAACGACAGCGATGGTTATGCGCAAGACTGGCATGCCCACGATTGCCATATGTTATTGCTGCCGCGTCATGGCAGCCTGTCGCTGGCGACCGAAAACAGCCATGGCCGGACGCTATTGTCGAACCTGTCGTTTTCGATCATCGTGCCCGATGTCGGCCATGCCACTTGCGCGCGCGGCCGCGCCAGCCATCTTGCGCTGTATATCGACCCAGACTATCTGCGGCATTACGGAAACAGCCAGCGCGGCATGGACCTGGTTTCCGCCATCGCCGGGCATGGCCAGTGGCGGCGCAGCCAGATCCTGGACAGCATCATCACGCTGCACCAGCAGCTATCGGCCGCGGATCACACTGCCAGCCAGCATCACCTGAACCATCTGCTGTTCGAAGAATGCATGCGCATCGTCGCCAGCCATCCAGCCGTCCCCCCCGGAAAAGACCGCTCAAATACCTGGCTGATCGGGCAAGTCTGCGACTTTATCAGCGCCGACCTGCAAGCGCATCACGAGATTGACGAACTGTGCCGGCAATTCCACCTGTCGCGGCGGCATTTGACCCGATTGTTCCGTGCAGTCAGGCAGGAAACCATCGTCGACTACGCCAACCGGCAACGGGTCGAGCAAGCCCGGCGCTTGATACTCGACCACGGCATGTCGATCCTGGATGCCGGCCTCAGCGTCGGCATCGATACGCCGTCTTACCTGACCCGGCTGTTCCGCAAGCATCTCGGTGTGCGGCCCAGCGAATTGCGCCGCAACTAAGCCTTATCTCCACAACAATTGGCGCAATCGTCGCAGTCCATGGCCCGATCGTGCCAGCAACACCGGCGCCGCCGCATCACACTGATGGCATCTCCATCAGCAAGCAGGCAAGATCATCATGTTCCACGTAGAAGTAGTCAATGTGTTTACCTCCGCGGCCGGCGGCGGCAACCCGGCCCCCATCATCATCGACGCCGAAGGCTTGAGCGAAGACGGCATGCAAATGATCGCGCAAAGCTACGGCCACGAAAGCGGCTTTGTCTTTGCGCCCGAGAATGCCGAACTGAACGACCATCGCTTCCGTTTTTTCGTGCCGCGCCATGAAATGAGCATGTGCGGCCACGCCACCATCGGCGCCGTCTGGCTGTTGGCGAAACGCGGCAAGCTGACCTCGGACCGGCTATCGATCCAGACCCTCAGCGGCACCGTGATGGCGTACATGGAAGACCGGCCCGATGGCGAAAAGTCGATCGAGATATCGCAGCCGCCCGGCACCATCAGCGAGATTCCCCATCCCGAGCTGCGCCAGCAAATCATCCGCGCGATGGGCTTGCGGCCGGAAGACGTGCTCGACCTGCCGTTCCTGAATGCCAGCACCAGCCGCATCAAGACCTTGATCCCGCTGAGAAATCCAGCCGTGCTCGACGCCGCCATCCCCGATTCGCCCGCCATCGAACAGCTGTGCGAGGCGATCGGCTCGACCGGTTTTTATCCATTTGCCGCCGATCCCGGCCAGGCCCGTCAATTCGATGCGCGCCAATTCCCGAAGTCTTCCGGTTATCCGGAAGACGCCGCCACCGGCATCGCCGCCACCGCGCTGGCCTTCGGACTGCTGCATTACGGCATGATCGAACTCAACGCGGCTCCGGTGCTGATCCACCAGGGCCGCGCCATGGGACAGCCATCGGATATCTTCGTGCGCTTCGAGCTGGCGCCAGAATCGCCGTCGCAGCCGGTCGGCTGCTTTGTCGGCGGCACGGTGGCGCTGTCGGCAATTGCTCATGCGGGAGCCAGCGATGAATAAACCCCTGGATAAACCCATGACTGCATCCATGCCCGGAGATTCGCCAGGCCGCCAGTGGATGCCGCTGCACGAAGTGAGCGAGCCGTTCCGTTCGCGCTTGCTGGAAATGTATCCCGACTTGCCTGCCAGCCATGTGCAGCCGCTGCATTTTGAATTGAGCCGGATATCAGGCGGCGGCGCCGGGCAGCAATTGTGGATCTCCGGCCAGGTGCCGCGCTTCGGTCCGCAAGTCCGCTACCAGGGCGTGGTCGGGCAGGATATTTCGATCGACATGGCGCGCGATGCGGCACGCCTGGCGCTGGCCAATTTGCTGTCGATTATCGCCGCGGCCTGCGATGGCGACCTGGGACGGGTCGAGCGTGTAGTGCGCCTGACCGCTTATATCAGGGGCACAGCCGATTTCGGCGAACATTCCAGCGTCATCGACGCGGCGTCGGAAATATTGAATGCCGTATTTGGCGAACGCGGCCGCCATGTACGCTCGGCAATTGGCGTGTTTTCGCTGCCGAACCGCGCTTCGGTCGAACTGGAATGCGTGGTGCAACTTAGAACCTGTCCCAGTAGAGAATATGAGCCGCCATCCGGCGACGCTCCCTAATCGGATAGGTTCTTGCTGCCGCTTGAATAGTCTTGCGCATAACAAGGCGTGCACCGCTTGCGCATCCTCCACCGGCCCGGAATGCATGCCGAAGGAATGAACGCGGCGCAGTGACCGTGCTTACAGCAATGCCGACGGCGGTACGCCGAAACTGTGCTTGAACAAACGCGTCAAATGGGCATGATCGGCAAAGCCGCACAGGCGCGCCACTTCGCCGACCGGCTGCTTGCTGCGCAATAATGCCAGCGCGCGCACCAGCCGGCGCTGTATCACAAAGGCATGCGGCGTGGTGCCCACGGTATTGCGGAATGCGCGCGAAAAGTGGAATTTGCTGGTGCCGGCGATATCCGCCAGCGTGCTCAAACGCAAATCCTGGCCCAGGTTTTCTTCAATGAAATCGGCAACCCGGCGCGCCTTGAACGGCGCCAGGCCTTCCTTTTCGATATTGGCGGCATGGCCGGCCAGCGTGGTGTAGGCCAGCAATAGCCGGCGCAATATCGCTACGCGTAATTGATCAAAGTACAGTTGTCCGCCTGACAGGCCATGGTCGATGCCCGCCTCATGGGCACGCGCCAGCCGGTCCAGCGCCAGATCGCCGCGATAACCGCGCTTGAACTCGCCGCCTGAAAATCCGGGGAAATATTCCGCCAGCCGCTGCGCCAGGAAATCTTGCGAAATCGTGACATGAAGAAACCTGTTCGGGCCGACGCCAGCCGGATGCACCAATTCATCCGGATACAATAATTGCAAGGCGCCGGGCGGACACAGGCCGTTTTGCGGTACGCCGTTGAACTCGCCGCTCTGGCGATGCGCCTTGGCCTGCAAATAGAATTGATAACTGCCGGTCGCTTCGGCACGCTCCGCCACCCAGTCGCGCGGGTTCAGGCGTTGCCGGTCAGAAAACACCAGCCCCGGCTCTTCTTGCCACAGGCCATTGCGCCGTTCGCCCGTTTGATCGGGCAAGACTGACTCGGCGGAAACAAGCAAGGCGGTATTCATATAATTCAAGCAAGATGATAGTGGGAGTCCCGGAGCTAGCGCCCGCCCCCATTCTCGGTCAAATTATCGGTCAAAACATGGTATTGGTGTTTTTCGACGTTTCCGGCGGCGCCTGGATACGATCCCGGTGTTCGACGATCTTGCCATTTTCCAGGCGGAAGATTTCCCCGACAGCCAGGCCGCGCTCTTGCGGGAAGCGCTTTAGCAAGTCATCTTGTCGGGGACAAACACCGATATTAATGGCGCGTTGCATGTCACAACGCAGCCAGGATTAACTATGCGCACGTTTATTCAAGCGCGGCAAGCGGAACAAGCCATCTTGCCGGCTGCCGGCAAGATGGCATCAGCGAACTTATTTCGCGGTGGTCAACGACAGCATACGCTCGACATAACGGGCGATCAAGTCGATTTCCAGGTTGACTTTGGCGCCGACGAGCAGGTTTTTCAGCGTGGTCATGGCGATGGTGTGCGGGATCAGGTTGATCGAAAAACGGCACCCCTGCGCCGCGCCGGCACCCAGGTCATCGACCCGGTTGACCGTCAGCGACACGCCGTTGACGACGATGGAACCCTTCAATGCCAGGTATTTTGCCAGCTCTTGCGGCGCCTCGATGACCAGCTCCCACGATTCGCCGACGGCTTCGAACTTGTGCACCAGGCCGAGGCCGTCAACATGGCCGGACACCAGGTGGCCGCCGAGGCGTTCGGCCAGCGTCAGCGCTTTTTCAAGGTTGACTTCGGTGGTGGTGTCCAGGCCGACCGTGCAATTCAAGCTTTCGCGCGAGACGTCGACGCGGAAACCGTTGTCGTCCTTTTCGACCACCGTCATGCACGCGCCATTGATGGCGATCGAATCGCCCAGCGCAACGTCGCCCAGCGACAAGCCGCCGGCGTGGATATCGAGACGCACGCCCGCGTCCAGGCCGCCTGCCAGCGGCGTGACCGAGCTGATTTTGCCAACGGCAGCAACAATTCCAGTAAACATGTAATACCGATCTTATAAAGTAGTGAATCTGGCAAGGATACGCAAATCTTCACCGATTTGCTTAACCTCATGAAATTTCAATGGATACTTGCCGTCCAGTGCACTGAGCGCAGGCAGCGCGAACATGCCTTGCCCGTCGCCGATCAGCGATGGCGCCAGGTAGACCAGCAATTCATCGACGCAACCTTCGCGTATCAGCGAACCGTTCAATTTGGAACCGGCTTCGACGTGCAATTCATTGATCTGGCGCCGCCCCAGTTCCAGCATCAGTTGCGGCAAATCGACCTTGCCAGAGGCGTTCGGCAACAGGATGATGTCGGCGCCCACTGCGCGCAGCGCGGCTTCCTTTTCAGGATCGGCGACGGCGGCGACGATCCAGGTGCCGCCGCCCTGCAAGATGCGGGCCGACGGGCTGATATCAAGCCGGCTGTCGACCACGATGCGGCGCGGCTGGCGCGGCGTGTCGACCGCGCGCACCGTCAATTGCGGATCGTCGGCCTTGACGGTGCCGATGCCGGTCAGGATCGCGCACGTGCGGGCGCGCCACGCGTGACCGTCGGCGCGCGCTGCGGGACCGGTGATCCACTGGCTTTGTCCATTGTGCAAGGCGCTGATGCCATCCAGGCTGGCCGCCGCTTTCAGGCGCACCCACGGTTTGCCGCGCTGCATGCGCGAAAAAAAGCCGATATTCAATTCATATGCCTCATCGGCCAGCAAGCCGGTGGACGTGGCGATGCCCGCCGCTTCCAGCGTGGCCATGCCCTGCCCGGCGACCAGCGGATTCGGATCCAGCATCGCGGCGACCACCCGGCCCAGGCCGGCGCGTACCAGGGCTTGTGAACACGGCGGCGTGCGGCCAAAGTGGTTGCACGGTTCCAGCGTCACATACGCGGTGGCGCCGCGCACATCGAAACCACGCGCCCTGGCGTCGGCCAGCGCCTGGATTTCGGCATGGTTTTGCCCGGCTGGCTGGGTCACGCCGGCGCCGATCACCAGGCCGTCCTTGACAATCACGGCGCCGATACGCGGATTCGGCGACGTCGTATACAAGCCTTGATGCGCCCATTCCAGCGCCAGGCGCATGCCCTCTAAATCATTCAGTATTTGCACGGATATCTTTACAAAGTGATGTAATAGTCTGTGGATCTCAACTCTCGGCGACGCCGCTGCAGGTGGCAGGGGTTTCCTGCGGATCGCAGACGCGAACCCGGCCCAGCATATTAATTTTAATATGCCGCGCGCGCTTTCCCAACACCACCGACAAGGTGCCCCAGCGCGCCGCCATGCTATTGTTTGCGCTGCAACTGCGGCCAGCACCATTATAGGCAATATAAAAAGGCGCGTGTCCCGACGAAAAAACCGAACTGATTGTTATCCCGGACGCCACCGGTCCTTGCTGGACAATCAATTCGTCTGCGTCGTCGAACACACTATTGCCATTGCGATCGGCAAAAATCACCCAGCCCTGGCTCCAATCGACGCCGCCAGGATCAAGCGGCATCAGCATCACCCGGCTGCCGCGCGCGATTGCCAGCGAGCGGGTCAGGTCGATGGCGGCAAATAAATCATTGGTGGTGGTGCGCAATTGCTGGCGCGCCACCATGTCGCGCATGCTGAGCGTGCCCGCCGCGCCCAGTACGGCGGCGATCAGCAGCACCACCATCAGCTCAAGCAACGTAAATCCTTGGTTTTGGCTGATGGTTTTCATGGCCAGCAACGTTTGGCTTTGCCGCCGGCTGCATGCCGGCCAGTGCTGCTGAGTATCAAGGTGCCGCAATCGGCATCGCGGAAATTCTCGTCGACATGGATGGTGCCGGGCATCGCCCGCAATTCCACGCATAAGGCAATCACCTCGCCGGGGCAGGCCACGCCCTCTATTTCATAGGCACTCTGCGCTGCGCTGGCGCCCGACCACCACTGGAACATCTTTTCATGCGGCTCGGTCGATGCGGAAGAAAATGCCAGATAACTGTTATTTTGTGAAAAATAACGCTCTTGCTGCTGCATTAACTGCAATAAAGCCGCTTGCCCCTGCGCCCGCTTGCCGCGCACGATATAGGCTTGATAGGACGGATAGGCCAGCGCCGCCAGGATGCCGATGATCAGCAGTGCGACCATCAGTTCGATCAAGGTAAAACCGTGTTGTCGCATCACCTGCTCCATCATCATTTTTTGGCGGCATCGTGTAACTCGCGCCAATTGGCGACTTCACGCCAGCTCAGGCGCTTGGCGGGAAGCGACAGGCTGGCGCCCCGGACCAGGCTGCCGGGAACGTCCTTGCCGGCGGCAATTGCCAGATCCGGATGAATCACCAGCAACTCCTTGCGCACAGCAGCGCGACCGGTGGCGCCGCGAACGCCGACGCTGGCCGCCATTTCCCATACCAGCGGCGCGCTGCGGATTTCGCTGGCAAACAAGTGACCACTGACTCCCCCGCTTTGTGCGATACCGCTGTCATTGACGGCAAATCCGCTCAGGCTGTCGAGGCTGTAGCTGCGCGCAGTGGCAGCCAGGCAAGGATCGCGGCCCGGCAATACCGTAGTAAAAAACACCTTGCCGGATGCCAGCGTGGCATCGACGACACTGCGTTCGCCGCTCAAGTTCCCCTGCGCGAAATCCAGATACCAGCCCTTGCTGGCCGCAGGTCCGGTGTGAGCGGCCACTTCACCGACTATGCCGACGCTGGGATCGTCCGCTGCGCCGGACAAGATCCGCTCGCTCAACTCGGCGCGTCCGCTGACGACCACCTTGTCTTTCAGCAAGTCGTGGATCGCATAAAACGACTGCGTGCTGAAGGTTGACGGCACGGCATCGTCCGCCTCGATCCACTGACCGGTGCCGAACAGCACCAGATAACCGCCGCCGGGCACATACACTACCTTCGGCTGCTGGCTGATCGGCTGGCGCTTGCCGCTGGTATCGCGCGCGACAAACAGCGGTTTCTTTCCAGCCCCGGGGCCGACGCTCTCGCTCCATGGCGGATTGCCGCTGAAGTCGATGCGCCACAGATTGCCTTGCAAATCGCCGACATAGCCATAACGCACGGCGCCATCCATGCCGGCCACCAAGGCGGGCGGACCGATGCCATTGGCGCTGCCGCTGTCGGACAAGGGGATGGCCAGCTTGTAATAATTGACACCCGCTTGCCATTTGGCGGCGGCCGGCTTGTCCAGCGCCAGCAAGAACAAGGCGCCCGCCGCGCCATGGACAAACCGCCCCTTGCCATCGTCGACATAATTGTTCAAGCCGCTGCTGACCACCGCAAAATAACGGTATTGCGGAATGCCATCCCTACTGCCGATACGGAACTTGGCAATCGCCGGCGGCGCCATCAGGTTGCCGATGGCGGCGTCGTCCAGGTCGGTGAACTCCCACAAGGCGCCGTCCGCCTCGAAGTGATCGGGATCGGTCACGTCCAGGGCAAATACGCCTTGTCCGCCGGCGCCCATGCCGGACACCAAGATAGTACGCCAACGCCCCGCCACCAGCGCTTCGCCGACGCCAGCCGAACCATCCGCATAAGGCCGCCCGGCATAGTGAGTGCTGGCTAACTCATTGATATCGGCCAGCAGCGCATTCGGCAAGTAAGCAAGCACTTCGACGCCCGACGCCGCATCGAAGCCGTGCAACATGCCGTCGCCCATGCCGAGATATACCATCTTGCGGCGTAATTGATAACTTGCATGAAAGGCGGTGTATTCAGCGCCGCCGATAGCGGCCGATGGTGCGCCGACATAGAGCGGCGCACCATCGGCCGCCGCGCCGAGGATGCCGTCACGGCGGCGCAAGATACCGCCCGGCTGTCCGGCTTCAAGGCCGCGCTCGCCGCGCAGATACGCCAGCCGCTGTCGCCCCCATCCATCAGGCGTCCGTGCCTTCGGTTCATCCAGCGCCGGCGGCACATCCAGCAAGGCGCGCTGGTCGGCGGATAGCCGCTCCCATTCGAACGGTACGGTGGCCGGTGTGGCCGATTTGTCCAGCGTGTAGATGCGGCGCTCATGCGCTGCCGGCTTGCCGGCCAGCGGCGGCACACTGCCGGCATCGCCATCCAGCATGGCGCCGGCATCCCATAAGCGCTTGCCCACATGCAAACCAGCGGCATCCAGGCTGGCCGCCAGGCGCAGCAGGCTGCCGCTGTGATTGGCGCTATCGAATTCGGTCTGGAACAGATACGTGTCTTCGCCAGCCTTGGGCGCCGCGATCAGGGTGCGGGCCGGTTTGCGGCCGGATGCCGCCCCCATTGCCGCGCCGGCAAAGACCGAGCGGATCGCGGCGATCAGCGCGACCGGCTCGCTGCCCAGGAAATAAGACCCGGGGTCCAGTCCAGCGCCGCTCCATTCGGCATTGTTGTCGAGTGGAGGACCGGCAACGGAAGCCGTCGTACGGAAAGGATTGCCATCCAGGTTGCGGTCATCAAAAGCGCCGTACTTCGCCATCAGATACAGCTGGCTGTCGCGCGGTTTGATGCCGCGCGGATTGGCAGCGCCAGGCACGCCATTGCCGCCGCGATCGAGGTCGATCACGGCATTGTCGACACGAAAGGTTTTGTCGGGACGAATGGCATTGGCGTGCGCCCAGTAGGCCAGCCCGGCCGCATAATAAGTACCGCGCCCTGCCTCGCCGGTGTTTTGCCGCTCCAGTCCGGACAAGCCGGGCCGCGCGGCATGGTTGCCGTACTTGCCCGACATGTCCGCCTCCATGTCGCCGATGCGACGGGTCCATTCCATCACGTCCAGCGGTGCCGGGCCAAAACTGTCGCCGGCCCGCGCCGCATCCAGATAATCGCTGCGGCTATTGCCCGGCACGTAACGGTCTTCCACGGTATGCGTGTTGGCAATCGTCACGATCAGATGGCGCTGGCAAGCCGCCGTGACCGGGTCGCTCCAATGTGTCATGACCGGAAAGCCGGCATCGTCGGATAACACCGGGCTGCCGGCGCTGGGCTGGCGGCCTTGCAGGTAACGCAGGCTCTCATAGTACAGTTCGCTGAGCGGGTCGGCATTCTTGTACCGCCCCGGCTGTTCCGGCGATCCGCGTCCCAGCGTATTCACATAACGTATCACGCCTCCTGGAGCCGCCGACAAGACGCCGCTGTCGGCGCTCCACTCGGGTGTGCCGTTGGGTGCGGCGATAAAGTCGGGGCCGTCAAATTTTTTCTGACCGATATACGCCAGCGGCGCCCGCAACGCGCCGCCATACAGGTTGGGATCGCCGGCGCCATGGCCGGTCAGGTACGAAAACAGGCCAATCCGCAATGTCGCCGCATGCTGCTGGATGCTGCCGGCCGGTTTGTAACTCTTGCCCTTCCTGTAGGGCACGCATAAATCCATCCGCGCCAATCCTTCGATGGCGTCGCATACGCTGACACGCACCAGGTATTCGCCGAAATACTTGTCGCTGCGCGCAGGCACGCTGGCTTTCGGCAAGAACCTCGGCGTATCGCAATTGCCGCCATCGGCCGAATCGCTGAACAGGATGCGGTTGCGGCAAGACACGATGTACAGCAGCGGCGTATCGAACGGCGTCACCCGCGACGGTGCACTGCCGGTTCCGATACCGCTGCCGGTCCCGGTCCCGGCAGCCGCCAGCACCTTGCGCGGGAAATACCGTGGATGGGCGTAAAAGTCGGGATTGACCTTGCCATCCGGCAGCCACGCGCGTTGCAATACGGTACGGCCCGCTTCATCGATGACACGGTCGCCGCCAGTCAGGCCATAGCGCAGGATATCCAGCACCGAGCTACTGGCCCAGTTCATGAAATTGCCGCTGAAGCTAGTGCCGCCGCATTCATGCAGCGCGTCGGCCGGACCCGCGATCGAAAAGTAAGCGGTCGCGTCGGCCAGGTCCGGTTCCTTGACTGCACTTCCAGCCCGGTGTTTCATCGGGTAGCGATAACACATGGCGGCATTAAAGTAGCCGAGATATTCCTTGCCGCGGTCGTAATCGTCAGCACCGGGATACGCCGCCGCAACCGCCGCATGCGTCAGCGACAGGTCGATCAGCAGATTCGGCGGCACGCGGCTGGCTGGCAAGCCCGGCGGGATGGCGGCGATGTCGACCGGTGGCGTGGCGGCAGCCGCCGGCATCGCCCAAGAACTGAACAGAAAGCTTGCAAAGAGGCACAGTGAACAACGTTTCATTTGGCCACTCCATGCGCGGTGTGCTTGCGATAAAAACTTTGCAGCACCACCTGGCTGCTGCTACGCGCACCGAATCCAACCGCCGTGACCCGGTAACAATAACTGGGCTCCAGGCCCGCTTCCTCGCCCTCGCGGTGGTAAGGCACCAGTTCGATGATGTAGCGCGGCAGTTTGAACGGTTGAAAACCTGCGCCGGTCGGCATGGTCGCGCCGGTGAATTTTCCGTAAGGCACGGATTTGATATCGCCGCTCTCGTCCGCGAAATCGATGCGTTGCCATACCGGCGGCTCGCCATCGGCGGCGCGCAGGCACAGGCCCAGATTGGCGCTGCCGGCTCCGCTGCCGCAACCGTCGACAAACGCCAGCGCGCTATCGGGCGCAAACAGCGCGCCGCGTCCCCCCTTGGCGGACCTGCCTTCGATATCGTTTTCCGCATCCATCAACGCTTCCTCCGCCGCTTGCAAGGCAATCTGCCGGTCGCGCTCGCCGCGCGCCGCCTTTTCCCCCTGTAACGCCAATTGCGCCGCCGACGCACCCATCAGCAATACCGCGATCAGCACGAACAAGGAAAACACCAGCGCCACGCCGCGCTGCCGACAAACATGATCGTGACGGGCGGGGCGCACTTTTTTCTCCAGCGGGTAAGTAGGTCTTAATAAATTATTGCGATTTTTGACTTCCATACGCGGCGCCCCGCAGCAGGCGCCTTGCAGCACATCCGGTTCTGTTCTTGATAAATTCACATTCATTTGCCACGACCTGCTTAGAGCCTATCCCAGTAGATGAATACGTCCTCTTCGGGCGCCCCTCCGTAGCGGGGACTGCGTTGATCGTCGTCGCGTGGCGCGCCACGCTTGCTCCTCACGCCTGGTCCGCGCTGCCGATGCGCTGCCAGCAGACGACGCTCGCTACCGGGATAAGCTCTTAGCCCGGCGGATTGCGCAACAGGATGGTGGCCACCACCAGATGGCGTGCGCGTTGCCGCATGGGAAGCGGCAACCTTTCCTCATCGATGCGCGTCCCCGGGTCCATGCCGCCATACAGGTCGGCATACTCCTTGCCGAATAAATCGTAGTGTCCCGGCACACTGCCTTGCCGCGAGCCGCGCTCGCCATGCAGCAGCAAGGCGATCTTGATGCTGACCACCCGCTTCCAGTGCGTCTTGCGGTTTTTATCGCGCGCCCTGGCCGCCGTATCGACGCCGCTCAACGCCAGCTTGTCGTCGAGCGCATCGATGGCGCTGGCGTTCACGTAGCGATTGACGACGCCGTCGGCCGGATCGTCGCTGTCGAGTCCGTATAACACCTGGAAGGTATCGATACCGCGCACGATGGCGTCGGCGCCCCAGCTTTTGTCACCGCGATATTTGCAGCGCAATTCGGCCTCGCCGGCGCTGTCCGGCGCGACATAAAAAATGCTCCAGCCGCGCTCCGCTTCGGTCTGCGCCGCGCCGACGCCAAAGCCGGCGCAATTGATCACCGAACCGTCGCCCTCGCCTTTGATGCCGGCGCCGAAATAACGCACGGCCAGCACGTCGCTGCCATTCACCGAACTGGCCAGCGGCGTCCCGATGCCATGGCTGCCTTTACTGATGCCGCGCGCGTCGAGGCCGCCGATGCTGGCGCTGTCGTCAGGCTGGGTGCCGACCGGCGCTTCGCTGCTGTCCCAATTGACAAAGGCGCTCTGGCGCACGGCGCGGCTGATGGTGTCCAGCGCATATCGTCCGCTATCGTCGAGCCGGGCCGCCTCGGCCTGGTTCAGGTAATTGCCATTGGTCGATATCAGCAAGGCGCTGGCGGCCAGCATCACCAGCAATCCTGTCGCCAGCGAAATCAGCAACTCGACCACGGTCCAGCCGCCAGTGTGCTTGCCGGCGCTCATTTTGCCTCCCCCGCCAGGGCCAGCACCACACCGGGCGTGTACTCGCGCGTCACATCGATGGCCGGCGAACCATCCGGGTTCTTGCCGCGCCAGCCCAGCTTGATCACCACCGGGGCATCCGCGGCGCCGCTGCAACTCCAGCCATAACCCTTGCGTCCTTTGTCCCACAGGCGCGTATCGCGGCAGATCGCCAGCCGCCCGCCCGGCAATACACGATGCAATTGCTGTTTTAATTCATACAGGTCGAAGCGCGCCAGCTGTGCCTCGTCGCAGGCGGACGCCCCCAGGCACAGTTGTCCGGGCGGCGCCGGTTCGCCGTCGACGGCGCTGTCGTAATGCTGGTTCAGATAGGGATTGCCGGCGTCGTCGAGCCGCATTTGCGCGGCGTTGAGGCGCATCCGGTCGGCCATGCCGGACGCCAGTTGCACCGCGTGCGACAGCAAGGCGGACTGGTGGCGCGTGCGCAAGGCAGTCAATTGCATCGCGGCGCCGCCGATCAGCCCCAGCGCCAGCACCAGTATCGCCACCAGCACTTCGATGATGGTGTAACCGGCATCTTCGTCCATCCGATGCATCCCGCGAGCGCCGTCATCCGGCATGGCACACCTCCGCAAATCAGCTTGGGCCGTGCTTGCCAGAAAAGTTCCCCGGATTTTTGTACGGCGCAGCTAAAAGGTAGCAGCGCACCCGGACTCGGGCATGAGAAATCTCAAGCCTGGCGTAAAAAGCCGGACCTGGATAACAAAAGATCGACAGAAGTTGCGCTGCGCTATTGCATGCAGACATGTAATGTGCGCGTGGCAAATCACACGCAGCAGCGATAAGTCAGCGCCGGGATACAGCAGAAACCAGCAGAAACGATCTGTCAGGGCTTGCGCGGATGGCCCACTTCGGCGATCGCATCCTGGAACTCGGCCAGGTCTTCGAAATTTTTGTACACCGATGCAAAACGGATATAGGCGATCTTGTCCAGCAACTTCAATTCCTGCATCACCAATTCGCCGATGTAATGGGAATCGACTTCGCGCTGGCCGCTGGTCAGCAATTTTTCTTCGATCGACGCGATCGCCGTATCGACCGAGGCTGCCGCGACGGGACGCTTGCGCAAGGCCAGCATCAGGCTGCCACGCAACTTAGCCGCAGCGAACTCCGTCCGGCTGCCATTCTTTTTGACGACGAACGGCATGACAAGTTCAATCCGTTCGTAGGTCGTGAAACGCTTGTCGCATTTGCCGCAGCGGCGCCGGCGGCGTATGGCATCGCCTTCCTCGGATACGCGCGTATCGAGAACCTGGGTATCGCCGTGGTGGCAGAATGGACATTTCATGGGGGCCGATGATGCTTCAACAAACTGGTTCAACAAATAGAGCGCGGGCGCCCGGCAAAAGTTTCATGCAGGACGCCCGCGAGCGATACAAAAGCCGGTCGTGCAACCGACTGTCAGTCATGCTTAAGCGTAGACCGGATGCGCGTCCGCCAATACCTTGACGGCCGCTTTGACGCGCTCGATGGTCGCTGCGTCATGCGGGTTGTCCAGCACGTCGGCGATCAGGTTACCGACTTGAATCGCTTCCGCTTCCTTGAAACCACGGGTGGTCATGGCCGGGCTGCCCAGGCGGATGCCGGAGGTCACGAACGGTTTTTGCGGATCGTTCGGGATGCCGTTCTTGTTGCAGGTGATGTGCGCCGCGCCCAGGATCGCTTCCGCTTCCTTGCCGGTCAGGTTCTTGGCGCGCAAGTCCACCAGCATCACGTGCGATTGGGTACCGCCCGAAATGATGCGCAAGCCGCGCGCAATCAGGGTCTTGGCCAGTGCATCGGCATTGACCAGCACTTGTTTCTGGTAGGCGACGAACTCAGGGCTTTGCGCTTCCTTGAACGCCACGGCCTTGCCGGCGATGACGTGCATCAGCGGACCGCCCTGGATGCCAGGGAAGATTGCCGAGTTGATCGCTTTTTCGTGCTCGGCCTTCATCAGGATGATGCCGCCGCGCGGGCCGCGCAACGATTTGTGCGTGGTCGAGGTGACGAAGTCGGCGTGCGGCACCGGGTTAGGATAGACGCCGGCGGCGATCAGGCCCGCGTAGTGCGCCATGTCGACCATGAAGTAAGCGCCGACCGCCTTGGCGACCTTGGCGAAACGTTCGAAGTCGATGTGCTTCGAGAACGCCGATGCGCCGGCGATGATCAGCTTCGGCTTGCGCTCGTGCGCCAGGCGCTCCATGGCTTCGTAGTCGATGTCTTCTTCAGCGGTCAGGCCGTACGAAACGACGTCGAACCATTTGCCGGACATGTTCAAGGCCATGCCGTGGGTCAAGTGGCCGCCTTCGGCCAGCGACATGCCCATGATGGTGTCGCCTGGTTTCAGCATGGCGAAGAACACGCCCTGGTTGGCTTGCGAGCCGGAATTCGGTTGCACGTTGGCCGCTTCGGCGCCAAACAATGCCTTGACGCGGTCGATCGCCAGTTGTTCGACGATATCGACGTATTCGCAGCCGCCGTAATAACGCTTGCCTGGATAACCTTCGGCGTATTTATTGGTCAGTTGCGAACCTTGCGCTTCCATTACGGCTGGCGAGGTATAGTTTTCCGACGCGATCAGTTCGATATGGTCATGCTGGCGGGCATTTTCCTTCTGGATGGCGCTCAACAATTCCGGATCGACGTTAGCGAGGGTGTGATCTTTTGCAAACATGTAAAACTCCAATCGATAAGAGTAACTTGTAGTACTGGTGCAGTATGGATCGAATGAGGGTAGCCAAGGTAAACAGAAAGGCAGCCTCTTCGTACGATTCCATCGTTGGCTGCCCAGGCGAACGGCTGATGAAATCTCACGTTCCCCGGTGGGTGCCCACCTTTCGCCGGCAGATCCGGTGCACTGTGTGCCGATCATGCCAACTTTTCGCCAGTCACGTGAGACGTAATGGAAGTCAAATTGTATGTTAAGTATATGATTTGAGCAAGGCAAGCAATCCCAGGGCTATAATCGCTGGCGCTGCGTGGCTGCGTGGCGGCTGAAACAGCAGCGCAGCGGCATGCAACACCGGCTGAAACGTAAGCGGATGTTACAGCGCTTGGCGTATCGCAACGCATCGGCTTTACTGGCGCGGCGTCATGCGTGGCGTGCAATAAAAACGCCGCCGGATGCGAATGCAGACTAATATAAGCGTGGCCAGCCCGATTATTCGCCATTCTTAAGTATAAATTAAGTGCAACAAAGTACAACTAAGCGCGCTCTGCGAAGAGCGGCGATGCGGGGCATAAATGTCCCTCGCAGGCGTCCAACCAATAACAAAATCGCGTAAAATGTTGCTCAATCTCACCACTGGCAAAGTAAACATGCCTTCTGTATTTACTTTTAACGTCCGTGTCTATTATGAAGACACCGATGCTGGCGGCGTTGTGTATCACGCGAACTATCTGAAATTTTTCGAGCGCGCCCGCACCGAATGGCTGCGCGCGCTGGGAGTAGGTGGACATGCAATGCGCGAGGATTACGACGCCATGCTGGTTGTCAAGAGCCTGAGCTCGGACTATCATGCCCCCGCAAAACTCGACGACGATTTGACATTAACGCTGACCATAGAAAAGCTGGGACGCGCCACCATCCTGTTCGCACAGCAGGCATGGTGCGGCGACAGCCTGCTCAATACGGCGCGCGTCAAGATCGGCTGCGTCAGTTCGGCATTGCGCCCACGCGCCTTGCCGGAACAAGTCGCGGCGCGCATGCGTGCCTATGTGCCGGAAACGGATGCAAGGGATTAAGCCCCCGCAAACCACCGTCCCGGCAAGCAGCCTCAGCAACACCCTATTGTTCGATTTACCGCCAGAATTAATCAACCGATTGCCTGCCAATGAACGTCACTCAAGATCTGTCTTTCCTCGCGCTCATCACCAATGCCCATTTGATCGTGCAATTGATCATGGCCTTGCTGTTCATCATTTCGCTGACCAGCTGGACCTATATCTTCCGCAAAATGTTCGCGGTGCGCGCGGCGCGGCGCCAGACGATCGAGTTTGAACGCAGTTTCTGGGCCGGCGGCAACCTGCACGCACTGCACCAGAACGCCAGCGGCAACCGCGCCCAGAGCGGCGCGCTGGCGCGCATCTTCGATGCCGGCATGGGCGAATTCATCAAAGGCAAGGCATCCTACGGCTCGCGCGAAGCGCTGGACCTCGGCGCGGTGCTGGACGGCGCCCGCCGCGCGATGCGCGCCGCGTTCCAGCGCGAAATGGATGTGCTCGAATCGCACCTGGCCTTCCTGGCGTCGGTCGGCTCGGTCTCGCCCTACATCGGCTTGCTCGGCACCGTCTGGGGCATCATGAACGCGTTCCGCGGCCTGGCCAACGTGCAGCAAGCGACGCTGGCGGCGGTTGCGCCCGGCATTGCCGAAGCGCTGATCGCCACCGCCATCGGCCTGTTCGCCGCGATTCCAGCGGTGGTCGCGTACAACCGCTTTTCGCACGACATCGACCGCCTGGCTATCCGCTTCGAGAGTTTCGTCGAAGAATTTTCCAACATCTTGCAGCGCCAGTCGCGCTAACCGGGAGCGCAGATGGCATCCTCATTTTCCAGCAGCATGCGCGGCGGCCGCGGCCGCAAGTTCAAGTCCGAAATCAACGTCGTGCCGTATATCGACGTGATGCTGGTGTTGCTGATCATTTTCATGGTCATGCCTTCGTCGAACAACCCGAGCGTGGTGAACTTGCCGAATGCCGAAAAAACCGCGCGTCCGCCCGACGACTATATCCAGGTGGTGCTGAAGCCGAACGGCGCGCTGTCGATCGGCGTGCAGGGCAAGGACCAATTGGCGCCGGAAACGGCGCCGAACCGCGACGCGCTGCTGCGCAAGCTGCGCGTGCTGCATGAAGACCACCCCGAGTTTCCGGTGATGATAGCCGGCGACAAGGACAGTAAATACGACGATGTGATCCAGCTGATTTCGGAAGCGAAAAAGATGGGCATCAACCGGGTTGGCCTGGCCACCAAGTAACCATTCAAGCCGAAGATTTCACCTTGCAGACGACGAAAAAAGCCCATGCAGCCGACGGCCCCTATGAGGTTCCGCGAGAAAATAGCCGCTGGCCCGCACTGGGCCTGGCGGCGGCGATGCATGCCGGCCTGTTCTTTTTTTTGTGGGTAGGCGTGCAGTGGCAAAGTACCGAGCCGGTCGCGGTCGAAGCGGAAGTATGGGATTTGAAAGTCCAGTCCGCCGCCCCGCCGGCGCCGCCGCCAGTGGAAGCCGAGCCAGCCCCGACGCCGCCGCCAACACCGGTGGAAGCACCGCCGCCACCGCCGCCGCAAGCGGCGCCGGTGGAGCCGCCGGCCGAGACCAAACAAGCGGATATCGCACTGGAACGCAAAAAGGCTAAACTGAAGGCCGAGCAAGAGAAACATGCGGAAGAATTAAAGCGCAAGGAACAGCAACGCCTGGAACAGCAGGAAAAACAGGATAAACTGGACAAGCTGGAAAAACAGAAAGAAAAAGAAAAGGCGGAAAAAGCCGATAAGGCGGCCAAACTGGCGAAGGAAAAAGAGAAGGAAAAAGCCGAAGCGAAGGCGGAAGCCGAAGCGGAAGCCAAGGCGGAAAAAGAAGCGGCCGAGAAAAAAGCGGCGGCGGAAAAGGCGGCCAAGGCCAAACGCGCGGCAGCCGAGCAAAAGGCTGCCGACAAGGCGCGCGAAGCCGAAATGAGCCGCATCACTGGCGCAGTCGGTTCCGGCACCAGCGGCACGGCGGCCAAATCGACGGCGCCGCGGTCGGACAGCGGCTATGTCGCGGCCATTACCGCCAAGATCAAGAGCAATATCGCGTATAGCGGCAGCACCGATGTGCCGGGCGCACAGCGCGCGGTGTACAAGATCGAGCAATTGCCAACTGGGGAAATTATTTCAGTCCGAAAGATCAAAAGCAGCGGGATCGCCGCCTACGACAGTGCGGTTGAAAACGCGATTGCCAAATCGTCGCCGCTACCGAAGAAAAAAGACGGTACGGTCGATCGTTCAATTGAGGCAGTATTCGATATAAAGGACAAACCTTGATGTTTACTATAAAAAAACTGAACCACTTCGTCATCTACACCGGGCTGCTGCTGGTCGCCAGTTCGGCGCAGGCCCAGTTGCGGGTTGAAATTTCCGGCATCGGCAGCAACCAGATTCCGATCGCGATCGCCGCCTTCGCCGACGAATCGGTGGCCCCGCAACAAATCTCGGCCATCATCAAGGCCGACCTGGAACGCAGCGGCGCGTTCAAGGTGATCGACACCGACGGCCCGATCTCGGAAACCGCCGACGTCAATTACGGCCAGTGGAAATCGCGCGGCGCCGACGCGCTGGTGGTCGGCAGCGTGCAGCAGCTGGCCGACGGCCGTTTCGACATCCGCTACAAATTGCTCGACACCGTCAAGTCGGCCCAGTTGTCCGCGCTGGGCCAGGCCGCGGCGCCCCAATTCACCCGTCTGTCGGCCCATAAAATTGCCGACGACATTTACCAGAAGCTGACCGGCTTCCGCGGCGCATTTGCCACCCGCATCGCCTACGTCACCCAGAGCGGCCGCGAATACCACCTGGAAGTGGCAGACGCCGATGGCGAAGGCATCCAGGTCGCGCTGCGCTCGAACGAGCCGATCATTTCGCCATCGTGGTCGCCTGACGGCACCAAAGTGGCGTATGTGTCGTTTGAAAAGAAAAAGCCGATTGTGTACGTGCAAAACCTGGTCACCCGGGCGCGCACCATCATCGCCAATGAAAAAGGCAGCAACTCGGCGCCGTCGTGGAGCCCTGACGGCAACCACCTGGCGGTGGCGCTGTCGCGCGACGGCCATACCCAGGTGTATACCGTCAATGCCGACGGCAGCGGCTTGCGCCGCATTTCCAATAGCAGCGGCATCGACACCGAACCACAATACTCTGCCGACGGACAAAGCATTTACTTCACCAGCGACCGTAGCGGCGGGCCGCAGATTTACCGCATGAGCACCTCTGGCGGCGACGCCAAGCGGGTGACGTTCAGCGGTAACTACAACATCAGCCCGCGCATCGCATCGGACGGCAAGACACTCGCATATATTTCCCGTCGTGACGGTAACTTCCAACTGTACGCAATGGATCTGGCTAGCGGCCAGGAATTGCGCCTGTCGGATAGCACCAACGACGAATCCCCAAGTTTCTCGCCGAACGGGAAATATATTATGTACGCGACCACACTGGGACAGCGCAAGTCGCTGGCCGTGGTGTCGGTCGACGGACGTGTCAAGCAACGTTTGACTACGCAAGCAGGCAACATCAAGGAGCCCACCTGGGGTCCTTTCATGAAGTAATACCCTTTCACAACGACCAGGAGAGAAAAAATGAGTAACTTTAAAAGTTTAGCCTTCATCGCCGCTACCGCAGCACTGGTGTCGGCTTGCAGCACCCCAGTCAAACTGGCTGAAACCCCAGTGGTCGAGAAAGCACCGGAAAAAGTCGCACCGGCGCCAGTCGTCGACAACCGTCAAGTCAACCCGGTGGTGACGGCTTCGGTCGATCCACTGGACGATCCAAAAGGCGTACTGGCTAACCGCAGCGTCTACTTCGATTTCGACAGCTACGTCGTGCGCGAAGCCGACAAATCGGTCGTGGAAAACCACTCCGGCTACCTGAACAGCCACAAGCAACGCAAGATCCTGGTGCAAGGTAACACCGACGAACGCGGCGGCGCAGAGTACAACCTGGCCCTGGGTCAAAAACGTGCTGAAGCCGTGCGCAAGTCGCTGGTAGCGCTGGGCGTGTCGGATGGCCAGGTTGAAGCCGTATCGCTGGGCAAGGAAAAACCAAAAGCTTCGGGCAGCAACGAAGCGGCTTGGGCTGAAAACCGCCGCGCCGACATCGTTTATTAATTCACTGCTTGCCGAGTCATAGGCATAATAGCGGGGCGGCGCGCGGTGGATACCGCGTCCCGCCCCGTTTTCACATTTTGCCGAACTTTTGAAAGCCCGACCCATGATGACATTTTCCAAAGCCGGCCTCGCCGCCGCCTTGATGGCCGCATTTGCCTGTCTGCCCCTGCACGCCGGCGCGGCGCTGTTCGACGATGATGAAGCGCGCAAGGCGATCCTGGATTTGCGCAGCAAGTTGGACAACGTCTCGCGCGACCTGAATGCGCGCATCGACACCAAGGCCGACAAGACCATCACGCTGGACATGATCAACCAGCGCGAACAGACGCTGCAAGACATCGCCAAGCTGCGCGGCCAGATCGAGGTGCTGGCGAATGAACTGGCGAACACCCAAAAGCGCCAAAAAGATTTCTATACCGACCTGGACGCCCGCCTGCGCAAGCTGGAACCGCGCGAAGTGACCATCGACGGCCAGCAAGCGGCGGTCGGCGTGTCCGAGCAAAGTTCCTATGAAGCGGCGCTGGCGGTGTTCAAGTCCGGCGACTACAAGGCGGCCGCCACCGCGCTCGACACCTTCGTCAAGCGCTACCCGGATTCAGCCTACGCGGCCAATGCCCAATACTGGCTGGGCAACGCCTATTACGCCCAGCGCGACTGCAAGAGCGCGATCACGGCGCAGCAGCTGGTGGTCAAGAACTACGCCGACAGCCCGAAGGCCGCTGACGCGATGCTCAACATCGCCAGCTGCTATACCGAGCTGAAAGACAAGGCCAACGCCAAGAAAACGCTGGATGCGCTGATCTCGCGCTATCCTGACTCCAACGCCGCGCAAACGGCCAAGGAACGCCTGCCGAAAAAGTAAGGCGGGCATAAAAGTGCGGCGCGGCATTTGACAGAAAGCCGTACTGGCCCTATAATCTTTCTTCTTCGGGTCGTTAGCTCAGCTGGTAGAGCAGCGGACTTTTAATCCGTTGGTCGCAGGTTCGAATCCCGCACGGCCTACCACGAATACCGCAGTAGATAAAAGCTGGTTGCAAGCTTTGGTTTGCAACCATTTTTTTACTGCAAAGATTTACCGTAGTTGCAGTACATTTTTGGGTCGTTAGCTCAGCTGGTAGAGCAGCGGACTTTTAATCCGTTGGTCGCAGGTTCGAATCCCGCACGGCCTACCAAGAATTATCAAGGAAGCCCACGAATTTCGGTTCGTGGGCTTTTTTGTTTCTGGTCCATTTCTGGTCCTCTAGCCAACTTCCTTGTGCCCGACACATCTTGTATCGCCCCCAGGCGTTGCTTGAAAAAATTGTATTCTTAAGTAGCAACATTGGTGAGCAGCATGCTAGGATGAACTTTTGCCTGCCATCACTTTGCGCCATGAATACAACATCTATTGACGGATACGATCCTCTTAGCTTCTTCGAATCGCATGCCAATGGCAGTGCCAACTCGAACCACATCTATGAAACCGCTATTAAGGGGAACGTACTTAATATACTCAAGTCGTATACAGGTTTCTTCGATATCTTATGCGAGCCTATACAGAACGCGTTAGACGCTTGCGAAAAGCAATGGCGGTTGGATAGCACCTATATGCCTAAAATCCGGATCGAGATCAGCATACAAGAGCAAACAGTCGAGGTACTCGATAACGGTACAGGGATGACGGCAACGCAATTCGCACACTGCTTTACCCCAAACGTCTCCTACAAAAAAGGCGAGCGGTTACGTGGACAGAAAGGAGTCGGTGCAACTTTCCTTGCTTACGGGTTCAATTATGTGCAACTTAAAACTAAATGCGAGGGAGAGCGTCGTGCAGCGATTCTGCGTCAGGGCCGCCAATGGGCAGAAGATGGAAATAATTTCGTGCCACGCCCTAAGTTGGAGGAATTGAAAACGTTCAACTGCGACTGGCTGGATCGCCAAGTAAGCGGAACCTCTATCCTCATCAAGCTGACCAGCTCGACAAATGAGAAACCTAAGGACTTAGGTTGGTGCGGTGCGACGAATGCCGAGCAATGGATGACCCTTTTACGTATTCTCACGCCGCTCGGTGGTATTTATATCGAAGATTCTGAATTTAAGCCAACGGTAGAAATAAGCGTTACAGACAGGTCGGGAACACAGACGGGCACGAGTATTGTAAATCCGGAGTATTTCTACGTTCACGATATTGACGGCGTACGTAGTGTAGATCTAAGTAGTATTCGCGATGCTCTTTCATCTATCGACGGGGACCCAGCACATAAAGCATCCCGCATTCCAGACAGATTTAAAAACATCGAATGTCTCTGGGACTTTTGGGATGCGAAAACCTTATTATCAGAAAAAGGTTTAGATAAACTAAATGATGAACAAAAGGCATTAATTGAACAACATTGCATCACTGTCTATGGCGGCTTTGTCTCTACATTAGATATATTTGACGCTTTTAATAGAAAATTGGGTGTAAATGAGCGATTCAAATATCTACGCGGCGGCTTACAGTTAGCGACTGATTCGATGCCACAAGGGGAGCTGCTGGTAATTCCACTTAAGCGATACATAGGTTATCAACGAAACGCACATATCGTTGTTCACTTTAAAGATGGCAATCCCGACCTAGGGCGGAAAGTTTTTCAACCAGAATTGCGCGCATTAGCTGAAGAGATCGCTGAAAAGATCACGAACGTATTTATTACTTATCGAAATTTACTAAAGCCAGATTCCGGAGCAATACCTACCCTATTACCGGACAAAGAATTACATGTGTGGAAGCGTGCCCAAGAGGACTGGAGAGACAAGCATCCCCTAAATCTCACAGGAACATGGCCAACTACAAGCTATATCTCTGCCCCTCAAGAGGAACAGGATGTAATTGCGCTCTACCACCAACTTATCGGGGCAGGCCTTATTCGTGGCATAAACTTCTATGGGTCGAAGGTGAATGAACGATATGATGCCTTGGTAGAAATGAACTACTCTGACGACACTGTGCAATATCACCCGGCCTCCTGTCCGCTGGGCGTAACAAGTGCTATCGATTTCCCTTATAATTCCGAGCCAAAAATCCTTGAATACAAGTTTGATCTAGATGCGTTATTCAGAGATTTCGATGCATCCATTAAATTTGCGAAGCATGTGGACTTTATTGTATGTTGGAAAGCGAGTCTTCAAGTCAAGAACGGATTTTCCATTCACTCCTATTTGGTAGATGACCAGGGCGTAAGGCGGGTGTTCTATGGAGCAACTCACCGCCTAGAACAGGCAGGTTCAGGCCATTTTATGGAAGTTGTTATTTTAGAAGAACTACTAAATTACCTGGCAAACAAGACCCAGGAATCAGCAAATCAAAAAGTAAAATATCGTCTTTACGATTAGTGAATCGCAAGATTGATCCCACCTCATTGCAACGAGGCGGCATCAGTATTCTTGCGCGTGAATTATTAAGTGATCAGTATCAGATGCCACTTTGAATTTCTCATACAACTCCGCCAATTCCTCATAACTTACTATCCGCGACCCTACTTTTTCAGCAGAGAATAAATATTCAAATGCCTCACCAGAAAGCGAAGTTTTTCGAATTTTCTTGTACTCCAACACTGGAGTACCTCGTTCAGTGATCGTCTTGCAATTATCGATCTGACATAGAGGTATATGTTCGCCACTGCTAATGAATTTTTGATCTACATTTTGCAGCTTATCAGTAGGTCTAAGAAATGCTGCACAGTGCGGGAATCGGTACCCTGACT